>NZ_CAWMCN010000123.1:37480-312810 GCF_963865925.1 Vibrio sp. ZOR0018 | reverse complement strand
GTAAAAAACTAATGTGCGGCGTATTATTCGCTGTAACAGGTTGAGATGAAGTCATAGTTCTCCAGATAAATAAGGAATGAAGTTGCAGTAAAGCTAGGCCGTTCAAGCCCCAATAGAAGCCACTTCTTGGTCAGTCAAATAACGGTATTCACCGGGCTCTAGTGCCTCATCTAGCACAATATGACCAATGCGCTCACGGTGAAGGCCAACCACTTTATTGCCTAAAGCAGCAAACATGCGTTTAACTTGATGGTATTTGCCTTCATGAATGGTCAGTAAACATTCATTCTCACCGACGACTTCCAATTGCGCAGGCAAGGTTGGCTCACGCTCATTACGCAGTTCAATACCCGTTAAGAATTGTTCGACATAATTCGCTTCAATAGGGTCTGCAAGCCAGACACGGTAGGTTTTGTCGCATTTGTGTTTTGGCGAGGTAATGCGATGAGACCATTGGCCGTCATCGGTGATCAGAACCAAACCTGTGGTATCGACATCCAAACGTCCTGCAAAATGCAAGTCTTGAACATTCACTTCATCGAGCAAAATAAATGCCGTATGATTGAAGCCGTCTTCATGTGAGCAAACGTAGCCAGCGGGTTTGTGTAACATGATATAGCGCGGGCCATGCAAGATTAACTCACGACCTTGCCACTCCACCTCACACTCCTGCGTCACCTGTAATGAACCACTTTTCTGCGTCTTACCATTTACTGTGACATCACCACTTTTGATGATCTTGGTGGCTTCTTTACGTGTCGCACCTAACGCATCACACAAAAATTTATCTAACCGCATGATTACCTCATCTAAATCAAGTCAGGTATTATACGCAGCTAAAATGAAATAGTTGATCTATTTCACTGTTTTTATCCAGCGTTCAACAAGAGAAAACGCGAGTTATGTACACACTTCGTCCTTATCAATCGGACTCGGTCAAAGCCGTGATCCACTATTTTCGTTATCACACTACGCCCGCCGTAATTGTACTACCGACGGGGGCAGGAAAAAGTTTGGTTATTGCTGAGCTGGCAAGGCTTGCCAAAGGACGAGTCTTAGTACTAGCGCACGTGAAAGAACTGGTAGAGCAAAACCATGCCAAATATGAGGGCTACGGTTTGCAAGGCGCGGTATTTGCGGCAGGTTTAGGACGAAAAGAGACCGATCAACAGGTCGTCTTTGCTTCGGTACAATCCGTGGTGCGCAATTTAGATGCCTTTAAAAATCAATTTTCATTACTGGTGATTGATGAATGCCACCGCGTACCGGATGAGAAAAGTAGTAGCTATCAAAAGGTGATCACCCATTTAAGCGAGCTCAACCCGGGGATTAAAGTGTTGGGGTTAACCGCTACGCCTTATCGTTTAGGCATGGGCTGGATTTATCAATACCATACTCGCGGCCAAGTGCGCAGTGAGGAGCCTCGCTTCTTCCGTGACTGTATTTTTGAGCTACCGATCCGTTATCTGCTCGATGAAGCTTTTTTAACGCCAGCGCGAATGGTTGATGCCCCCGTGCTCAGTTACGATTTTTCGCAGCTAAAACCCGCCAATACCGGGCGCTACAAAGAAGCCGAACTCGACATGGTGATTGAGCAATCGAAACGTGCCACACCACAGATTGTTCAACAAATCATCCAACTAGCACAGCAAAAACAGGGAGTAATGATCTTTGCGGCCACCGTTCGCCACGCCCAAGAAATTGTGCAATTACTGCCCAACAACGAAACTGCCATCGTCATTGGTGACACGCCGACCCCTGAGCGCGACACCATCATCAAGCAGTTTAAACAGCGCCAAATCAAATTCTTAGTTAACGTGTCGGTATTGACCACAGGTTTTGATGCTCCGCATGTTGACCTGATTGCGATTTTACGCCCCACCGAGTCCATCAGTTTATATCAGCAAATTGTCGGGCGTGGGCTACGCTTATCTGCAGGAAAAACCGAATGTTTGGTATTGGATTATGCGGGCAATAACTATGACCTTTATCAACCAGAAGTCGGTGAGCCAAAGCCCGATCCCAGCAGTGAAATTATTACCATTCCCTGTCCGGCCTGCGGTTTTAATAACAACTTTTGGGGTAAACTCGATGCCGCTGGTTTTTTGCTTGAACACTATGGTCGACGTTGCCAAGGCTATTTTACAGACGAAGAAAGTGGCGAACGAGAACACTGTGGTTACCGTTTTAGAGCAAAATATTGCGGTGAGTGCGGGGCTGACAACGATATCGCCGCACGTATCTGCCATGAATGTGACACAACACTGGTTGACCCTGATAAAAAGCTCAAAGAAGCACTCAACCTCAAAGATGCATTGGTTTTTGAATGTATCGAAATGGATTTGAATGTACATAAAGATGCAAGTGGAAAAGCGCAACTGCGCGTTACCTATCGTGGTGAGAACGATGCGCAAGTCCACGAATTTTGGACACTAACCACCAAGAAACAGAAACAGGTGTTCCACGACCAATTTGTGCGACCACACCTAGCCGATAAGCATCGCCCTTTTGATCAATCTTCACCAAGCAAAGTGGTGGCTCATCAACACCGTTTTCGTCCACCACAATTTGTCATTGCGCGAAAAGTGGGACGATTTTGGAGAATACGCGATAAGATCTTTGAAGATGAGCTACAAAACCGATGATTCACTTTCTATTCATGTAAGGTTATTTATACTCTGTTCATCTTATTATTTACAGGGGGCGCAACATGTTGTTCAAAAAGGGTAAAGCTTTCGCACGCTTACTGCTGCTCTCATCATTATCCTTACCCACTTTAGCTGCGAGCAGTGATGTACACGATTGGGTTCAAGACACTTATAAGCCAGGAACCAAGGTAGAGATTGATGAGGATCAAGACGAGGTCTACGCGGCAGTTCAAAAAGGTTTAATTCATCCATTGTCTGAGCTTTATGCCACGATAGATAAAGAACTCAATGGTCGAGTTATCAAAGTAGAGTTAGATGAAGATGATGGTGAATGGGTCTACGAATTAAAACTGATGCATGACAACCGAGTTATCCGCGTAGAATATAATGCAAGCACATTAGAACTAATGGCTATTCGTGGCAGGAACCTACGCGACATCATCAAAAAATAGAGAATAACCATGAAAATATTGGTAGTCGAAGACGATCCTCGTCTTGGGGAACAAATTGTAGAAGCGCTTGAACAGACCGGCTGGGTGCCTGAATTATCACAAGATGGCATTGATGCACTCTATCGCGCCACATCAGAAGAGTGGGATGTGATTGTGCTTGACCTCGGTTTACCCAAGCTCGATGGGCTCACCGTATTGAAAGGCATTCGAGATGAAAACATCAATACGCCCATTGTGATCCTCAGTGCAAGAGACGGTTTGACTCAACGAGTCGAGGGCTTAAATGCAGGAGCGGATGATTACCTCACCAAACCATTTGAGATGGTGGAATTAACCGCTCGTATCCGCGCACAACTGCGCCGAGCATCAGGTAACGCTTCCCCTGTGATGCAAATCGGTGACTTAAGCCTTGATACTCGAACCTCTAAAGTGATGTGGCAAGGTCAAGCGGTGAGCTTGACGGCACTGGAATACAAAGTGGTTGCCTACTTCATGCACAATGCCGACAAAGTCATTTCACGGACTGAACTGGTGGAACACATCTACAAACAAGATTTCGATAGAGACTCCAACACCATCGAAGTGTTTATTGGCCGCATCCGTAAAAAAATCAATAACAACATTATCAAAACCGTGAGAGGACTGGGATACCAGCTTAATGCAAAATAAAACCTCGGCCTTAAAGCGCCTCAGTTTAAAAAGTCGTTTACTGCTCGCGGCAACGTTTTGGTTAGGTACCATGATTTTAGCGGCGGGAATTGGCATTCCCACACTGATCAAAGACTACCTAGTCAATGATGTGCAAAGTCAGCTACGCTTAGCGATGGATGAAATCACGGCGAACTTGGAAGCGACACCGCAAGGGAATCTAGTGCTGTCGTCGCGCCTTTCCGACCCTCGTTTTAGCCAACCCTACAGCGGCCTTTATTGGACGGCCTCAAGCCATGATCAATCGCTTCGTTCTCGCTCATTGTGGGATAAGCGCCTTATCAGCGAAAAACATGGCTTGAAAAGCATCGTCAAAGGCGCAAGAGATGAAAAACTGATCGTCATTGAACAAATCATCTACTTACCAGACTTCCCTTCTCCTATCACCATTACCATCGGTCTTGATGAAGCGCCATTACAAGACACTTTAAACAGCGTAATTAGCCAATTGTGGATGATACTAGGTCTGCTCTTCAGTGGTGTATTGGTGCTGATTGGCTTGCAAGTCAGTTGGTCATTACGGCCGTTAGGGAAAATGCAAAAAGAGCTGGCCGCATTGCGCAAAGGTCAACAAGCCAGTCTCAGTGACGAGTACCCAAAAGAAGTCTTTCCGTTAGTCAATGATTTGAATGCACTGTTATTCCACTATCAAGAATTGCTTGAACGTGCACGTAATCATGCAGGCAATCTCTCTCACGCTTTAAAAACGCCGATTTCTGTACTGCGCAATGAGATCGATCATCTTGATTTCGCACAACAGCAGAAACTCAGAACACCGATTGAACAGTTACAAAAGCAGATTGACTACCATCTAGGCCGCGCGCGCATGGCTGGCTCAATGAATATTCTTGCGGTAAAAGCCAATCCAAGCGAACGGGTAGATGCTATTTCTATGGCATTTGACAAAATTTACGCACAGCGTGAAATCACGTTAGTTAATGAGTTGGATTCTGATCTAGAGGTTGCCGTTGACCCAACCGATCTCGACGAGATGCTCGGCAACCTACTGGAAAATAGCTACAAATGGGCAGCTTCTTTGGTTCGAGTTCACGCAAAAAATCGAGAAGAAGGCTGGGTAGAAATCCACATCGAAGACGATGGCCCAGGTATTGCTGAGCAAGATCTGGCCAAAGCGGTACAGCGTGGCGTGCGCTTAGACGAAACAACCTCTGGATCTGGGCTTGGGTTGAATATTGTCAGTGAAATGGCGCACAGTTATCGCGGTACGCTAACCCTATCGACCAGCACCATGGGGGGGTTAAAAGCGGTGCTAACTTTTCGTTCGGTTTAATGGACGAAATCGAACTCGACATTAAACAATAAAGACTGTCACGGTCCTTCGTAACACTGCAATAAATCGATGCTGCAAGGGATTTTCTATTGCCCCATCTTAGATAGAGTGCTAGTATCCGCGCTCGTTTTGTTAGTAATCATTGATTCACTATCAAAGCTATACCACATCAGCAAGGTCGCATTGCAGATGTGAAGTTTATTTTTACTAATTTGAGTGTAAAAACTATGAAATTCGAAGCAGTAGTACGTACTGAACTAGGTAAAGGTGCGAGCCGCCGCCTACGTCACGCGGGCCAATTCCCAGCAGTTGTTTACGGTGGTGAAGCAGCGCCAGTTGCTATCGCACTGGATCATTCTGACGTGATCAACCAAATGGACAAACCAGAATTCTACGAAGCAATTACTCTAGTAATTGATGGCGCAGAAGTAAAAGTTAAGCCACAAGACGTTCAACGTCACGTGTTCAAGCCAAAAGTTGAGCACATGGACTTCATCCGCATCTAATTTCCTACCAAGGAATTAGTTGGATAAAATCCAACCTTTTGCATAAAGATGATCGGCCTTACCATCCGAGAAATCTAAAAATTCGAAACCCCGATAGCTACCAACTATCGGGGTTTCACCGTTTTATAAGACCGTGTTATAACGGAAAGTCATTCAAACAAGAACATGGCTATTATGATCATCACGATTTCCCTCCCCTCATTGATTCATCGGCTTGGTGGAGAAAATGCGAAAAAAGCAAAAATGCTGGCGAGAGAATATCAGTGCGACCTGAAACGAATACGACGTTCCAGAAATTGGCAAATCAGTGGTGAGATAACGCAACTTGAATTATTGGCAAATCGGCTCAGAGAACTTGATTCACTGGCCATGCAATTTTTAATAACGAGACTCAAAGACAAACTGGCAGAATATCAGGAACAGCTTGAACCCAAATCAGCCAAGTTGGTAAGGCTTGTTAAACAAAACCCATCAATCACTCTCGCCGAACTTATGCACATCACGCACTGCACAATCGCAGAAGCACGCACCGCTCGTTTCAACGCAGACAGTTTTTGATTTAAGCAGAACGTAAAGACGAGAAGTAAGACGGGTATCTTTGGCGAATATAACGCTGTTCTTCAACCATGTGCTTAAAAGCAGGACCATTGGATAGTTGAACCACGACTTCATCTTGTTGAAAGCGCAGTACTTGACCTGCAATTTTGACTGTATTGTTGCTGCGTAGCTGCACCGTACCAGACATTGATAGACCACAATATAAGGTAGTCACTCTCGGCATTGAAATACGAATGCCTTGCTCTGATATTTCACAGACATGGAATAGCTGATCATCAATTTTTACGGTAGGTCTTGCCCGCTTTGGATACTTTAAGCGGTAATATTGCCGTTTCTGTACAAAATCTGCATTGTCCATGGCGTCTATGCATCCTTTATCAAGGTTAATTACTTCTGCGTCATCATGATGATGCTACGCAAGTGTTGAGAGTCTACCATTTATTATCGGCTTCTGAAGTAAAAACATAATAGAAAGATAGGCAACCGCTATGAATCACCAATTCATCTCATTTGTGAACTCAAATACAATTGGTCAATAATGTAGGAAATTTATCACTGATCACGATAAACGTGAGATAAATCACTCTAAATCCTATATAGTGCACGGCTAAAATTAAGAACTGTAGGCTGTCTGCTTAAGGAACCCGTTAAATGTCATTTTCATCTCAAGGTTTTGCACCTGAACTTGTTAAAGCGCTTACTGAATGCGGCTATGAAAAACTTACCCCCATTCAGCGACAAGCCATTCCCGAGGCTCGTAAAGGGCATGATATTTTTGCAACGGCGCAAACTGGCACAGGCAAAACCGCAGCATTCGCACTGCCCGTTATTCAACATCTGTTAGATAGCGGCAAGCAACCTTCGCCTAAAACAGCGCGAGGCTTAATTTTGGCACCCACGCGTGAATTAGTAGCGCAAATTGCCCAGAACATTAAAGACTACGTCAAGTACACCAAACTCAGTGTCGCTGCTGTTTACGGTGGAAATAAAATGTCTTCTCAAGTTCGTCAGCTTGAAATGGGTGTGGACATTTTGGTCGCGACCCCTGGCCGATTAGAAGAACATTTAAGTGAAGGTAATGTTTCACTCGCCAACCTTGAGTTTTTGGTTTTCGACGAAGCAGATCGAATTTTAGATATGGGGTTCATCAATCCCGTGCGTAAAATCATGCTGGAAGTGGAAACCTCACCGCAAATCATGATGTTCTCGGCCACTACATCCACTCAGCTTAACCAACTGGCGGGCGATATTTTACGCAAACCCAAGCGCATTAATGCCGATCGTGCCAATACCACGGCCGCAACAGTGGCGCATGTGGTTTACCCTGTCGATCAAGAGCGTAAAACGGAACTGCTGTCTGAACTGATTGGCCGCAAAAATTGGCAACAAGTCTTAGTATTTGTGAACTATAAAGAGACGGCTAATGAAGTGGTTAAAGAGCTGAAACTGGATGGCATCAAGGCCGTGCTATGTCATGGCGATAAAGCACAAAGTGCACGTCGACGCGCTCTTGAAGAATTTAAAGAAGGCAAAGTGCGTATCATGGTTGCGACCGATGTGGCTGCACGTGGTTTAGATATCGTCGACCTACCGCACGTGGTTAACTATGACATGCCATTTCTCGCCGAAGATTATGTACACCGCATAGGTCGTACTGGTCGTGCTGGCAAACAGGGACATGCTGTCTCATTTGTCAGCCGCGAAGAAGAGTTGACTGTTGTTCAGGTTGAAAACCTTATCCAACAACGCATCCGCCGTGTTGAACAGCCAGGTTATGAACCTAAACAGCGTGATGCCTACATTGAAAAACTTCACACAAAAGCGGCGTACAAAGATCGCCAAGGCCGTCGTAACAACCCAAATGACGAAAAGCCGGATCAAGCCTCAGCAGAACGTCGTTTGAACATGATGAATCGACTAAAAAATCGTAAGAAGTAAGCCATAACAACGAAAGAGCTGCAGCAATGCGGCTTTTTTCATCTCTGTGCATCCTATCTATGCTTCATCATCCCAAACGGTCATCTTTATTGGTTTCAATCCGTAAGTAGCACTGTCGTCAATTGCACAGCAAAGTGAAATAGTGAAGATTGTAATTAATGTGTATGCTAGAGCTCTTGTCTCTCAACACGGATTGATTAATGAGCAGTACTTTACTTCTAGCATTTATACCAACATTCTTTTTTGTTTCGATTACTCCAGGTATGTGCATGACATTGGCACTGAGTCTTGGGATGAGTATTGGTTATCGCCGAACTTTATGGATGATGATGGGAGAGATCGTCGGTGTGGCGTTCGTTTCCATCGCAGCCGTTTTGGGGATGGCTTCGATTATGCTCAATTACCCTTGGCTCTTTACCGGATTCAAAACCATCGGTGCCATCTATCTTGGCTATATAGGCATTCAGATGTGGCGTTCAAAAGGCAAGCTCGCCCTCAGTAGCGACTCACAGGTCACTCCCCATAACAAAGACTGGGATCTTGTCATGCAAGGTTTTGTGACCGCGATTGCTAACCCTAAAGGCTGGGCGTTTATGATCTCCCTACTTCCGCCTTTTATTAATAGTGAAGCACCACTTGCACCTCAACTGTTACTGCTGGTGTCCATTATTATGGTCTCAGAATTTGTCTGTATGACACTTTACGCAACAGGTGGCAAGGGGTTAAAACGAGCTCTAGGGCATTCAAAAAATGTGCGTCTAATGAACCGTATTTCAGGCTCATTGATGATAGGTGTTGGATTCTGGTTATTGATGAGTTAGTCGTTAAAGTAGTAGGCTCTGACTTTTGGCCAGAGCCTTAACCGTTAATTTAAAACTTTAGCTAATCTAAAACATTAGCATTCAATGCCTTGAGCAATACAATATCTCGATTGATACGCTGTTTTTCAGCATCAGAAGCTTGGCTACTTTGCAAAATACGCGCATTGATCGCCTCTTCAGCCGCGGCCTTATTGCTAAAGAGCAGTGCTTTAACATTGATCGAAGCGATATTGCTATAGCGCCCATCATCACTACTTGGTACATCAATTTGGCCACTATTAATTAGAGCTTTCACGATGGCACGTTCCGATTCATACCCTTGCAAACCTTCCAGCTTCCAACGTTGCATTGGTTTCCCTTCGTAGCGGCCTTGCTTTTCTTGGGTGAGATAGCGGATCGTTAGGTTTCTAATAGTTCCTTCCTCTTCGCCATATTCCGCTTCCGAGTCAAAAATAATCGGGAATGACCGCCCTTCAAGGCTACCCCCTTTCTGCGTCAAATGCCCCATTCGGTAACTATTCATACCCAACCGAATATCACTAGTATCATCAATCGGTTGTCCATCAGCAAAACGCAGATCTTTAATTCGCTTACCCGCAGGTTGAGTAAGATCAATGGTGTAAGTGACACCCGCAAAAAAATCATTGGTTGAGTATTTCGATGCGCGCCGCTTTGGATCAAAGCTATAAGTCACATCGCCTGGCGAGACGGAATTGAAATACCCAGCGGCCCATTCCATGTAGGTGCGCAGCTCTTTACCCGTCATTTGGTAAACCGTAATTTCACCACCAGCATATTGATAGTTAAACGCGATATCTTTTGCTTTGATTGGGCCAGTATCAAGTTGAGCTTGGTCATTATCAATTTGCAGTGCGATCACGTTTGCTTTTGGCGCGTAGAAAAAACTGGCTTCCTGAAACAGCGCACTGATGCCGGTATCTTGAATATGCACTTGAGGGATACCGCGTATTTCATCATCAGGAACCAAGTCGACTCCGTCAAGTATCGCAATTTCGCGATTGGCATTTTCTCGTAAGCGTTGATGATAAGGTGCGTACAGCGTTTCCATTTTCGAATCAGAATCAACACCTTTTATAGGGTAAGTGAAGCTGTCTTTATGAACGAGCGTGTATTTGCCATCCTTTTCTTCAAATTGGAAATCGATTCGAGATAAAACGCGTCCATATTTGTCAGGCTCGGTAATGATGACACCGTTTACCGTCGCTTTATCAATTTTAGTGTGCATGTGGCCAGCAACAATGGCATCGATTTCTGGGTTAGCATTGGCAATATCAGATACGCCCGTATCTTTGATGTCGTTTTCGTTATCCAGCCCCATATGCGCAACCAAAACGATCGCATCGACATCATTTTTTATCTGCCCAATCACTTTTTTCACTTCAAGTGTTGGGTTAGTGAAGCTCATGCCTTCAAGGCGATTCGTGCCTTCAGCAAACACTTGTGTCATCGGAGTATCCATTCCAATGATACCGATCTTGACGCCATTTTTTTCAATAATTGTTGCGGCGGGTAAGAATGGATTGCCATCGGGCCTCTGAATATTCCCGGCTAACGCTCGGCCTTTAAATTGAGTCAGGGAGCGATTTAATACCGATAAACCAAAATCAAACTCATGGTTACCCAGCACCCAAACATCGTAGTTCATCTCATTAAAACCGAGCATCATAGGGTCTACGGCTTCATGCTTAAACGTTTCAACAAAGTTTCCCTGAATCGTATCTCCCGCATCCACTAAAATAACATTTTTATCTTGCTCTCGTATCTGTTTAACCTTGGTGGCGATTTGACTTAGGCTCCCCTGCATATTCAGTTTGTCAGCAGCATAATCCCATGGCATAAAATGCCCGTGAATATCGGAAGTACCAAGAATGGTAACCTGATGAATATCGCCATCAGCAGCGAAAGAAGAAGCGGCAATAGAAGCAAGTATTGCGCTAGTAACAATTTTTAGTTTCATAACATACTCATACGTATAAACAGGCTCTCATTAAAACAGAGTGGATATTATTGATTTTATAAATATGTTTATGTGATGGGGTCGCTCATTCGGTTGCAACACTGAAAAGCAATCACAAAATTTCGAGAGCGATCTCTCTTTAAATAGATTCTATGGCTTAAAAAGCTTTAATCGAGCCAAATCAGGTGGTTAATTTTTAATCATAAAATTGAGCAGATTTTAAGCAGATCTTTGATTGACGCTGTACTGGATCGCTTCTATTTTTTCTATTGGTTACCACAACAATGGAGGTTATAGAAATGAAACGCGCAAGTTCCACTTATCGATTACAACTGATAAAAGATGTTGTAACGCGGTACCAACGTACGGATCCAATGGCGAACTATATTCAACAGCTTCTAACAGAAAAACCCGACATGGAACAACCCGATGTGAATAAACGTTTTCACGGTAATCATTTTGATGAACATGCTGGTGGTTGGGTCAGTGATTTTTGGGGAATGAAGTAATTGATTAAAACAGATCGCGCTGCGGGTTCGTTTCTGGCTCGGAATCTGCTTTGTTTTGCGCTTGTTGTTTCTGTTTTTTCCGCTTATAGCGCTGTTGGCATAATTTTATGACATGCAGTTGCTGCGCAGCAGTCATTGAGAGCCAGTTAAAACGCTCTTCCCTTTTACGCATACAGCCTTGGCAATAACCTTTGTCATCAACTGAACATACACCGATACAAGGGCTCAGCACTTTAAAAAATTCGAGTTGCTCCATGGTTACTCAATTATTTTTCCAATTTAATGTCCGCCACATAAGAGTAACGTGTGTCACTTCCTGATTGCAAACTGTGACGCATATAAAACAATCACCTTATACTGACAAAAACAGTACTCAATTTTATATACTGTGCGCGTTTTCCAAATTCTAGGGTCTAATACGATGAAGTTTAGTTCAAAAAAATGGCTAGCCGCAATTTCTCTACCTGTATTGGTGAGTGCCTGTGCAAGTAATGGTGATGTAGAAAGCATCACCGCTCAAGATTTGCAGCATCACAATTGGCAACTAGTGCAAATTGATGGCAAGGACGTGGTCAATAATGACAAACAAAAAGCACCGCGATTAGAAATCGGCGAAAAGATGATGGCTAGCGGTAACGCAGGTTGCAATAACTTTTTTGGGCAAGCCGAGCTAAAAGACAACCAATTCCGCATCGAAAAAATGGGCATGACCATGATGATGTGTATCGGTGATGTCATGGATACCGAGCAGGCGTTTTCTCAAACATTGTCAGATTGGAGCGAGATCAACCTGACTAAAGATAGCCTAACGCTTAAAAATGAGGTTCACACGCTCACCTTTACTTTACGTGATTGGGTAAATTAATTTTAGTCATTCTTCTCATGGCAGTCTGCTCCACCAGGCTGCCATTTCCGTAGACCACCTCACACATCATTCACCTATCTGCGACTTCTGCTTTTTCTTACCAATTCAGATCTTTTGTTTTTTTTCGTTCATAATGAATGAACATGGAAATATCTCCGGTCTATTCACTAAGTCACTGAATAAAGCGATCTTTAAGGATAATTATGAAAAAGCTCATCACCTTACTCTGCACGTGTGCCTTCGCACTTTCCGCGTCAGCGCAAACTTGGCAACAAACCACAGATGCAGCTAAAGGACAAACCGTTTACTTTCACGCGTGGGGAGGAAGCCAAGAGATTAATGAGTACATCCGCTGGACAGGCAACGAGCTTCAAGATCGCTACGGTATCGAGTTAAAACAGGTGAAAGTGACCGATATTGCCGAGACAACAACACGGCTTATTGCAGAAAAGGCGGCCGCTAAAAATAATAATGGCAGTGTCGATCTAGTATGGATTAATGGTGAAAACTTTAAGTCCATGAAAAATAATGGTTTATTGTATGGTCCATTTACGGAGCGTTTACCTAACTGGCAATATGTTGATTCCTCACTGCCGATCGATCAAGATTTTTCAGAGCCGACTCTTGGCCTTGAAGCGCCTTGGGGTGTAGGACAACTGGTGTTTATTTACGATCAGGAAAAGCTCAATAACCCACCCCGTTCATTTTCAGAAATGTTGAGCTACGCAAAGGCGTTTCCGAATCGTGTTAGTTACCCTCGTCCTCCTGAGTTTCATGGCACCAGTTTCCTTAAAGCCTTATTGATTGAACTAACAGAGAACGATGTTGCCCTGTCTAAGCCTGTGGATGAACAAAATTTTGCCATAGTGACAGCACCTCTTTGGCGCTATCTTGATGAATTTCATCCTGTGGCCTGGCGTCAAGGCAAGCAGTTTCCCAGCGGTTCCGCTCAAATGCTGCAATTGCTTGATGATGGTCAGCTTGATCTTTCCATCAACTTTAACCCCAATGCTGTTTTTTCCGCTCAAGCAAATGGAACGCTAGCGGCCTCTACCCGCTCCTACGCGTTTGAAACAGGGGCTCTTTCTAACATTCATTTTCTCGCCATTCCTTGGAATGCGAGCGCCAAAGAAGGCGCATTGGTTGCGATCAATTTCTTACTCAGTCCGGAAGCACAATCTCGTAAAGGAGATCTTTCCATTTGGGGAGATCCATCGGTATTACAAAATGAGTTCTTAAGTGGCAGCGCTAAGAAAACTCAGCTGTTTAAATCAATCGCCGAGCCACATCCAAGTTGGCAAACGGCGCTTGAAGCCGAATGGCAACAACGCTACGGCCACTAAAGAGACTGAGATAAAGCCCGATGTTTAGAGCAAGCTATTTGCTGATTATTGTCATCTGTATTGCCCCAGTTGTTCCCGGCCTACTTGGGGTCATACTCTCCTCATTGGGCTATATTCCTCCCGTTGGCTTGCACCACTTTTCTCTAGATGGCTACATCGCCATCTTACAATGGTCGGGAGTCGGGCAATCTCTACTACTTAGCATAGGTTCTGCGTTAATCAGTACCTATCTCGCCGCGGCGATCTGCTTTGTGATATTGCAATCATTGTGGCACAGCCGTCACTGGTCAAAAGTAGAGAACGCTTTATCACCGTTACTGGCTATGCCTCACGTCGCTTTTGCCATTGGTTTTGCTTTTTTATTCTCACCAAGCGGCATGACGGATCGCCTTTTGTATCATCTGTTTGGAACCTCATTCATGGGAGATGGCGCTTCACTTTTAGTACGCAACCCTTACGCAGTCGGATTAACCTTAGCGTTAGCACTTAAAGAAGTTCCTTTTTTACTGCTGATGAGCATCCCAATTTTGCAGCAATTAAACATTGATAAACTGCAACAAGCAGCGGCTTCGCTGGGTTATTCTCAACCCCAACTATGGCTAAAAGTGATCTTCCCACAGTGGTTAAATAAACTGCGGTTTGCCCTCTTTGCCGTGATTGCCTACGGCGTATCCGTTGTCGATTTGGCACTCATTTTAGGCCCCAATAATCCACCAACGTTTGCAGTATTGGTATGGCAGTGGTTTAGTGACCCTAACTTAGCCTTAATTCCTCGCGCCGCCGCTGGCGCCGTTCTGTTGTTTATACTTGCCAGCGCCATGTTATTGATCGTTCTCTTCATCGAAAAGTGTTCCACGCAACACTACAAACGCTGGCAATACTCAGGCCGCTATGCGCTTTCCTTGCCAGGAAAATCACTGTTTTTATTCATCATTACCTTATCTCTGCTGATGTTGCCTTTAATGGTGGTTTGGAGTTTTGCACAACGTTGGCGCTTTCCAGATTTATGGCCCAGCCAGTTCAGTACCCGTTTTTGGGACAACGAATGGTTGAATATCGCACCAACCATTTATCAAAGCGTACAATTAGCGCTATTCAGCACTGTGATTGCGCTGGTGTTATCTCTACTCGCTCATGAGTATAAGCTCAAATATCAGCGCCATTTACCCAGTTATTTGATCGCCTTGCCGATGCTCATTCCTCAGCTTTCACTGTTATTTGGCATGCAGATCGCCACACTCTTTTTAGCCAGCGATCAGTATTGGCTTTGGGTTACATGGTCACATGTATTCTTCGCCTTTCCTTTTGTCTATCTTGCTTTGGATGGCCCGTGGCAAAGCTACAATCAAAACCTGACTAAAGCAGCGTTGAGTTTAGGAAAAACGCCGTGGCAAGTATTTTGGCAAATTAAAACGCCGCAACTCTTACCAGCCATCGTTTACGCGGCAGCGGTTGGAATGAGTGTGAGCTTAGCGCAATATTTGCCGACTTTGATGCTCGGCGCAGGAAGGATCGCTACTATTACTACCGAAGCCGTTGCGCTCTCGAGTGGCTTTGACCGCAGAGTCACCGCTATCTATGCCATTTGGCAAGCCCTACTTCCTTTAATTTTTTTCACCTTGGCGATTGTGATCAGCCGCCTACAAACTCATCGCCGTACCATGAACCCTATCGTTAAAAAAACTGCCCGTAAGGAAGCCATTACTCATGACGTTCTGCCTCGAAAACCTCGCCATCCATAAACAAAATGGTGAAGCTCTCTTATCGGATTTAAATATCACCATCTCCCCTGGTGAAATTGTCAGCTTAATGGGGCCTAGCGGCTGTGGAAAATCAACGCTACTTAATGTAATTGCGGGTCATTTGGGGAGGGATTTTAG
Source organism: Vibrio sp. ZOR0018 (assembly GCF_963865925.1). Classification (NCBI taxonomy): domain Bacteria; kingdom Pseudomonadati; phylum Pseudomonadota; class Gammaproteobacteria; order Vibrionales; family Vibrionaceae; genus Vibrio; species Vibrio sp. ZOR0018. The sequence goes on along the minus strand of NZ_CAWMCN010000123.1, from coordinate 297,313 downwards.
CTTCCAAGGCAGAGTCATACTGGACGGTGTCGACATCACTTTGCGGCCTGCACATCAGCGGCAAGTCGGTATTTTATTTCAAGATGATCTGCTCTTCCCACATCTGACGGTTTGGCAAAATTTGGCTTTTGCCTTGCCCAACTCGGTAAAAGGCCATGAACGGCAGTCTCAAGCAGAAAAAGCATTACAGAAAATTTCTCTCGAACATCTTGCCAATGCTTACCCAGAACAGATATCTGGGGGGCAGCGAGCACGTATTAGCTTGGCTCGCATGCTACTGGCTCAACCTAAACTGGCACTATTGGATGAACCATTTAGTAAGTTAGATAAAGCACTGCGGATCCAATTTAGGGATTGGGTCTTCAATCAACTGGTCGCCGAAGGCATTCCGACCTTGATGGTCACGCACGATAAAGACGATGTTCCGCCTAACAGCCGCATTTTAACCTGCTCATGGGAGAGCGCACATGCTTGATCGATTTAGTGTCAAAATCATTCGTTGGCCACTAGAGAAAACAGCTCAAGGGCTTCATCGCTTAGGCATTACAGCGAACCAAACGACACTCTGGGGTTTTGCTTTAGGTTGCTGTGCACTTCCTGCACTTGCTTTCTCGCAGTACACGCTGGCATTAATTTTCATCATACTAAACCGAATAGCAGATGGCCTTGATGGTGCGTTGGCAAGAATTCAAGGGGTCAGCGATGCGGGAGGATTTCTCGATATCAGTTTAGATTTTCTGTTTTACTCGCTCATCCCGTTTGGTTTTGTGCTGGCTTCACCTGAGCACAATGCGGTAGCTGGCGCCTTTTTGATCTTTTCTTTTATCGGTACGGGAAGCAGCTTTCTTGCCTTCGCCGTGATGGCCAGCAAGCGAAACATCCACAGCCCTATCTACAAGCATAAATCACTGTATTACATGTCAGGCTTGACTGAGGGTACGGAAACGATTGCTTGTTTCGTCCTGTTTTGTCTTTTTCCTCAACATTTTGCCTTAATAGCTTATCTATTCGGCGGCGCATGCTGGTTCACCACCATTACCCGCATTTATTCTGGATTTCAAACACTCTCTAACACTCACTCACGTCAAGAATACAACCATGATTAACGGTATCACTTTTGGCTTCGAACTACGGCTTCAAATCCAGATAATGTAATACATTGGGTAATCGTATAACTCTTCGAAATTCTCATCAATTGAACCAGTGGCATGCTAAACTGCGCACTTACTAACGCAGTGGCATAACGATGCCTAAGGTTGCATTTATGACTTTGACCAGACCCGTTAAAATAGCGATCTTACTCTTTCTGATCCCGACTCTTATTTTTTCGTTAGCCATCCCGATATTAATCAATCCGTTGACACGCTATGTGCTGGAAAGCAAACTCGATACCGTCAATCTTTACTTGGCCAATAGAGCTCAGAGCTTAAATGATATGATTTTAGATCAAGTCGCTCAGATAAATTATGAATGCCAAGCAAGCGATATGTCATTAATTCGTGATTCCAAGTACTACAACCGATTTATTAGAATGATCGCAGTTGTCAACAAAGACGGGCGTAGCTGCTCGACTGTCGGTTTCCCATTACAACTTTCGGATGAGTTGAAAGCCTATGACCTCTCTTCAGGGTTTTACATGTCCACCACTCCCGCACTTTTTAATACAGAAAAAGAGCTACTTATTTATTATCAAAAAGAAGGTAATCGAATTTTTTGGATATTAGACAGTAGCTGGCAAGAAGAGATATTAAAAGGTGATTGTATAAATTGCTTTTTATTAAATTTTCATTATTTATCGCCTAGTTTAAATGGATTGAGAATGAGTCGAGGCAATAAAGAGATCGCTTACCAAGACCACATCACAACCATTAGTTACACCATAAAAGAGTTTGATATTCAAGAAACACTCTCTGCTGGTAAAGAATTCAACCAATATCTTTACTACCAATTAATATATTGGGGTTATCCCATTGCGCTAGCAATTGGCATCTTATTATCTATTTTTTATTTAAAGTTCAGAAATTATAAAAACTCAATTCAAGGATTAATTCTTAAAGGCATTAAAGATAAACAATTCATCCCTTACTACCAAGCCATTCTTGATAGCCGAGAAGAGAGAGTTGTTGGCTATGAGATCTTAGTTCGTTGGTGCAAAGGCAAGGAGATGGTTCCACCAAATGAGTTCGTTGGTCCGGCGGAAACATCCGGTTTAATCATCCAGATAACGAATCAAATCATAAGAAAAGTAATTGATGATTTAGAACAATTCGATGTGCAGCAATGGGTGAGTATCAATATCGTGCCAGCCCACATTGAAAGTGGTGGCTTAGCAGAAACACTAAAAGAACTCAATTGGCCGACCACCAAACAGATTCATTTTGAAATAACAGAAAGAACGCCATTTATTAATATTGAAAATGCAGGTAGGGCACTATCTCATCTTATGGCAAAAGGCTATAAGTTCAAAATTGATGATTTTGGGACAGGCTACGGTGGTTACTCATATATACAAAATCTTGGTATTTCTTGTATTAAAATAGACAAGATGTTTATTGATACGATTGGAACTGACGACTTAAAAATAAAGGTACTCAATTCCATTATTCTCTCAGCACAAGAAGCTAATATTGAAATTATTGCTGAAGGCGTTGAACGCGGAGACCAAGTTGATTATCTTGCTACTCGTGCTGTGTATCTTATCCAAGGATTCATCTATTCTAAACCCTCACCGATTGAACATATTTTGGAAAATTAATAATTCCTGAAGTCGGGAGAAATCACACCATAACCAACTTTATTATGGCGTGATCTTACCTAGTCTCCATTCTACTTAGGAGAAAATCAGTGCTTTCAGGCTGGCTTGCGGATCAATATCTTCAAACTCTGGTGGGTTTTCTAGGCGAGCTTGAAAAGTAAGTGATGGCGCTTCCACCTTCATCCCTTCGATTAAAAAATCGCAGGTTACGGCTGGTGAATTAACGCATGCAAGCACTTCGCCGCCTTGTTCTAACAGCTCAGGTAAACGGCGTAAGATACGTTGATAATCTTTAGTCAGCGCAAAGCTACCTTTTTGAAACGAAGGAGGATCAATAATAATCAGATCATATGGCCCTGATTTTTTGATTTTTCCCCAAGACTTGAAAATATCATGTCCAAGAAACTTCACTGAATTGAGATTGTGGCCATTCAATTGATGGTTTTCACGGCCTTTAGCCAGTGATGCCTTGGCCATATCGACATTCACAACTTGGTCAGCACCACCAGCAATAGCCGCTACTGAAAAACCGCAAGTATAGGCAAATAGATTCAGTACATTTTTATGTTTAGCGTGAGATGAAACCCACTCACGGCCGTAGCGCATATCCAAAAACAGCCCGAAATTCTGGTTACGCCCAATGCTCAATTGGTACTTTAAGCCATTTTCGACCACCACAGGGAAAGGCTCTAATGCTCCCCATACTGTTTCTGAAGGCGCGCCATCGGCATATCGATGCTGAAGTAAGACACAACGACCTTGCTTTTCTAGCCATAACGGACGGGTTGTTAGGTGCGACAAACCCGCTTTTAACTCCGCGAGAAAGTCCTCTTCGACATTTTTAAATAAGTTGACGACTAACTGCCCTTGCAACCAGTCACAGGTGAGCTGTTCTAGACCTGGCCACTGACGACCTCGGCCATGAAATAAGCGGCGAATTTCACCTGTATTGCAGGAGAGCTGCTGCTCAATATGGGTAAAAAAGTGAGAAAGCGCTGAGCGTTGCATTGTTTGTTCTGTCATTTGTTTACTTTCGGCCAAACTAGATTCCAAGGTGTTAACCAAGATTCAATCCCTTGGCTAACAATGTCTGAGTTCCATTTCTGCCCCATCGCTACTTGATTGCGTGGGTCGCAGATAAATTGATACCACAGATCCTGATAGCAAAAACGTAACGCAAAAGCGTGTAGATAGCCTCTATCTGAATCATCATGAGAATGATAAATCGGGTCACCGACAATCGCAGAGCCGAGTGATTTCAAAGCAACCCTAATTTGGTGGGTTTTTCCGGTAAAAGGTTTACATAAAAAGAGACGTTCACCCGGCTCAGCAGAACAGGAAAAAAACTGCGTTACTGCAGGGTTATTTTGTGTCGCTACTAACTTCCATGACGAACGTCGAGAGCGTTCCATATCACCGCTTATCAAACCCTGTTTCTTTTTAGGCTTTTTACTGCCAATGGCAAGATAGAATTTCTCGACTTCCCTTGCTGCAAAGTTTTTAGACAACTCACTGGCCGCAGCTTGGTGGCGGGCAAGCAATAAAATGCCGGACGTCATTTTATCCAACCGATGAACTAAGTAGAGCTGGCCATCACCTGAAACCTTACCCACTTCTTGCAGAAGCATCGTATCCCCGTCATCTTTGTGTACAGAAACATTGGGATGCTTGTTGATGATGAGAAAATCGTTGTGAGTATAAAGAATATCAAACATGTGAATCACTAACTGCAGAATAGGCGGCTGAGTATAGCGTTAAACAACACAGATACCAATAAATGCAAGGTTCAAGGCCGTAGGATGATAAAAAGGCTCTCGGATGAGAGCCTTAGGAATGCGCTAAATTAATGAATAAGCAAACACCATTAAAATCGCCACGGGGCAAACAAAGCGCACGTACCATGGCCAAATTTTCCAGAATAGGCTTTGTGCAATGTCTGGGTTACCTTGTTTGATCTCATCAAGCAATTTATTACGATGCCAAACCCAACCCACCACAATAGCCCAAACCACACCTAATAAAGGTTGCATATAGACGGTCGAGACGTTAGCCACTAGGTTAAATAACGCCCCAAAGTTAAGGGAAATGATGATGCTCAGCAGCGCAATAGCTCCACCGATCATCCATGTTGCTTGGCTACGAGTCATTTTTAGTTCATCTTGCGCGCAAGATACTGGTACTTCTAGCATAGAAATTGAAGAAGTTAGCGCTGCGATAACCATCAAAATAAAGAAACCAAAGCCGAGCAACACCCCTGCACTGCCCATATTATCAAACATCGCAGGCAGTACGGTGAAGACTAAATCGCCCGAACTCATCAAGTTGCCTGCATCATCAAAAATTTCGACACCATGATTTTTAGCCACAAACATTGCTGGGAGAATCAAAAGGCCTGCTGCAAACGCCACTCCTGTATCAATCGCCGCGACTTGCGCCGCTGTTTTTGGCAAATTAACATCTTTCTTAAGATATGAGCCATAAACGATCATCGCTCCAACGCCTAAAGAGAGAGAGAAGAAAGCTTGCCCCATTGCGTCTACTAATAAACTGGGAGTGATGTGCGCAATATCAGGGATCAAATACATCTTCAATCCTTCCATTGCCCCATCTTGGGTAAAGATATAAGCAATCATGGCGCCGAATAGAATAAAAAGCACTGGCATCAAACGGGTAGACCATTTTTCAATGCCGTCCGCGACACCTTTTCGCACAACATAAATAGTGAGCAAAGAAAATGCGAGAGCCAGTAAAACATTGCGTAAGCCGCTAAAATTCACTAACCAATCGGCCGCCGTCTGTAAACCCAACAAGCCTAATATAGGGGATGCCGCAAAACCCATAAGCCATCCGGCAAGAATGGAGTAAAAACTGAGGATCATCGATGAGGCAATCATCGCAATAATGCCAAACAGTGCCGCCGCCGCACGATTTTTGGTCCAGATACTTCTTAAAGAAGCGATGGGGTTAGATTGTCCATGTCGCCCGATCGTCAATTCCGCAACCAGCATTGGAAACGCCAGCAAGAATACCATTGCCAAATAAATCACTAAAAATGCCGCGCCACCATTACTTGCCGCTTTGGTCGGAAAACCCCACACATTCCCTAGGCCAACCGCAGAACCTGCAGCCGCCATAATAAAACCAAGTCTCGATGAGAAATGACCTCTTGAACTACTTGCCATAAACTATTTACCAATGTTGTGTTTGTTAGGCAGTGCTAAAAGTGAGTGTAAACTTTTAATTACACAAGTTATAATTTTTAGTCGCACTGAGATGGTGGCAAGTAAAACAGTTTGAGATTAAAATTGGAAGTCCGAACGATATAAATTATGGATTAGACCGTAGTTTTATAGTTCAATTGTTGCTTTTTTATCCTCAGATCATTTTTTTAAACTGCTATGATCACTTTAGTAACACAATTCATCTGTTACTATTTTCATATTATTCACGCGATAAACTTCCTTACTTTTCCCTTTCCCTTTACTATCGTGACTTATTCTATCGACAAGATTAATGGCATGGACAAGGTTTACCACGTTCTTACTTTAGCAGGCATCGCACTCTATTGGTTTTTGGTCGCCGCAGTCACGCTACGCGTTGTATTGAAACGCCGAGCGGTGAGTGTTTCTCTGGCTTGGCTGATGGTGATTTATATCATTCCGATTGTGGGAGTGATCTGCTACTTTCTTTTTGGTGAGCTAAATTTAGGGCGCAAGCGTGCAGAGCGTGCCAAGGAAATGTTTGCTCCATTTGGTGATTGGTTTAGACAGCTTAACGATTGCCAAGCTCATGCCCCTGAGGGAATGGGTGCTCAAATTTACAAAATTGATGAACTGTGTAACCACCGTATGGGGATTCCGGCCTTAAGTGGCAATACGTTATCACTGCAAACCTCCCCTAATGAAATTCTGCATTCCATTATTGCCGACATTGAACAAGCTCACACCAGCATCCAAATGGTCTTTTATATTTGGCACCCAGGTGGATTGGCGGATTCGGTTGCGTCGGCTCTGATCCAAGCGGCCAAACGGGATGTGCACGTTAAGCTGCTACTTGATTCCGCAGGGAGCCCCCGTTTTTTCAAAAGTCATTGGTATACCATGATGAAAGACGCAGGAGTTGAAGTCGTCCAAGCGTTAGAAGTGAGCCCGTGGCGGATGTTCTTACGCCGCTTAGACCTACGCCAACATCGTAAAATCATTGTTATCGACGATAAAATTGCCTACACAGGCTCGATGAATTTGGTTGACCCGGCCTATTTCAAACAAAACTCTGGTGTGGGTCAATGGGTCGATATTATGGTTCGTATTACTGGGCCTGCGGTCAATGTGCTGTCCGCAGTACATTGCTGGGATTGGGAGGTGGAAACGGGAACACGTATGTTACCAGCACAACCAGAATGCACAATTGGTCCGGATCAGCCCCATCATCCTGTACAGGTTGTCCCTTCAGGCCCTGGTATGCCAGAAAACTTAATCTCCCAAGTGTTAACACTGGCGATTAATCAGTCAAACCAATCCGTTAGGATCACTACCCCTTACTTTGTGCCTAGTGCAGACCTATTAGCAACGCTAAAAATGACCGCTCAGCGCGGTATCAATGTTGAGATCATTATTCCACATAAAAATGACTCATTGATGGTCAAATGGGCATCTCGCGCATTCTATGGTGAGCTACTGGAAGCAGGGGTGAAAATATACGAATTCTACGGTGGTTTGCTGCACACTAAATCCGTCGTGATCGATAACCAGTTCTGTCTTGTCGGTACAGTGAATATCGATATGCGCAGCCTATGGCTCAATTTTGAAGTCACGCTCGCGATTGAAGACCAATCTTTCACTCAGGAAATGAACTGGCTACAGCAACACTATATAGAACAATCTCACTTGGTTGAGCTACCAATATGGGAGCAACGCCCACTGTATCATAGGTTTTTTGAACGATTGTTCTATCTGTTTAACCCTCTGCTATAAACTTTTTATCTGACTGGGGTTGCCAAGCTAGGCAACTCCATGTTTTAAATAACGAACTCTCTCCCAGACAAGGATTTCGGATGTCAGAAGGTAAAAAAACACTGTTGGTCAATGCGGGTCGTAGTAAAAAGTGGACCAATGGCGTTGTCAACCCACCTATTCAGCGCGCCTCTACCGTTGTATTTGATAGTGTGGCTGAAAAAAATCATGCCACTGTCAATCGGGCTAATAAAACACTCTTTTATGGACGCCGTGGTACTCATACGCACTTTGCGTTCCAAGAAGCAATGGTGGAAATTGAAGGTGGTGTCGGTTGCGCGCTTTTCCCTTGCGGTGCGGCCGCCATTGCCAATAGTATTCTTTCCTTTGTGCAAACGGGTGACCATATTCTGATGGTCGACACTTGCTATGAACCTACTCGTGATTTTTGTGAAAAAATCATGAAAAAAATGGGCATAGAAACGACCTACTACCCACCGACCATAGGTGAAGGGATCCGTGCTTTGATCCAACCCAATACCAAAGTGTTGTTCACTGAATCGCCCGGTTCGATCACGATGGAAGTGCAAGATATCCCAACCTTAGCGCGGGTTGCACATGAGCATGACATCATTGTCATGCTGGATAACACTTGGGCGGCGGGCGTGAACTTTTCACCTTTTGAACATGGTGTTGATATTTCGATCCAAGCGGCGACGAAATACATTGTTGGCCACTCAGACGTGATGTTAGGAACAGCGATTGCCAATGAAAAATGCTGGGATCAATTGCGAGAGCAAAGCTATTTGATGGGACAATGTGTCTCACCTGATGACGCTTATTTAGGGCTACGAGGGCTAAGAACGTTAGATGTTCGCTTACGTCAACATGCTCAAAATAGCTTAGCCATTGCACACTGGTTAGCAGACCAACCTGAAGTGGATCACGTTCGCCATCCTGCCTTAGAGACTTGTCCTGGACATGAGTTTTATCAGCGTGATTTCACTGGTGGTAACGGGCTGTTTTCATTTGTATTAAAGAGCAGTGATACAAAAGCTACGACGGCTTTGCTCGATGGCATGCAACATTTTAGTATGGGCTTTTCATGGGGTGGATTTGAAAGCTTGATTTTAGCTAATGAACCCAAAAGCTTTGATAATTTAAGAACCGTCGCACACCCGCACTTTGCAGGTACACTGATTCGAGTACATATTGGTCTTGAAGATGTAGACGATCTGATCGCTGATCTAAAAGCGGGATTAGAACGCTACAGTGCACAGCTTGCTCTGCGTGCATAATATGAGCGGAAGACCAAAAGGCCGCTGAATCTTAAGCGGTCTTTTGCATATTAGGTTACCCTGAAAAATTAACGCTTGGGGCAATCAGCCAAATGATCGTTCACCATACCCACCGCCTGCATAAAAGCATAACAAATCGTTTCGCCAATAAACTTGAAGCCTTTTTTCTTTAGAAATTGGCTCATCGCCTTAGACGTGGGCGTCGATGTAGGGATATCACTCATCTGCTGCCAATGATTGAGCACTGGTTGACCATCCACAAACTGCCACAATGCTTTGGATAAAGAGCCATACTCTTGCTGCAACAATAAAGCCGCTCGTGCATTGGAATAGACAGAGGTAATTTTGCCTTTGTGCTTCACCACATCGAAATGCTCGATAATGTAAGGTGCCCGCGTTTCGTCGTACTGAGCCAGTTTTTCAAGATCATAACCGTCAAAGGCTAAGCGATAACCTTCGCGCTTTTTCAAAATCGTAATCCAGCTCAGCCCAGCTTGCGCACCTTCTAACGTCAAAAATTCGAACAACTTGACATCATCGTAAACGGGAATGCCCCACTCATTATCGTGATAATCGCGCTCTAAAGGGTGATTCATCGCCCATGCACAAGTCATTTCTGTATGATGCTTCATTTTTTGTTTCCTTACCCTTACCTTCATTTGCGGTGTCAGTTGAACAATGACACTGCAAACCTACGTGCCCTAGCTTTACTTTTTAAAGCTGATTAAACTCACGATTGACTTTAAATGCTTCAGAGGTGACATAAGCCTCCATTTTACGGATTTTCTGATCCACTCGAGTTAAATCTTGATCCAATGTCGCCAGCAAAGCTTCGGCGGTTTGTCCTTGCTCCCAAGGCTTATTCTTCAATGTATGTTCGCGTTGGGCTTTTAGCGTTTCAACATACTGAGTAGGCTGCTTTTCTAACATCAGCATCAAAGCCATATAAGCTAAAAGCACTAAAAAACCACCACCGAGTAGTGCAGCCGAGATAACCAATATACGCACCAACCAAACTTCTAACCCAAGATAATTAGCAAGCCCAGCGCATACGCCAGCTATTTTGCCATTGACCGGATCTTTGTAGAGTTCTCGGCTAGCCATGATTTTGCCTCCAAGTCGGTGATTCAGCATCTAAGATGCGTTCAAGGGTTTCAACACGGCTTTGCAGTTTTTCCGCTTTTTCAGATAACGCTTTAATCCGCTCTAAATCCTCTTGTGACAATGAGTTGCTGCTATGTCGTTTACCTCTGTAATGCAGAAAAAGCCATATCGGTGCAACAAAAATCAAAAAGACAATCAGTGGACCTGCGATAAAAAATGATGACATATATGCCACTCCTCGTTATTGGTTTTTGTCCATTTGTTGTTTCAGTTTTGCTAGCTCTTGTTCAATTTCATCTTGCGCTTGAAGTTCAGCAAATTCTTGATCGAGTGACTTAGCGTTACCGGACATAGCGTAGAGATCGGCTTCAGCTTCAAGTTCATCGACTTTACGCGAGTACTGCTCAAACTTCGCCATCGCTTCATCAGTACGGCTAGTATGCAAATGACGTTGCACATCACGACGGTTGTGCGCAGTTTGGCTACGAAGTGCCAAAGCTTGTTGCTTCACCCGTGTTTCGGCAATTTTGGCCTCTAACTTACCGATTTCCCCAGTCAATTTATCGATAGTTTCTTCTACCAAGGTTTGTTCAGTGTGCAAGCCTTTCTGCATTTCTTGCAATTTCTTTTTTTCAATTAAAGCAGCGCGAGCGAGATCTTCACGCTGTTTAGTAAGCGCCAAGGTCGCTTTCTGTTGCCAATCTTCAATATGAGAGGCCATAGAATCCACTTTACGCGCGAGCTCTTTCTTATCCGCAATAGCTTTGGCCGAATTGGTGCGTACTTCCACCAAGGTGTCTTCCATCTCTTGGATGATTAAGCGGATCATCTTTTCAGGATCTTCCGCTTTATCTAACAGTGCACTGATATTCGAGTTTACGATATCGGCAAAACGAGAAAAAATACCCATGTTCAATCTCCTGATTAGTTGTTCATGACGATGTAGTTATTGGTGAGCCATTTTGAATCGCTCAAAACGTTAAGACGAGAAGAGATAACCAAGTTTCATGCCATATATAAATCTATTGATAATCAATAAATTAGATAATATCTCATAGAATGAGATTACTGTGCTATGATGATTTTCGCCAAGAGTTGGTGAATTTAACCACCCTTTCAATCACAGTGTGGAGAGTGAACATGCAACAAAACTTACTGGGTGAAGCGCCTCAATTTTTATCGGTACTGGATAAAGTCTCTAAGCTTGCACCGATTGATAGGCCGGTATTAATTATTGGCGAGCGGGGAACGGGCAAAGAGTTAATCGCTCAGCGCTTACACTATCTTTCCAAACGTTGGGACCAACCACTGGTTTCGTTAAACTGTTCAACCTTGAGTGAAGGGTTAATTGACTCTGAGCTCTTTGGTCATGAATCAGGCTCGTTTACCGGAGCCAAAGGACGTCACCAAGGACGATTTGAACGGGCAGAAGGTGGAACTCTTTTTTTGGACGAGCTCGCCACCGCGCCGCTTGCTGTACAAGAGAAACTACTTCGAGTGATTGAATATGGACATTACGAACGTGTCGGCGGTAGCCAACGGCTTAATGCGAATGTCCGTATCGTCTGCGCAACCAACGCCAATCTTCCACAATTAGCTGAAATTGGAAAGTTTCGAGCTGACTTACTCGACCGACTGGCCTTTGATGTGATCCAGCTTCCACCGCTAAGAGAGCGAAAAGAAGATATTATGCCACTTGCTGAGTATTACGCGATTAAGATGTGCCGTGAACTGAACTTAGCGCTCTTTGTCGGGTTTAGTGCAGAAGCGGCAGATCAGCTTCAACACTACTTGTGGCCGGGAAATGTGCGTGAACTTAAAAATGTCGTGGAGCGTGCTGTCTATCAACATGGAACGGCCTCCCATCCGATTGAAAACTTGGTTTTTAACCCTTTTACTAATGAGTGGCACAAACCAGATGACCTTACTGGCAATCTCTCCACAGATCGCCATACTTACACCACTGGCTTTGAATTTCCGATGGATTACAAAATGTGGCAGGAGGATCAGGACAGACAACTACTGAGTGCCGCGCTCAATGCCAGTAAGTTTAATCAAAGACAAGCCGCAGAATTACTCGGCTTGAGCTACCACCAATTGAGAGGTATGGTGAGAAAATATCAACTCGTCGGCAGCAATGATGATTAACCCTAGGTTTAGATCAACAAAAAATGGTAGATTATCAGGATTTTGAGGCATAATGATTAGCTTTGTTTGCCCTACTTCTCACAGTTATTTCTCTTTATGAAAACATTGATACGATTCGCACTAGGAATATGCAGCTTTAGCCTACTGATAGGCTGTAGCGAACAAATTGACCATAGTAAAATTCGCCAGAGCGGATTCGTATATTGTGGTCACGGCAATCCCACCACTTTTAACCCACAATTGGTTGAGAGCGGCATTACGTCTGAAGCTCTCAGCCCACAGATTTACGACACGCTGTTGCAATTGGATTCAGAAACCTTACAACCGATACCCAGTCTGGCCACGAGTTGGACAGTGAATCCACAGGGTACAGAGTATACATTCAAGCTAAACGATGGCGTTCAATTTCAATCAACCGCTTGGTTTACACCGACTCGCGCTCTTAATGCCGATGATGTGGTCTTCAGCTTTCGCCGAATCATTGACCCAACCAACCCGTTTCATTACGTCAATAGTGGCGTCTACCCATGGTTTGCGGGTATTGATTTCAAAAACTTGCTGATCGATGTTCAAGCTCTGGATGAACTCACGGTTAAATTTACCCTCAGCCGTCCCGACAACTCCTTTTTATCCAATATCGCCACCAGTCACGCTGTCATACTCTCCTATGAGTATGCTAATCAATTAGTGATTGAAGATGAAAAAAGCATGATCGACAGCCATCCTGTTGGATCCGGACCATTTTATCTAGACGAATTTAAAGTGAATGACCTTATCCGCCTCCGTCGTCATGGCGCTTATTGGAATGGCGTGGCGAAGATGGAACAAGTCGTATTTGATGTCTCCAACCGAGGCACAGGGACACTCGCCAAACTACTACGCCATGAATGCGATGTGCTCAGCTCGCCTATTTCAAGCCAAATCCCTATTATCAAGCAGCAATCGGAAATAGAGCTTGATGCCAAGCCTGCGATGAACGTGTCTTATATTGCTGTGAATACCTCTCACCCTGCGCTCAGTGATGTTCGCGTGCGTAAAGCGCTTAATTTTGCGATCAACCGCCAAAATATTTTGGACTCGGTCTATTACGGTACAGGAAGTATTGCTTATAACATTCTTCCCCCCTCCTCTTGGGCCTATCAAAAGGACAGTATTCAAATTCGCTATGATCGTAACTACGCGATCGCATTACTTAAAGAGGCTGGCTATTACGCCAACTTGGAATTGACGATGTCTGTTCCTGCAGAGTCTCATGCCTATAATCCAAGCCCACGTAAAACCGCCGAGTTAATTAACGCTAACCTTGCCGACATTGGTATTACATTGCATATCATCACGGAAGACCGCCTCGATCGTTCAAATTTGACCCAGCACGCCAACGTTGATCTGATTTTAACGGGCTGGAATGGCGATACCGCAGACCCAGATAACTTTTTGCGTCCACTGCTCTCATGTAATTCAGATCGCTCAGGGCTCAATGCCTCGATGTGGTGCAATAGTGATTTCGATTTTCTACTCGATTTGGCCTTGGAAGTAGACAAGTCGCGCTATCGCCTTAACTTATACAAACAAGCGCAAAATATCTTGAATGAAGAATTCCCTGTTATCCCATTGGCACACGGCATGCAATTTAAAGCGTACAGCAAAACATTAACGGGCTTTAAACTCAGCCCATTTAATGTACAACCCTTCAATACGGTTGAGAGGATCGAATAGTGTTTTTATATACGGTACGCAGACTCAACTTATTTATTATCACGTTACTCATTTTGACTATGGTCGGGTTTGCGCTGCTGCGCTTAGATCCACAGTCGCCTCTAACTGCTCATGGATTTTGGTCAGGTTGGTCAACCTATTTAGGGCAACTACTGCAACTGAATTTTGGCGTCAATCACAGTGGTGTCCCGATTGTGGATGAACTGGCGATGGTCTTTCCAGCAACGCTGGAGTTATGCCTCATTGCTTTTACTCTCTCTTTGTTAATTGGTCTCCCTATTGGTACGCTCGCAGGAATGAAGCAAGGTAAATGGATTGATACCGTCATCTCCTTCACGTCAATGTCCGGCTATTCAGCACCGCTATTTTGGGTAGCTTTGCTAATGATCATGGTCTTTTCACTGCATTATGAGCTGTTTCCTGTTTCAGGACGTTATGATCTACTCTACCAAGTGGAACACGTGACAGGTTTCGCTCTGATCGATGCTTTTTTCGCTGAAGGCAACTACCGTGCTCATGCTTTGCAAAGTGTTATTGAACATATGATTTTACCCTGCTTGGTACTGGCTCTAGCACCGACGACACAAGTGGTGAGCCTGATGCGTTCTTCGGTGGCCGATGTAATGGCTCAGAACTATATACGCGCCGCTCGAATTAAGGGTTTAAGTGATTACGAAATTGTCACCGAGCATGTGCTGAGAAATGCAATTCCACCTATTATTCCTAAATTCGGGGTTCAGTTATCGAGTATGTTAACGCTAGCAATTATTACTGAATCCATCTTCAACTGGCCGGGAATCGGCCGTTGGCTGCTCGATGCCTTATCTAACCAAGATTATGTCTCCATTCAAGCCGGCGTGATCGTAGTTGGTACGCTCGTTCTCACAGCAAACATTCTGTCTGATTTGATTGGCGCTATGGTTAACCCGCTGGTAAGAAAGGAATGGTATGCTAACAAATAACATTTATCAGGAAGAGCATATTCCAACTCAGTTTGAGCGGTTTTGGCGCAGCTATCGCAATAACAGTTTGGCGATGTTTGGCTTGTGGTGCTTAGGACTCATTGTGTTGATTACCCTCACCTCTCCTTGGATAGCCCCTCATGATCCGCAGTTGCAAACGAGCAACCTATTAATACCGCCTTCTTGGGATCCTGCGGGTACTGTCGAATTTTTCTTAGGTACCGACGATTTAGGCCGAGATATCTTGTCACGGTTGATTGATGGTACCCAATACACCTTCGCTGCCGCTATTTTAATCACCGCTATCGCGGCTGTGATCGGCTGTTTTATCGGCATTATGGCAGGCATGACCAAAGGATTATTGTCCAGTACATTGAACCACTTACTCGACACGGTCATGTCGATTCCATCGTTGCTGCTTGCCATTATTTTTGTGGCACTGCTCGGTTTTGGCGAGTTCAATATTTTGCTTGCGATTGGTTTGGCACTCATCCCTCGCTTTGTTCGTTCGGTGTATATTGCCGTACACAACGAAGTAGAAAAAGACTATATCCTTGCCGCACGTTTAGATGGTGCCAATGACTTTTATCTGTTGTGGAACTCCATTTTACCCAATGTCCTTGCTGTCATCGCCAACGAAATAACACTCGCGTTATCCATTGCCATCTTAGACATCACCGCTTTGGGCTTTCTTGGTTTGGGTGCTCAAGCACCAAGCACCGAATGGGGCACCATCTTAGGTGATTCAGTTGAGCTGATTTACCTCGCACCATGGACAGTCACTCTCCCCGGTTTAGCGATTATGTTTACGGTGATCATCATCAACTTAGTCGGTGAAGGTGTACGACAAGCTCTGAATGCAGGGGTGGAATAATGCCATTATTAGATATTCGCCATCTCACCATCGAAATTGATACGCCACAAGGCATGGTAAAAGCAGTCGATCGCATGAGCTTAACCATGAACGAAGGCGAAATTCGCGGGTTGGTGGGAGAATCCGGATCAGGAAAAAGCTTGGTGGCTAAAGCCATCGTAGGAATATGCAAAGATAATTGGACCATCACCGCCGACCGCATGCGCTTAGGTAACATTGATCTACTTCAGCTGACGCCGCGCGAACGCCGGCGAGTGATTGCCCACGACATCGCGATGATTTTTCAAGAACCGTCAACCTGCTTAGACCCTTCAGATGAAGTGGGAAAACAGTTGATTGAATCAATTCCATCGCGCACATTTGAAGGCAAATGGTGGCAGCGTTTTACATGGCGTAAAAAACAAGCCATTGCCCTTTTACATAAAGTAGGAATCAAAGAGCACGCGCGCATCATGAGTAGCTACCCCTATGAGCTAACTGATGGTGAATGCCAAAAGGTGATGATTGCGATGGCTATCGCAACCAAACCAAAAATTTTGATTGCTGATGAACCAACGAACGATTTGGACCCCATTACCCAATCACAGATATTGCGCCTGCTGAGCCGGATGAACCAGGTTAATAACACCACGATTCTATTGATTGGCCACGACTTAACCACCATTACCCAATGGGCTAACCGTATTACAGTGATGTACTGCGGTCAGTCTGTTGAGTCAGCCGATACCCAGAAAATATTGAGTGAACCCAAACACCCTTATACGGCCGCACTACTGAAAGCGATGCCTGATTTTAGTGATTGGATCCCGCATAAAGAAAAATTGCAATCCTTACCGGGTTCCATTCCACCCTTGCAACATTTACCGATTGGTTGCAGATTAGGGCCTCGCTGCCCCTATGCTCAGCGCCAATGCGTTGAAATACCGTATCCACAACGTATTAAAAATCATAAGTTTGCCTGTCATTTCCCACTCAATATGGAGCAACAGTCATGAGTGCATCATTATTAGAAGTGAACGGGTTAACTAAAGATTTCATTACTCGTTCAGGTCTGTTTCGCAAGAAAATTCAGCATGCGGTCAAACCGGTCAGCTTTACGTTAGAAGCGGGACAAACCATTGGTTTTATTGGCCAAAATGGTTCTGGTAAATCGACATTGGCACGAATGCTTGCGGGGATGGTTGAACCCTCTGCTGGCGAGATACGCGTTAATGGAGAGTTATTGGAACACAAGGATTACTCCACGCGCTGTAAGCTGATTCGAATGATTTTTCAAGATCCGAACACATCGCTCAACCCAAGAATTCAAATTGGTCGTATTCTAGAAGGGCCGCTCAAAAGAAACACCAATATGCCACCGGAAGCGCGCATGAAGCGCGTGAAAGATACGCTATTGCGCGTTGGGTTATTGCCAGAGCACGCCTACTTCTACCCGCAAATGCTCGCCACCGGGCAAAAACAGCGGATTTGCTTGGCACGAGCACTTATTCTACAACCGTCGATCATTGTGGCTGATGAAGCATTAAACGGGCTAGACATGGCAATGCGATCACAGATGATTAACTTGTTTCTAGAACTGCAAGAAGAGATGGGTGTCTCGTTTGTGTATGTATCTCAACACCTTGGTATTGTAAAACACATTACAGACAAAATTATGGTGATGCACGAAGGCGAAGTCGTCGAATCGGGTGACACACAAGAAGTATTGTCTAATCCAACTCATCCCATCACTCAAAGAATGATTGAGAGCCACTTCAACAAAGCGCCCAGCTTTAAATAGCCGCTCTGTATTTAATATCGGAAGACAATATCGTCGATATTGTACTGTTCCTCCCCCTTTTAGGGGGAGGTGTACAGGGTTCAGTAACTAAAAAAACACTCCACCCTCCCCTTGAAGGGGAGGGAATTAGTTTCGTTAGCGTTGAGAGTATTTCATTTATGATGATAGATGCGTGTTGCTAAAATAGTTTTGCTCCAAAATCGTTTAGTACAAATGCTCTTTTAAATTTTGAAGGCATATGTTTCCATACTAAAAGTTATACGAAGCCTGAATATAGAAAAGTATTGCGTAGTGGGCTGCCACCTCATTTCTGACATAACTATTGACTGATTTTGTATTGAAAATCAGAGTGAAAAAACTGTATTTTTTAGATCAAAAAGTGATTTTTTACTAAAGAGAAATCATAAGCTCTGACTAACGAACCTTTGTATCGAGTAACTTAAATTAGGATATGATATTTTGAATACTGCCCCAATACGACGCCTAAGACGCCTCCGAAGTTCCGAAGCTATGCGAGACTTATTAAGAGAAAATCATGTGCAGCTAGGTGATTTAATTCATCCTATATTTGTCGAGGAGCATATAGAGCAACCTGTGCCAATTTCTACTCTACCTGGTATAAGCAGAATCCCAGAGTTTCATTTAGCGGATGAGGTCCGAGAACTTCATGCTTTAGGTATACGCTATGTGATGCCTTTTGGAATATCTCATACTAAAGATGCGCAAGGAAGCGACACATGGAATGATCATGGTTTACTTGCACGTATGATTAAAATAATAAAGTCTGCTGTGCCTGATATGATGGTTATTCCAGATATTTGTTTCTGTGAATATACTGATCATGGGCATTGTGGAGTAATAAAGAGTAGTAAAGTGTGTAACGACCTTACGGTTGAAAACTTGGTCAAGCAAGCTTTAACAGCAGCTCAAGCGGGTGCAGACATGTTAGCTCCTTCAGCAATGATGGATGGTCAAGTAAAAGCGATTCGTCTGGGTCTTGATGCCGCCGGTTATCATGACGTGGCAATTTTGGCACATTCAGCAAAGTTTGCTTCTTCCTTTTACGGGCCATTTAGAACGGCAGTAGATTGTGAACTCAATGGTGATAGGAAAGGCTATCAACTTGACTATGCCAACGGTCGACAAGCTTTACTCGAAGCTTCTCTTGATGAAGCTGAAGGTGCTGATATCCTTATGGTCAAACCAGGCACACCTTATTTAGATGTGCTTTCCCGCTTAAGGCAAGAGACTCATTTACCGTTAGCCGCTTATCAAGTAGGTGGAGAGTATGCGAGTATTAAATTTGCGGCTCTAGCTGGTGCTCTCGATGAAAAGTTAGTGGTGAACGAAACTTTTATTGGGCTAAAACGAGCTGGAGCAGATTTAATTGTCAGCTACTACACCAAGCAGTATGCGACATGGTTAAGTGAAGAAATTTAGCTGAGTATTTGGCTATGAATTTCAATAATTAACATAAGTTCTCTGCTGTACCAAGACTGTGGACTAAAGGAATGCTCTTTGTCCACATTATTCAATTTTCAGAGTTGGCATATTCGCGTTCAAGTGTTTAAAGCTTTAAGGTTTCAGCCCGTTCTGGCTGAAACACTTCTGCCCCATTTCGTGCTGGTGAAAGTAAACCACCTTGTTCTCATACTAATAGCTTTCCATAGGTTACCTAATACAAAACGTGAGGTGGAGACAGCATAGGGGATAGTCAGAAAAAGAGAAGTACTGTTAGCAGTCCCAGCCTGCCACTGACGTCTTCTATTCAGGTAAAAGACAGTGAGTACCTTACGCTGCACTTCATTGTCAAACTAAGCCAGTAATGCCACTTTTGGGTACACATCAAAACTGTCTGAAAATACATTCACCCATCCCACTGTGTCATGCGGTTTGTAACGGCAAAACGAGCGTTACAAACTGGAATTCAGGGTATTTGGAAAGCGTTGAGGCCTAGACTGGAGTAAGGCCTATGGCAGGGCTGTCAAGAGCATTGTGAAGTACTTTGTCTGACAGCCGGAGAGTGCCATCTAACATTTAATCGTGTTGGAAAAAGAGCGTCTATCAGAAGCTCTTTGAGTTAGCGCGTTTTACTGGCTTGCTTTTTCAATTCAAAATCAAATTCGTCGGGAAATAACACAACGCCTTCTTCATTCTCATTGGGGAACACCACCACCGACAATTCATCTTCTTCCAAGCCTAAAGTCCAACGGCTGTGCCATTTGTTCAAAGAGATCGCTTCCGCTTCACACGCTTGCCACTCGCCTGTTGCCCATGCCTTGGCAAACTCTTGGTTAGGCCACACAGGAACACAATCATCTTCTTCTGTGTTGAGCATGACACAACCGTGTTCATCTTTTAGTATCCAAACTTCACGGTTTGCAACAATGGCTTTAATGCAGTATTTAAAACGTTCTTCTTCATTATAGCGATTGATTGTTTCTATCTGTTCTGTGGTTAATGCGTCTGCCATAGCCCGGCTCCATGCGAAAGTTGGGGAATATAAAAACGCCTACAGTGTAGCACTGCAGGCGTTAAATTTAGAATCTTAAACAATAAGATGATAAAAAGGATTAAGCCAATTCAGCTTGCAGCCAAGGCCAACCTTGTTTCTTACGGCTTAAGGTATTTTCCATCATCAACATGCCATTTTGTTCGTGTTTGGCCAGTTTTTCAGCCCATTCACCAGTATAAAGAAGACGGGTCTGCGCGGTGGTAATGTCGGTCAACATCACGGCGGCAAACGCAAGGCCTTCCTCTTCGCAGCGACGAACTAGGTCTGCTTGAATGGCGTCAATCATGCCATCGACTTGTTCAAGCGTTGCCAATTCCACTTGACCAACCACCACATCACGGCCGTTGAATGGATAAGCTTTCAAATCTTTCTCAACAAGTTGAGCGGCAGATAAACCTTCAATGTCTGTTTTCGCAATCAAAAGCGCTTTAATAAAGGCATCAAGGTCTTCAACCTCAGCAATTTCAGCCAGTGCCAGCACAGCTTCTTTATCTTTTGGTGTGCACGTTGGAGACGCAAAACCGACCGTGTCAGACAAAATCGCAGACATCATCAATATGGCTAAAGGACGTGTGATTGGCGCATTTTCCATCTTGAATAGGTTGAACAAGATAGTACAGGTACAGCCGACCGGCCAGATCCATGCTTCTAGCGGATTCACTGTCATTACGTCACCTAGGCGATGATGGTCAACAATACCGAGAATTTCCGCTTGGTTGATGTCATCAGGTGCTTGTGCAAGATCGGTATAGTCCACAAGCCATACTTTTTCGCCCGCTACACTAGTGCGAAGTTCAGGTTGATCAACACCGGCTGTTGCAAGAATGTGTTGAGTTTCACGGTTAATTTCACCCTGACGAACAGGCGTTGCTTTTAGACCACGTGCTTTAAGTAATTCAGCAGCAACTAATGCACCACAAATGCTATCACTATCTGGGTTTTTATGACCGACAACGAAAATCATCTTTCTTCCTATTTTAATGCTATTTGATGGCCTATCGAAGGTGATAGGCGAGATTGCTCACAAAGGCCGATACTTTACCTGATTTTCAGAATTTGTCATGGCTTGTGGTTAAGAAATTATGGCTAATTTAGCGCAGCATTCCGCTACCCCGAATCATTCAGTTAACCTGAGCACTCTTAACAAGAGCACTCTGTTAACAAGGGCACTCCACTAACAAGAGGTAATCACTGCTCGGCTGGTTAAGCCACTTGCCAAGGAGACTTCAAATACTTTGACTGGCTCTGGTGAAAGCTTATCTCCTGTCCAGTAGTCATACCAATCCACTGGCTGGCTCGCTGTTAAGGTATAGTCACACGCCTCACCTTGGTAATTGAATAAGCAGTGCAGATCATTGCGTTCTGCTAACTTTAAAAATAGGTGATTGAGAGCCAATGAAGTTGGCTTAGCCGCATCTTGGTTGTGTTTGCGCCTAATCATTAACTTATTTAGGCTCTGCTTAGCAAAAGAGGTCAATTCTGGGAGTGGATCACCTGAAAGCAACAAGCCACCACACGCAAGCAATACATTGCGATGAAATTCATAGCTGATGCGATCGGTCGATTGATTCGCAAGCGACGTCAGTGTTGCGCAATCAGGATCAATTTGCCATAACTTGCGGTGCTGCCAACTGCGATAAAAAGTCTCTTTAGCGATTTGTTCAAAGCGCTGTGGCGAACGCTCGACATCGTCCGAAACACGCATGGCATCTACTAAACCCAGTGACGGCCACATCGGCGCGTTACATCCAAGTAACCATGCATCTCCCGCGCCTTCTGCTATCGCCTGCATCCCTAAACGGTACGCTTCAACACCCGTCACTCCCGACTGATAACGCCGTCCTTTAAGTGCTCCCCAATAGTTCGCATCTAACTTAAACAGCTCAACACCCCACTCTTCTTTCATGGTTTTTATCACATGGGTTAAGTATTCTTGCACGTCAGGATGAGAGCCATCCAGCACATACCAAGGTGTACAGCGCCAGCCACCGTAGGTTACTTCTTCAGCTTTCAGTGGTTGTCTTTGAGCATTTTGTACAAACCAATCTGGATGTTGCTTAAACAATTGAGATTCAGCTTGTGCAATGAAGGGAGCGAGCCAAATTGCGGGTTTTTTCCCCGCTTGTTTGATCTCTTGGATCAGTGCTTTAACACCACGAGAAAACTTATCGGACGGCGTCAACCAATCGCCCATAAACGCCTGATAGCCATCATCCAGCAACACCCATTCTAGCCCCGAAAGTTCTCCTTGCATTGCCGCAAGGTTGGTTAGGATGTGCTGTTCATTAACATCGGCATAATAGGCATACCATGAACACCATCCAACGGGCGCAGGTTGTGCCACACCAGCACGCGGCGTATGGTGACAACTAATATATTGCGCATACTGTTGATACAAACCTGATAATGAATCACCTTGCAAAATAACGACGGATTCTAAACTGTTATTTGTCCAATCTTGTGGATGGGTCTGCTCGCCGTCAATGGAAGCGACTAAATAGGTGCCCGTCCTTTCCTCAAGAATTTCAAAATAGCCAGCAAAACGGTGGCAAGAGGTAAAACCAAACAGTTGGTATCCGGTGGATTGTTCAATCACCAGCGTGTTGTAATAACGTTGGCTGTCTTGCAGCGGGTAAATCCGGTAGCTCAAGCTATTGTCAGGGCAACGCCCCACATCCACCGGATGATGCGGCGAACCTGCAGTTTGCGCTAGCATTTGAAAACCGTCACCAATCACTCGTGCGTCCGATTCAACGTCAAATAGAGTGCGAAACAGCGAGTAGTGATCGGAAATGGGCGAGTTATGTATTCCTGAATAGGAAAAACTGATCTCATCGCCTTGCAATTGGGCAATCAAATCCGGTTGAAGTAACTCAACTTCTCGATGACATGGCAGAGTGATCGTTGTCATAACACCTCAGTACAAAGTACAAATTGTTGTTCTGGCAGTGTCTAATGAATTCGCGTTGCATGTAAGTTGTTTTGATCACATTTTCTCTTTGACGTGGCTCCGTATGCTGTTTTATTCAACAATGAGAACGCCCAAGGTACAAGTTTGGATGTGACAAGTAAAACGCCAGCATGTTTGCTGGCGTTTCGTTGAGCTAATGACGGAATTACGCCACTTCGATTGGTCCACCGAATGACGTCACTGGTGGTACTTTACCAGTAAATTTCTCGAAATCGACAATGCAAGTATTGGCTGAAGTGGCTTGCGCCAGCTCAGATGAGCCGACATCGAGTGTGAGTGTATTTGGATCGCCATAGGTGCAAATAGCTCCCTCTTTTTCATTCAACGGGCCATACCACGCCCCCTCTTCGATGCGGATCACGCCGCGCGGGTAGCCATCGCTTAAAACGGCACCAGCTAATAGCTGGCCGCGATCATTAAATACGCGAACTAAATCCCCAGCTTTAATGCCTTTTTGTTTCGCATCGATTGGGTTGATATACACGGGCTCACGGCCATTGACAGCATAGGTCGCGCGATACTCTTCTGACTCACACATTTGTGAGTGCAAACGCTTATCTGGGTGACAAGATTGTAACCAATATGGATGCTTATCTGAACCCGGACCGCCGTGCGAACGCTCGGTTTTTTCAAACCACATCGGGTGATCTTGGCAATGTTCATAGCCATAACGCCCAATCTTACGTGACGTAATCTCGATAAAACCAGACGGTGTACCCAATGCGTTTATCTCAGGGTCTTTACGGAAATCGGCGTGGCGAACCCAAGGTTGGCCTTCACCAAAATCCAGTACGCTCTGCTGCCAAAACTGTTCAAATTCTGGTAAATCAAACTTACCCGCGTTGGCTTTTTTACACTCGTCATAGAGCGAACGGACCCACTCCATCTCATCCATGCCGCGTGTGAACTCTTCATGGCGGCCAAAGCGACGCGTCAATTCAGTGAAAATCTCAAAGTCAGTACGCGATTGGAACAGAGGGTCAACCAAGCGGTGCATGGCAATCAAACCCTTGCCCGAATAAGAACCGTATACATCGATATCATTGCGCTCAAACTGAGTACAGGCAGGAAGAACGATGTCGGAGAAACGGCAAGTCGCCGTCCAAGCAAAATCGATCGTGACGACGGTTTGAAGCTTGCGGAACGCCTTCTTCATTCGGTTACGATCTTGGTGATGATGCCACGGGTTGTTGCCTGAAATAACCATCATTTTGTAATCAGGTAATTTTACGCTCGAACCGTTGTAGCGGATCTCTTTACCCGGCTCTAGCAAACAATCGACCCAACGGGCAACAGGAATCGTTTTACTGTAGCCGTTGTAGTTTTCGTTGTCCCATTTCGGTTTTGAACCCGTATCTAGGTTACGTGGAAAACCGCCGGGCGAGGCAAAACCGGTTGATGGGACCCCAATGCCAGAATAGTGATGCCCGTAGGAGATCCCCCCGCCTGGCAGGCCAATTTGACCAACCATCGCAGCCACAACCGCACCAGCCCAGTAAGGCTGTTCGCCATGCTCTTGACGCTGAATACACCAACCAAACAGTAACTGAGTTCGACCATTAACGAGCATACGTGCAAATTCGCGGATCTTATCGGCTGTTACGCCACAAATCTCGGCGGCCCATTCTGGCGACTTAACAATCTTATCTTTCGTTTCGCCTTGAACGTACTGAATAAAAGGTTCAAATCCTAAGCAATAGGTTTTGATGAACGCCTTGTCATACAGATCTTCGTTATACAACACATGCGCCACCGCCAACATAAACGCCACATCGGTCTGTGGGTTAATGTACCAATGGTCACTGTTTAAGAAGCGCTGGGTTTTATTCTTGACTGGATCAACCGAAATAACGTTAATCTCTCCTTTCGCCACTTTTTCTTTCAACTGATCAAGATAAGGAAAGGATTGGTGCGTTTCACAGTTCCAGCCAACTTGCAGGTTTTTTACCGGGTCGGTCGCCCACAAAACAATGTTGTCTGAATGCTCAAGAATTTCCGACCAAGAGGTTCCTTGGGCATACACTTCTGTCGAACCTAACACGTAAGGAAGAATGGTTTGGCCTGCACCTGTTGAGTAATCACCCACTTTAGTGATGAAGTTACCGTGCATACCTACAGCGCGTTGCATCATCGCTGTACAGTTGTGAAATGACCCCGTTTGGTTCCAACCCGTTTGTCCTGCATGCAGCGCCCAAGGGCCGTACTCTTTTTGTACACGCTCAAGTTCACGATAAAACAGATCCAACGCTTCATCCCAAGTGACGCGGATAAAACGATTGTTGCCACGTGTTTCACCGCTGTATTTATGTTTTTTGAGCCAATCAAGGCGAACCATTGGGTAACGCACTCGTGATGGGCTATAGATAATGCCTTTGATTCCGTTGAGCATATCAGTGGGGTGCGTGTCTGACTCTAGCGGCTTGACCGATTGTACTTTTCCGCCATACACATGTGCGCGAAATGCACCCCAATGAGAGCCTGATACTTTCCAACTGCCTGTTGTTTCTGCCGCGTTAGCCGATGTCGAGACCAATAAACTTGGCCCAATAACCGACGCCGCACTGGTGGTTGCTACACCTTTAAGAAAACTTCTTCGTGTAATCGCCATATTTAAAACTCCGTTTGACGTGGATTAATGGTGACCTTCAGCAAAATCTGAAGAGTGTTTTTGTAGATACTTCAAGACTAACGCTTCGCTGTCTGTGTCGAAGTTGACGAATGCCATCATGCCGTTAAACATGCCCGGCCAAGTATTCGCATCAAAATGCGCTTCATCCGGTTGGCTATGACAGACAGAGCAGTTCGTTTTATAGGCCTCACCCGCTTTTTCCCAAATTGGATCCACGCTATCGAGCATGGCTTGTTTTTTCATCCACACTTTCGCGTTTACTTTTTCCCAAGGTAGACCGGTGAGATCATCGACACGCTTTTCACCAACAGTGACGATTGCATCATTTTGTGCCGCTTCTTTCATCAAGGAGCCCACAGCGATGTTCATACCAAAATCTTCTTGGATCACACGACCAAAGCCTTTTGCTTTACGCCAACCATCAATTTCGATTTGAATCATCTCGCCTTTCTCATCCAATACCGTGACTGCCGATGCTGGGTTCAGAAGGCCTGCTTCCACTTGAGCTTGCGCATCTTCATAAATAGGTAAGAAGCGAACGCTCACCACTTGCTTGCCGACCGAGTAATCGGTTTTAGATGCCAACTGCTCTAGCTCGCCAATCAGTCCACCTGAGCTATCCATATTTTTAGGCAGGTTGTGGGCGATCCCTTTATGGCAATCTAGGCAACTTTGATCTTTTTCCGCTGCTTGTTTCATCTGAATACGCGCGGTTGCCGACATCTGTTCGAAATCCATCGAATCGTAATTGTGGCAATTTTTACATTCCAATGAGTTGTTGGCTGAAAAGCGCTCCCACTCATGCTTGGCCAATTCAATACGGCGCTCTTCGAATTTTTCAGGGGTACCTAAATCACCAAAAACTTGCGCAAATACCTCCTTAGAGGCTTGCATCTTACGCGCAATTTTAGCGGTCCATTCGTGTGGTACGTGGCAGTCTGGGCAAGTGGCACGTACGCCTGAATGGTTTTTCCAGTGCACGGTTTCTTGCAGCTCAACATAAACGTTGTCGCGCATTGTGTGGCAGCTGATACAGAATGCTTCTGTGTTGGTGGCTTCCAGTGCAGTATTAAAACCGCCCCAGAAAATCACACCGGCGATAAAACCGCCCATCGTGAGCACACCAAGGCTGATGTGCACGGCTGGACGAGTCATAGTGCGCCAAATTTTGACTAACAATGATTTCATGATTCGCTCTCTTAAATTTTCGATCAAAAGGATTACGGGTGAACCGTGGAATTAACCGTGCGCACCAGGAGGACCAAAGAGGAACACTTGCAGCATCCAAACAATGAATCCATAACCGCCGACAAAGGCGATACTTAAGATCGGAAAGAGAACCACTGTGATTAAGAGGAAAGACTTCCACTCAAGCGAACGTTTCTCATTACTCTCTATTTTATTAACATCACTCATACATTTGCCTGTTTTGTATTTCAGTCATTTTGAGCAGCTCGACGACAGAGCTCAGCTTATTACCATTTCTGATACGAAATGTTAGACCATACTCTTTGTAGGGTTCAATCGATTCCTACCTTATATAGCAAGGAATCCACTACTTTTTTGAGCTCACACGGAGTTGTGTTTGATTAAGAATTTATGTATAGAAATGTGAGTAGTTGTGTCAGTTTAATTTCTTTTCACAAACGTTAAACAAGAAACAAAAAAGAAACAAAATGAATTGCAAGATAGGATTGAGGTACGAATTCCTTCCCGCTAAACGCTCAAATGACAACCGAAATGTAACGCCATTGTTAATAAGATGAGGTATGGTTAGATGTCGATCACCGCTCAGGAATCGGTGTTATATTCGCCCCACTTCAGTGCATGATGCACTGCCCACTGCTGGGTTTTTGTGCACTTCTTGATAGAATTGATCTTACACACTGGCTTTAAAACAGCTTATCCACAGAAAATGTGGATAAGCTGTTTTAAAGGTATAAATAGTGAATAAACACTAGCAGAAGCAGTCAACACCACCTAAGGTGATGGTTTAGAAATGACAACAAAAAGCGGCCCTTAAAGCCGCTTCTAAAATCATCTCTTCAATAAGGAGTTATTCGTGAGATCCATCTCGAAGGTAAATTAACCAGTACCAAATGCCAACAAAAACACCCCCACCGATGATATTGCCAATCGTCACGGGTAATAGGTTATTGATCAAAAAACCCATTAAGTTGAGGTCTGCGTAGTCGGCAATATTGGCACCCGTCATCTGCCAAAACTCAGCGGGTGCAAAATATTTGATACCAATTGCCATCGGAACTTGGAACATATTAGCGATGCAGTGCTCAAAACCCGCGGCGACAAACATGGCGACAGGTAAAATCATCACCATAATTTTGTCAGTCAAGGTGCGACCACTGAAAGTCATCCAGACCGCCACGCACACCAACACGTTACACATAATGCCAAGCGCTACTGCCTGCATAAACTCGTGGTGCAACTTATGCTGAGAAATGGCCATCGCATTGAGGCCAACTTGTCCACCATCAAACATATATTGTTTGGAAACAAGCATACAAGCGACAAGCATCAGCGCACCAGCAAGGTTGCCAAAATAGACGATGACCCAGTTTTTAATCAGCATGCTCCAAGAAATTTTGCCACTCGCACGTGCAACCAACGTTAGCACTGAACTAGTGAATAACTCACCACCGGTGACCACCACCAAAATAAGACCTAAGCTAAACGCAAAGCCGCCGATAAAACGACTCAGACCCCAAGCCATATCGCCCGTTCCTGTCGTCACTGTAGTGTAAAAAACGAAAGCAATACCGATATGAATGCCAGCAGAAATGGCAAGAAGGAAAGACTTCATCGGATCTTTCGTCGCTTTTCCAACGCCAGTTTCTGCGGCGCGCTCTGCCATTTGCGGTGGCAATAGGGAATCAAATTGGTTTAAGTTCATGGCAAGTAACATTTTGAAACAAGTTATATAAGGCGCGGATAATCGCTCCATTCCTATGACAATTCAAGAGCTATTTTCTATGTTTACAAAAAATGTGTTTAGCGTGATGAAAATCATAAAAATTTATTGGTAGCCCATATCCAGCATCTATAGATAGCCACTCTCTTGCAAACCAATGATGAATATAACTGTGTGAAATATCCCCAATTTGGTTGCAGATAACATTTCTTACAACAACTGATTGCAGCCAACAGCGCCGCCATCTATGGTGACAAAAAATCATTCACTATATAGGTGTCGAGATGAAATTTACTCAACAAAATATCGCCGAGCTCAATCTACTCCTCCAATTTGATTTAAGCAGCGCTGCGACTGGTATTAAAGTCCGTAATGATGCGTCTGACGACATGCAATCCGCCGTTCAACGTCTTTACGAAAAAGGTCTGTGTACATTACCTGATGGTGGCTATTTGACGGATGAAGGCATCGAAGTGGCCGAACATGCAGAGCGCGTGCTGCGCGTTTTGAACTCTTAATCTAGCCTGCAAAGGCAGCCGAGACTCTGCTGGCTGCCTTGCCCCTTTAAAAAACCGCCCTTCTTTATTTGGCCATTCGCTCAATCCAACGTTGATAGGGCTGAATTCGATCATATCCCCAGTTAAACAGTGTGGTGTAGATAAAGAAAAAGGTCAGAAACCCAGCTTCCAAAATCAATGCATCCCACATCGATACGTCTAAAACCCAAGCGATCACCGGAATAGAAATAAAGACGAGCCCACCTTCAAAACCGGTCGTGTGTAACAAACGTAAGCTAACCGTACGCGCTAATCGGTTGGTACCAAACACTCGGTCGAACAAAACGTTGTATAGATAGTTCCACGCTACGGCAAATAGGCTCAAACCAATACCTATCATGGCTAAATCCCCCGTTCCCTGCCCTGTCACCAATGCGGAGATTGGAATAATTAACGCTAATGCGGTCACTTCAAACGTTATTGCATGGAAAAGGCGCTCTTTCATCGACAGCTCTCTCATTGACATCATTTTTCTCCTCTTTATTCTTCGTCTGAGGTGTTGAATGGACTCATTTTCATCTATATTAAAGATACTAAAAAGTTAGATAGTATCGGTAAATGAGATATGTTGAGTATTGATCAGTTGCAAGCCTTCACCGCAACCGTTGAGAGTGGCTCTTTCTCCGGCGCGGCAAGACAGTTGGGCAAAGTTCAATCGGCCGTTAGCCAACACATCATCAATTTAGAAATTGATTGCGGTGTAGAACTGTTTGATCGCTCCGGCCGTTATCCACGATTAACCGCGCAAGGCGAACGACTTCTACCGTATGCGCAAGCGACGTTGCAGCAACATCAACGCTTAGCGCAACAAGCACAACTGCTTGCTTCATCACCCAATCAACAGCTTTCGCTCGCGATGGATGAAGGGATCCCGTTACAAGGGTTAACCCATTTATTCAAACAGTTAGCCACACAGTTTCCACACATTGAAATTGAATGTTTAAGTGCATCAAGTACCGATGTGATTGAGATGGTGGAACAAGGTCGCGCTAGCTGTGGGATCATCTTCAGTGAATTGGCCTTACCGAATAACCTTGATTTTGAAAATGTCGGTTCAATCCGTTTTGATGTTTATGTGGCCGCAGAGCATGAATTGGCTCAGCATCAAGCGCCCCATATCGATATGCTAAGATTGCATCGCCAACTCGTTATCCGCTCACGCAGCCATAAAACCAGCAGTTTCCATCAAGCCTTTAGCCCCGAGATATGGTACGCCGATAACTACTATCTATTATTAGAGATGGCGTTAAGCGGTTTAGGATGGTGTTTGCTGCCAAGTTATTTAGCCGAAAGTGAACAAGCGATGGGGAAATTAGTGCCTGTCCCTGTTGAGTTTGAACAGCTGGCTTGGTATACCAACATTGATGTCATTCAGCACCAGCGCATGAGCGCCGATCCTATCCATAAAATGGTCAGGCAGTTGTTGCGCCAGCTTAGTCCACTCACCGATGCCTGATCGGCATACAATCAATACAGGATGTACATTTTATGAGCACCATTACCCTCATTGGCGCAGGTTGGCTAGGCCTTCCTCTAGCGCAAGCTCTTACCGAAAACCACCAAGTCTACGCCAGCCGCACCCAAACGGCAGGAATGCTTGAGTTAACGCAACATGGCATCACAGGCTTTGTATGCGATCTTTCTCTGCGCGACCAAAGCTTATCGCAGCATTTTATTGCTCAAAAAAGTGAGATTGTGATAGGCAGCTTTCCACCCGGTTTTCGCAAAGGAAGAGGGCAAGAGTATGCGCAGCAGTGGCAGCATTTAGTCGCACAAGCAAAGCTGGCTAATGTGCGTAAAATCGTCATGGTCAGCTCAACCAGCGTCTATCCTGACATTGCACAGCCAATGAGTGAACAGCATGCCTCCTTGTCACTGGCGCAAAATGACTCAAACTTCAGTGAAGGAGCACGAATTATGTTGCAAGCCGAGCAACACGTTATCGATTCAGGGCTAGATTATGTCATTGTACGCTGTAGTGGCTTGATCGGACCAAACCGTCATCCCTCACGATTTGCAGCGCGTTTGGCGCAAGTCAGCCGGCTTGCACCAGCTAATATGTTGCATCAAAAAGACGCCATTGGTGCACTGATTTTTGCCAGCGAAAAACTCTCCAAACAGGTCGTTAACGCCACCACACCACAAACCGTGAGTAAAGCTGAGTTTTATCAAGCCGCGTTGGCGGCCGCCGAGCTAGACTCACCATTGCCGCCAATTGTCGATATTGCAGACAAGCGTATCTTAAGCGACAAGCTGAGCCAATTGGGCTATCAATTTCATTATTCACACACGTTAGAGGCACTGGCACTGAATGAGTAAACATCTCTACCAACACATTGAAACCTTGTGGCAGTACATGCAGATGAAGCATGAGCTCGTCGCGGCCGACATCATTATGGTGTTTTGCAGCAATGATTTGCGCGTGGCTGAGTATGCTGCACATTTGTACCAACAAAATCTGGCTCCCTACCTTCTTTTCTCTGGCGGACAAGGGCGTTTTACTGAGGGTAAATTTGCTAAAAGCGAAGCAGAAACCTTTGCTGACATAGCCAAAGATTGTGGCGTACCAACCCACGCGATTTTACTGGAAAAAGAGGCGACTCACTCTGGAGAAAATGTACGATTTAGTCATCATCTATTGGCAGAAAAATCGATCACTGCGCAACGTATTATTGTGGTTCAAAAACCCTTCATGGAACGTCGTGCCTACGCCACATTTGTTCAGCAGTGGCCCGCCCCATTTGAGTCATTGATGGTGACCTCTAGCGGAGAGGCATTTTTCGATTATCTTGATGAGGATTTCACCGTTGATGTTGTACTGAGTGCGCTATTAGACGATTTTGTGCGAGTCCGCGACTACCCAGCACAAGGATTTCAGATTGAGCAACCGATCCCAGACGATGTGACACTTGCTTACCAAGTTCTGAGTCAATTTGAGTGGTAACACAAGTTGTGGGGCATACAAAGTTGTGGAGCATACAAAATAGATAGGGAGGCTTAAACCTCCCTATCGAATAATTTGTTCAAGGCGCAGAAGTAATGAATTTACTTACCCAAGGCTTCTTTATAGTGCTGACGACATACCGACACGTATTTATCGTTACCACCAATAGAGACTTGATCACCTTCGGCAATCGCCACTCCATGTTCATCGGTGCGAATGACCATGTTCGCTTTACGGCCACAATGACAAATTGTTTTCAATTCCACCAGCTTATCGGCCCAAGAAAGTAGATATTTACTCCCTTCAAATAGCTCACCTAAGAAATCGGTACGCAAGCCATAGCACAGTACCGGAATGCCGATTTTATCGACCACTTCAGTCAATTGATAGACTTGCTCTTTGGTTAAGAATTGGCACTCATCAACCAAAATACAGTGACGCTTTTGTTGCTCGTGCAGTGCGTTGATCTCATCATACAAATTCGTTTCAGCGGTAAAAAGCTGGGCGTCTGATTCCAATCCTATTCTTGAACTTACTTTACCAACACCATAACGGTCGTCGATGGCGGCGGTATAGATCACGGGCGTCATACCACGCTCTTGATAGTTGAAAGAAGATTGTAGAAGAGTGGTTGATTTACCTGCATTCATCGCAGAGTAATAGAAATACATTTGAGCCAAAAGAGAGATTCCTGTCACTAAGTCAATTGGCGAGAGAACAAGGTTCACTCAAATAAAAAAGGATAACCCTACGCGGGGGCAAAAAAGAGGGTGACTTTCGCCACCCTGTTACCGTTGCGTTTATTGCGCTTTTTCTTTTGCGACCGTCACCGCAATCGCCAACTCTTCGAGCGACGCTGGGTTAGCCAGACTCGGTGCATCCGTTAGCAAACAAGCGGCTGCGGTTGTTTTAGGGAAGGCAATCACGTCGCGAATATTTTCCGTACCACACAACAGCATCACCAAACGGTCAAGACCGAATGCAAGACCTGCGTGTGGTGGTGTACCAAATTTCAGCGCATCCAATAGGAAGCCAAATTTCAGTTGTTGCTCTTGCGCATCGATACCTAAAATATCAAACACCACAGATTGCATTTCAGCATTGTGAATACGCACCGAGCCACCGCCCACTTCATAGCCGTTTAATACCATGTCGTAAGCATTTGAATTTGCAACCGCGGGGTTGGCTTGCAGCTCTTGCGCGGTTAAGTTAAGTGGCGCG
Source organism: Vibrio sp. ZOR0018 (assembly GCF_963865925.1). NCBI lineage: Bacteria > Pseudomonadati > Pseudomonadota > Gammaproteobacteria > Vibrionales > Vibrionaceae > Vibrio > Vibrio sp. ZOR0018. The sequence continues at coordinate 263,958 of NZ_CAWMCN010000123.1, read as the reverse complement.
GTAAATGGGTGATGCATAGCATGCAAGTTACCTTCGTCATCTTCCTCAAACATCGGGAAATCAACAACCCATAGTGGAGCCCATGAATTTTCATTGGTGATCGCCAGATCTTTACCCAATTTCAAACGCAGCGCACCCAAGGCTTCAGTCACCACTTTTATTTTATCGGCACCAAACAAAATGATGTCGCCAGACTCAGCGTGAGTGCGTTGTAAAATACCTTCCACAATGTCAGCCGAAAGGAATTTCGCGACCGGAGATTGAACGCCCTCTAAGCCAGCAGCGCGGTCATTGACTTTCATCCACGCCAAACCTTTCGCGCCATAAATACCAACAAACTCAGCGTAGCTATCAATTTGCTTACGAGTTAATGCCGCGCCACCCGGTACACGAATAACCGCCACGCGTCCTTTAGCATCATTAGCTGGGCCAGAGAAAACATTGAAATCCACATCTTTTACAAGGTCTGCAACATCAACCAATTCCAGTGGGTTACGCAGATCCGGCTTGTCGCTACCATAGCGACGCATCGCTTCGCTGTATGGCATCACAGGGAAATCGCCTAGATCAACGTTTAGTAGTTCTAGCCACATGTTGCGAACCATTTTTTCGGTCACTTCACGCACTTGGTCGGCCGTCATAAATGACGTTTCAATATCGATTTGAGTAAATTCTGGTTGACGGTCAGCACGTAAATCTTCATCACGAAAACATTTTACGATTTGATAGTAACGGTCAAAACCTGACATCATCAGCAACTGTTTAAACAGTTGTGGCGATTGAGGAAGTGCATAGAAACTGCCTTTGTGCACACGACTTGGCACTAAGTAATCACGCGCCCCTTCCGGCGTTGCTTTCGTCAAAACTGGCGTTTCAATATCGAGGAAACCGTGTTCGTCAAGGAAGCGGCGTACAAAGCTAGACGCTTTAGCGCGCAGCTTAATACGATCACTCATTTCTGGACGGCGTAGATCTAAGTAACGATATTTTAGACGTTGCTCTTCTGAGTTCTTTTGGTTGAAATCCAGTGGCAAAACATCACTGCGGTTGATAATCGAAATCCCACTCGCGAGAATTTCCACTTCGCCAGTCGCCATCTCTTTATTGATTTGACTTTCTGGACGCGCGCGTACTTCACCAGTTAGCTTAATGCAGAATTCATTACGCAGTTGATTAGCTACTGCAAATACATCCGCCATATCTGGATCAACCACCACCTGAACGATGCCTTCACGATCTCGCATATCAATAAAGATAAGACCGCCTAAATCACGACGGCGATTAACCCAGCCGCACAACTCCACAGTTTGTCCTGCAAGGGACTTGTTCAGGTGACCACAATAATGGCTACGCATAATGAATTTCCCAATCTCTAATTAGTTATCAATTCTAAGCCGCTCAGCGTCATTATCTGAGCAGCGCAAAGTTCCATTTATACGCTGAAAGATGTGCAAAATCGACCTTCCAGAATACAATTTGTTGTGTTTTATCAAGGGTTGCTGCTTTTTAAATCAATAATCAACCAAAATAGCAACACCGCTGAGAAATTGCGGCTGATTATAGCGTTAAAATACCAAAATCATCAAAACTCTCGTAGAGTATTTATTTTTAGTAATGGATGAAAGGTCAGTATGATGAATTTACCACTGCGACTCGGCCTTACCATGTGGTCACACGCGGGCTGGCAAAGTACGTTTTACGGCGCGGGAACGCCTGCTGCGCAGCGTCTTGAAAAGTATGCGAGGGTTTTTCATACCGTAGAAGGCAACACTACTTTCTATGCGTCACCTTCCATGAACACAGTGCAGAACTGGCGCGCCGCCACTCATGATGATTTTCGGTTTACGTTCAAACTGCCCAAAGCTATTACCCACGAACATAAGCTCACTGGCTGCCAAGATCAGTTAAAAGATTTTATGATGCTCATGGAGCCTCTGCACTCTCGTGTTGGATTATGGACCATCCAACTGCCAGCTACTTTTGGCCCACAGCACTTAGAGCAGTTGAAAAAATTCTGCGCCTATTTTCCCGCAGGTTTTCCACTGAGTGTTGAAGTGCGGCACCTTGAGTTTTTTGCTAAGGGAGAAGCTGAAAAAGCGCTTAATCAATGGTTAGTTGAATCGTCGGTTGACCGAATCATTATGGACAGTCGTCCTATCTTTTCGGCCAAACCGACAACTGACGTCATCATTGATGCTCAGAAAAAGAAACCTAAAGTCCCTGTTCACGCCATTGCCACGGCACAAACGCCGATGATCCGTTTTATCGGCCACCCAGAATTAGAGGCCAATTACCCCTTTTTTGAAGCGTGGATGACCAAACTGCCACATTGGATCGAACAAGGAAAACAACCTTATCTTATGGTCCACACGCCAGACAATATTGAAGCCCCATTATTAGCCGCCGAACTATACCAACAGCTGCAACAACGACTCACATTACCTACATTGACAACATTTCCAGCCCAAGATGACCAGCACCAAATCACCCTATTTTGATGATCGCGTGCGAGGTTAATGACACGCGCACACTTTTCTCTTAGAATGTGCGCCTTTTTTAAGGTAGCGCGACGGTCAGCATTGCTTTTTACGCATCGCCATGAGGTACATTATGAGCCATCATAAAGACATCATTTTTTCTGCTCCAATCGATAAAATTGGTGATTTTACGTTTGATGAACGAGTTGCTGAAGTCTTCCCTGATATGATTCAGCGCTCTGTGCCGGGGTACAGCAATATTATCTCTGCAATCGGCATGTTAGCTGAGCGCTTTGTTAAGCCACACTCTACCATTTACGATCTGGGTTGCTCTTTAGGGGCGGCTACGCTTTCGATGCGTCGTCATATTCACCAAGAAGGTTGTAAAATTGTAGCGGTTGATAATTCGCCTGCTATGGTTGAGCGTTGTAAATTGCACATTAACGCCTATCGTTCGGATACGCCTGTCGAGGTGATTAAAGCCGACATCCGTGAGATTGAAATTCATGATGCCTCAGTGGTGGTGCTCAATTTTACGCTGCAATTTCTATCGCCAGAAGATAGGCTCGCGCTGCTTGAAAAAATCTACGCGGGCCTTCGCCCGGGTGGCATACTGATTTTATCTGAAAAGTACATTTTTGAAGATGAAACGGCGCATGAGCTGCTAATTGATCTCCACCATGACTTCAAGCGAGCCAATGGTTACAGCGAATTAGAGATCAGTCAAAAACGCAGTGCGATTGAAAATGTGATGTGCCCAGATTCCATCACAACACATAAAGCTCGCTTTAAACAAATTGGCTTTTCAAGCTATGAAGTGTGGTTCCAGTGTTTCAACTTTGGTTCAATGTTCGCCATTAAATAATAGAATGCAGTTTTGGCTTTTTTCCCTAGAAGGGCCAAAACCTGATGTGCCATTTGTCTAGGGTCTTTTTACCTAATCTAGGAATACGCTTTGCATGTTTAACTTTGCCAATTTTTATCAACTGATCGCTCAAGATACCCGTCTCCAACCTTGGCTAAACGTTTTGCCACAACAGTTGACGGACTGGCAAAATGCAGAGCATGGCGACTTTGACCGCTGGGTTCGTGCGCTAAATAAAATCCCCTCGGGTACACCTGATCTGATTGAGCTCAAACAGTCAGTCACTCTCTCAAATAGCACACCGCTGGCGTTAGGCGAACAGAAGAAATTGGAAAGTTTGCTTAAAACTTTTCATCCTTGGCGCAAAGGGCCCTATCACTTACACGGTATCCATATCGACACTGAATGGCGATCCGATTGGAAATGGGACCGCGTATTGCCCCACATTTCACCGCTGAAAGACCGTTCCGTGCTGGATGTTGGCTGTGGTAATGGTTATCACATGTGGCGTATGCTTGGCGAAGGTGCTCGCCTGTGTGTGGGTATCGACCCTTCGCACCTGTTTTTAGTGCAGTTTGAAGCGGTGCGTAAACTATTGGGTGATGACCAACGTGCTCATCTTCTGCCACTAGGTATTGAACAATTACCTGAATTGAACGCCTTTGACACCGTATTTAGCATGGGTGTCCTATACCATCGCCGCTCACCGCTAGATCATCTGATCCAATTGAAAAATCAGTTGGTCACAGGGGGCGAATTGATTCTTGAGACGCTGGTTATTGAAGGCGACGAAAATGCGGTGTTGGTCCCTGTCGACCGCTACGCACAAATGCGTAACGTCTACTTTTTCCCTTCCGCCAAAGCGCTCAAAGTGTGGCTTGAGAAATGTGGTTTTGGTGACGTGCGTATCGTTGATGAGAGCGTCACCTCCGTTGATGAACAACGGACAACTCAATGGATGACGCACAACTCATTACCCGACTATCTTGACCCAAACGACCCAAGCAAAACCGTAGAAGGGTATCCCGCACCACGACGCGCTATTTTGGTAGCAAAAAAACTATAATTGACACAGTTTTAACGCTTGGCTATGCGTATAATACTACCCTTGTCAAAGGATGCCGTACGCATCCTTTTTTATCAGCTAAATTTTGTTAGCTAAACTTCTGTTTATCCGTATTCATTACAAACACATAAGGTCGCAAATGTTTAAGTCTGTAGCCCCCGTCATTGCCATTGCCTTACTGTCAGGTTGCACTCTAACCAATGGTGAACAATACCACCAAGCTACCCTCGCAGCGATTCAAGCTTCCGAATCGAACCTCAGCAACACAATGACCAACCTTGAGCTTCAGCTAAGTAACCAGAATGATTACATTGAAAGCCTTGAAAACCAAATATCAAAACTCGATCGAAAACTAACAAAACTTAAGCAGATCACGACCAATACCCAACAAAAACGTGTAGAAGCAACCAGTAATGATGATGTGATAATTCCAGTCGCTACACCCTCTATTCAAAAATCACGCTATGACGTCATTTTAGGTGAAGTCGAAAAAGTCACGATTGATTCGATCAAACAAACCTTTGATGCTCGAGTTGATACAGGGGCCGCCACCTCTTCACTCAATGCGATTGATATTGAAGAGTTTGAACGTAATGGGAAAAACTGGGTGCGCTTTCATCTTTCCGATGGTGATAGAGCAACAGACGAGAGTAACTGGATTGAATCACCCATTATTCGCTACGTTAAAATTCGCCAATCGACCAACGATGAGATGGAACGCAGAGCCGTTGTTGAGCTGTGGGTAAAATTAGGAAGTATTCACGAAAAAGCACAGTTCACCTTGGCTGATCGCTCTCAAATGAGCCATCCTATTCTTCTAGGCCGCGAGTTTATTCGTGATATCGCGTTAGTCGATGTCAGTCGCAAGTATATCCAAACCGAAACTAAATAGTAGCAAGGACATTTATGACGTCACGAGTTCCATTTTATCTATCCGTTTTATTGCTGATAGTGGCAGGAATCACACTGAGTGTAGTTCGCCACCAAACTTACGGGGTGCCATGGACACCCGGGGAAACTCGCCAAATTTGGGATATTGAAGCACGTGTTGAATTCAATGCGTTAGGCAAAGAAGCCAAAGTCTCTTTAGCTGCGCCTCATACTCAAGATGGATATACTTTGATCAATGAATCGTCATCATCACCAGGTTATGGCGTAGCTTACGTTACCACTGATACGGGCAAACGTGTTGAGTGGTCAATCCGCAAAGCAACTGGCCCACAAACGATTTACTACAAAAGCCAATTTTTAGTCGATCCTCAAGCGAAAGCGGCCCCTATCCCCCCCATCGGTGATGTGGTCAAGCCAACCTTTGACGGCCCAGAAGAAGCAGCGGCTATCGCATTAATTGAACGAGCGAATCAACGCTCGGCGGATAACATCACTTTTACCCGCGAACTGATTAAAAACCTCAATGACGCCGATAGCCAAAACGCCTCTTTGCTGCTTAATAAAATGAGCAAAGTGGACGCCACACAAAAACTGCTGTCATACTCTCAAATTCCCAATAAAGTCGTTGGTGTTATTCAGCTCGAAGATGGTCGCCGCCGTCAAACGATTCAACACATGAACGAAATATGGAATGGCGATCAGTGGGTACTTTTTAACCCTGAAACGGGTACGCAGCCCAACCACCCTAACCTACTAGTTTGGGATGAATCCAACGTTTCACTGCTGGATGTCACGGGTGGGCAAAACAGCCAAGTTCACTTCACTATGCTGTCTCAAGATGTTTCACCTCAAACGGCAACCAATAATAAAATTGAGGCCGACAAACTCTTAAACTTCTCTATTCACAGTTTGCCGCTTGAAGAGCAAGCGATGTTCAAGACCATCATGTTGATTCCTATCGGTGCATTAATTGTGGTGTTCTTGCGGGTGATTATTGGGCTAAAGACTTCGGGAACCTTCATGCCGGTACTGATCGCCGTGGCGTTTGTTCAAACTCAATTACTGACAGGTATCGTGGGCTTTCTGCTTATCGTCGGAACAGGTTTGATCATTCGTAGCTATTTATCGAAATTGAACCTGCTACTGGTAGCACGGATATCGGCGGTCATCATTGCGGTAATACTCATCATTTCTGTCTTTACCGTCGTTGCCTTTAAGATCGGGCTGACCGAAGGGTTATCCATTACCTTCTTCCCGATGATCATTCTCTCTTGGACCATCGAACGTATGTCGATTCTGTGGGAAGAAGAAGGAGCAAAAGAGGTGATTTTACAAGGTGGCGGCTCGCTCTTTACTTCCATCTTAATCTACTTAGCAATGACTAACTCTTATGTCCAACACCTAACCTTTAATTTTATTGGCTTACAGCTGATCGTATTAGCTGCCATTCTGCTATTGGGAACCTATACTGGATACCGTTTAACTGAACTTCGCCGTTTTAAACCGTTAGCCGAGGAGTAAAGATGTTTTCATTATCCGAATACACTTCTCCATTTAAGCTACGCCGTAAAGGCATTATGGGCATGAACAAGCGCAACCATAGCTACATTGGTCGCTATAACGATCGCTCAAAATACCCATTGGTTGATGATAAGTTACAAACCAAATTGATTGCGCAGCGTGCGGGTTGTACTGTGCCAAAACTGATTGGTGTGATCAGTAATCAAGCGGATGTGAAGTCGATCCATGCCATGGTTAAAGAGTGGCCGGGCTTTGTGATAAAACCTGCACGCGGAAGCGGTGGTAAAGGAATTTTAGTGATTATGTCGCACAAGGATGGCGTGTACACTAAACCTTCTGGTGCGACCATCAACCAGCAAGATGTTGAGCGCCACATCAGTAATGCCTTGGCCGGACTATTTTCACTAGGCGGTAAAAATGATGTTGCTGTGGTTGAAAACCTAATTAAGTTTGACGATTGTTTCGAAGGCTTTAGCTATGAAGGTGTGCCTGATGTACGCATTATTGTCTTCAAAGGTTACCCCGTCATGGCGATGATGCGCCTTTCGACTTCGGCTTCTGATGGTAAAGCCAACTTACACCAAGGCGCTGTTGGCGTAGGTCTTGATATTGCGACAGGAAAAGCAGTACGAGCCGTGCAGTTTAATTTACCCATCACTGAGCACCCAGATACCGGCAAAGAGCTCTCAACGCTGCAAGTACCACATTGGAAAAAGCTACTCACCTTAGCCTCTAGCGCTTGGGAAATGACCGGCCTTGGTTATATGGGAACCGACATGGTGTTGGATAAAGAAGAAGGACCAATGGTACTTGAACTGAACGCTCGCCCAGGGCTTGCTATCCAGATAGCGAATGGCGCAGGGCTGTTGCCACGCTTGCAGCATATTGAAAGTTTAGGTACGCAACTTATCTATCCCAGCCCCGAAGAACGCGTGGCTTATGCCGCAAAGCAATTCGGTTCAGGTGAGGTAAGCGAGTAACTCTCACCAAATTTAATCACTAAAAAGCCCAATCTCTATCAGGAGTATTGGGCTTTTTTATTAGCGATGGAGGCGATGCTTACAGCATTTCGGCCATCTGCTGTGCTTCTGATTTTGGTTTTTCAGTTTGACCAAAACCCCGTAGACCGACCACATGAACGTGTTCGTGATCTTTAAACACTTTGCGCACTAATTTATAAGTCGTGCCTTTCTCAGGGCTAATGTTCTCTGGCGCAGCAATTAAAAGTTGCATATCCAGACGCTCGCACAGTTCAAACAAGGTTGAAATGGATTTAGCATCCAAACGCGCCGCTTCATCTAAAAACAGTAAACGACATGGAACGATGTCTTTACTGCGTAGACGACGAGATTCCTCTTCCCAACTTTGAATCACCATCAATAAAATAGACTGCCCAGTACCAATCGCTTCACCAGTCGATAACGCGCCCGATTCCGCTTGCAACCAGCCATCGGATCCGCGATTTACTTCAACACTCAACTCTAAGTAGTTACGGTAATCCAATAGCTCTTCACCCAATACTTGCGGTGAACGTTGCCCCATATCGATATGCGGGTTAACACGCTGGAACAATTTCGCCATCGCTTCAGAGAAGGTATAACGAGTACTCTCAAACAGATCTTTATGCTGACTCTGTTTTTCAGATAATCCCGCGAGTAGGATTTCATGGCTCTCGCGTACTTTCACGTTAAGGCGAACGCCTTTCACTTGACCAAAGTTAATGTTAGACAAACCTTGGTTGAGCATCCGAATACGATTTTGCTCACGTTGAATGGTTTTTTTGATGATGCTGGCCACCGATTCAGAGCTGATCGCTAAACGGTTTTCACGTTGAGTCAGCTCTTCTGTTAAGCGCGCAAGCTCCACTTCCATCTCTTCAATCGCTTCAACAGGATCATCAGTGCGAATGATGTCTTGGCGAATACGCTCACGCAGATGTTGATACACGGCGATATAGAACAAAACTTTGCGTTCTGGATGTGCGTTATCTTCCGACAAACGCAGTGCATCGCGTAGGTCGTCATTGCTTGCGACTGCTAAACGCAGCGCGCCCAACGATTTATCCGACATGGAACGCAGTTCATCGGCCGATAAATACGCCAGCTCACGTTTATGCAAGCGGCGCTCAACATCGTGATCACGCGCCAAACGTAATACAGAGCACCACCCTGCTTTTGCATTCACCACAAATGTGCGCAGATCTTGATAATCTTTCTGCACCTTTTTCAACCGTTTAACTAATGCTTTCATTTCAAGATCAGTTGCGGTTAGTGTACGTTCATACTCGCTCTTACGGGTACGTGAGGCATGCAGACGCTGTTGCAATTCATCACGACGACGTTCAGCACGCTCTTGCGCACCTTCATCGGCATGCACACCAAACTCTTGTAGCTCCTGCTTGAACTCTTGAACCGTTTCCAACTTAGCTTGATGCGAGCTTTTTAAGGCCGCTAACACTTGGTTATATTGGTTCATTTGGCTTTGAGCCTGTTTGAGCTCATCACGAGTACAGGTACGGGCGCTTTCTGCCTCAACCAATTTGTTTTTGAGCTGCTCACTTAGCTCGCTGCTTTTACTGAGCAAAGCAACCGAATCGGAATAGCTAAAATAGTGGCGGCGTTCAATCACATCTGAAAGTGCAAAGATCTGCACTTTCAATGTCTGAAGAGCTTGATCCGCTTGCTGATATTGTGCAGTGAGTGCATCAAATTGCTGCGGGTCAACCTCAAGCGCTGAAGCAAGCTGCTCTAACTCCGCGATGGCTTTACCGTGCGAGCTTAAAAACGCTTTCGCTTCCGCCAGTTGATTAATGTTCAGCTCAGCTTCATCGAAACGTGCTTGCAATGCCTCATCTTCAATGAGCAACATGTTAGGAGCCAGCTTATCGAGCATCGTTAACGCGTGTTTGCTCAGCTGTAACTGGTTGCGCTGCTGCTGTTCTTTTGCGTCCAATTCAGCCAATACACGGACCAGTTGATTGCGTTGCTCACGTGCAGCTTGCAACGCTTGTTCTGGATCGGCTTCAAAAGCAACTTGGATGTGTGAAGCAACAAATTGGTTAAAGCTGTGGTATAGACGTTGCAGTTTTTGTGAATCAAACGCCGCTTTTGCGTGCTCTTCCACCACTTCTTCGCGCTCGTTACGCAGTAACTCTAAACGTTGTTCGCGCGCAGCTCGGCCAAAGAGTGGGATCTCAGGTAAACGAGAATAACGCATTTGGCGGTTATTGAGCTGTACACATACTGCTCCTTCCAATTCGTCAGCATTGAACGAGCTGTCATCAAAGGCATCGACATCCCCTTCAATGATGTACAGATCTTCTGGGCAGTCATCAAGCTCGACCAGCTTCTCTTTGATGCCAGATAAATCCGAAACTACAATCGCATGGCGAGCTGGGCCGTACATGGCACTGAAATAAGGTGCATCGTCAATCGTGATGTCATCGTAAATTTCAGACAGTAAAACGCCGCCTAAGCTATCCGCTAATCCTTTCAAGCGAGGATCATTTGAACCACCAGGAGACGCCAAGCGCTCGATTTCATTTTCAAGCTGCGCGCGACGTTCTGCCAGTTTATCTTTAGCGATTGATTGTGCTTTTTCTTGCTCAAGCACTTGTTGCATCTGCGCCATCACAGCTTGGCTATTTTCTAATGTTGCACCACTTTGTTCGCGTAAGGTATGCAATGCATCGTTGGCAGCAATCCAAGTCGGAGCGATCGATTCCAGTCGTTGAATTTCAGCCTGTTTATCTTGCTCGGTACGGCGCTGCTCACTGCGCTGTTCACGTAGCGCTTCTTGTTCATATTCCAGCGATTCAATCAGAGCGGCGTGGCGCTCGCGCTCTTGCTCTAGTGCTAGCTCATCGTGCAAGTCAATATGGTGTTGCTTTTGGTATTCAGCCACGGACTGACGCGCCACTTGCTGCTGATTTAAGCGACGTTCCAGATCTCGCTGCTGCGCATACCACTGTGCTTCATTTTGGCTAATTTGCTGGGCGTTACGCGCTTGCTGCATGATGGCTTTTGCATGCTGAGCGGCATCGTGACGAGACACTTCACCCACCACACTGCGCACCAGTTTCAGTGCCTGCTCAAACTGTTCGACCGCTGCCGAAGACATGTCCAATTTATGCTTTAACGCTAATAAGGTGGTGGTGTTAGCGTCTTGCTGATGCTTGAGATCAGAAACCTGCGCTTGGGCACGCTCTGGTGTTAACTGATCATCATCTAGCAACTGTTTGGCTTTATCAAGCGCCTGTACGGCTTGTTGATATTGCAATGCTCGCGTTTGTTGAACATCTAATGCTTGTTGGTAATCGGCCAATTGACTCTTTAAGCTATCGACCTCATCTTCAGAGATAATCGCTTGCTCTTCAGCCATCATGACGCGATCTTGCGCCTCTTCCACCACCATCATCTGCTCTTCAAGGCGAATAGTGAGCTCTTGCAAATCCTCTTGATAGCGTTCAATTTTCTCTTGCTGACGCAGTGCGTTTTGCACCAGTTGCAAGTGATCAGAAGCGGCTTGGTGATCTTGCTCTAAGGTAGATTCTTGCTCTAACAGCAGTTCAAGCTCTTCTTGAACTTGATTGAGTAATCGATTTTGCTCAATCAATGTATGGCGAGAGCCGAACAACTCGTTACGCAACGCGAGCGTTTGCTCTAGCTTATTGTTGCGATCGTTGGCGTGGCGCATGTAATCCGCGGCCACGTAATTTGTCGATTCGGTAATCAGGTGCTTGAAGAGATCGCGATCCGCTTGCGTGGTTTTGATCGCTTCTAATGTCATGCGGTTTTCACGTAACGCCGATTCCATATCTTGGAATGCTTTCTTCACACCACCATTTTGTGGCAACAGATAATCACGCAACGAGCGAGTAATGGCACTGGAAATACCGCCGTATAAAGAAGCCTCAATCAAGCGATAGAATTTTGAACGGTCACTACTGTTACGCAGTTTTTTCGGCACCACGCCAAATTCAAACATTTGCGCGTGATAATCGACAATGGAGCTAAACGCTTTAAAATGCGCCCCTTCAATTTTCGCGACAATCTCTTTCACTTCATTGAGTTGACGCACGCGCGCGTGGTTGTCTGAGACGTTTTCAATCAGCACATCGGTTGGTTTGACATGGCTTGGCAAGCCTTGAATCACAAACGGTTTGATATCCACTTTTTTATCGCGCCCCGCCACCTGTTGTAGCTTAACGCCAAACAGTAAACGCTGTTTGCGTGAATTCACTACATCCAACGCGGCGTAACATGCGCCCGCTTGCAGTTTACCGTATAAGCCTTTATCGCGAGACGCTTGTGAGCTGCCCGCTTCGGTGGTGTTTCTAAAATGGAGCAAACTTTGATCTGGGATCAAGGTGGTGATAAATGCCGCCATGGTGGTCGATTTGCCCGCACCGTTACCGCCTGACAAGGTGGTAACTAATCCATCAATATCAAAAGTACGAGCAAAAAAACCGTTCCAATTGATCATGGTTAGCGATTGATATTTACCTCTCTCAATCATGCTTCACCTTCCCATTCTGTTTGCTCGTTAACATTTTGTTCTTCAATCTCGTCTTCGTTATCCAGCAAGCTGCCTTGATTCGGCTCTTGGGCGTGGACAACCGCTTCACCATCACGGATCAAACGCAGTTGTGCTTCACGCATGTCGTCACCAATACGCACATCGGCACCAAAACGAAATACGGCTTCGCTAATGCGGAATTTATTGGTATCACCTAAATGGATGATCATCCCCAAACGACGTAAACGACGCAATGAGGTACGCACTTTTTCAAACAGCTTTTCTTTGTCTAAGTCTGAACCGCTGGCTCGGTTGGTGACGAGCTTCATCAGTTTTTTTTCATCGGCCAGAGACAGTAGCTCTTCGTACAATTCTTGATTAGTAAAGATGCCTTCGTGCGCAAGGCGTTCAGGACTCAAATAAAGAAAACAGAGCACTTTGCCGACCAGCATATCCAACTCAGACAGCACGCTACGATTGATTAAAGCAGTAGAGCGAGGACGCAGGTAAAAAAAGCCTTCCGGCGCTTTGACTAATTCGGTGTTATAGCGTTGGTAAAACAGCGCTAAATCGGGCTCAAAATCCAATAAAAAGGTGTGATTATCCAAATCATCACTAGAAACATGACGCCCAGCTCGAAGCTGGCTATCTAGCGCAGGAAATAAAGGATTTGAAATCGCTTTAGCCAGATTTTCTGGCATGTATTCATTAATATCTGTCGATGACATTTGCTTGTACCTTTGCACCAAAATCGTTGATCGCTTGCCAGTCAGGTTGGATGGCTTGGTAATCTTGCTCTGAGTAGCCAAGCCTCACCGCTTGATCAACAATAATTCGGGCTAAATCAAAATGATGTGTATGGGGATGAGTGGCGAGGTAGTCTCTCAGTACTCGTCCTAAATCAATTGGCATCCCTTGATCTTTATGACCTTTGAGCATGCTGCCGATACGCAAGGAGAGCTCATCATTGACTTGCTGGAACTCTTCGTACTCCACTTCTGGAGGCACTTGCCCCATCACCTCATCATCTCTTAACACGAGAGCTTCATCACGCAGGTCGGTTAAACGCTCAGCATCGGCATAAGTGAGATACCAAGGGGCGTCAAAATAGTCGCTCAGTGATTGACGTAAACGCTGGCTAAACGCTCGGTTTTGGTCCATATCAATGGCGGTACGAATGAATTTATGGACATGGCGGTCGTAGCCAATCCAGAGATCGATCGCCTGTTGTCCCCAACTGGTGATGCGATCAAGTTTCATCTGTAATCCAAACAGGATTTCTTCAATGAATTCGAGTTCGGCTTCGCCATAAACCAATTCTTGAATATCCAAAATTTGCGTTTGCAGCTCATCCCCCGCCGCTTGTAAAGTATCTTGCAGTTCACGCAGCGTTGAAGAGGTTTCAGACAATAACGATTCACAGTTGTTGATCGCTTCACGCCAATCTTTATTCAGCAACTCTGCGATTTGCAGTTTGACCGATTGCTGCTGCTCGTCCATCACACGTTGGTTTAAATCGATACGATCAAAAATTTCCCCTACCGAGTATTTTAATACGCCGTAGACGTTCTTTTTCCAATGCCCGGGAGTACCACCTTTATTCGCGGCTTCAATCGCCTTGGCCATTTCATCGGCGACCATAGAAAGCTGAATTGAGAGCTTCAGCTTGGAAAACTCTCTATGGCGGACGTAATAGTCCGTAATACCAATAGCCAACGGTGACAAACGGTAAATGCTAACGCCATCACTCATCTCGCTGGTGAAGCGGCTCATTAAGCGCTGTTTCACCAACTCATTGATCGCATTATTAGCACGAAACGCGGAGGCTTCACCGGTTTCTTCAAATAAGCGAGTTACGATGGCAAACGCATCGTGTAACTCACCTTCACCTAATTCTTCATCAAACCTTTCGTTACTCAATACTGCAATGGCAATAAGGAACGCCAGTCGTTCTGTCGTCAGGTTCAATGAGAAATCATGCTGCTTTACCCAACCAACCAATTCATCAATAGGTTGCTGTGCAGCGTTCTGAGTCATCTCACTCATTGTTATTCCTGCTCTATTTTCTTTTTCGCCCATACATGAATGTATCGACCTAGCGAGAGGTACGGCTCTTGTCTACATAATTGTTGTTCGAGTGCCAGTACATCTTCATATTGGTAGTCACCCATATTTTTCACATTCCCAATATAGTCACTGAATGATCGGATGCCCGATTTTCCACAAATCTCAAATCCTGATTCTTCGATCCATTGATACACTTCTTCAGGTTTTAGCCCTTGCTGAGGCTGGAGCTTAAACCGCTTGCGATGCGGCATGCCCTCCAATACATGGGGAATGTTGCCACAGACAACGTTTTTGTACACCAAGCCATGATGGTTATAGAACATGATTGATGCCATACCACCTGGCCTAACTTGCTCTAACAAATTCTGCAATGCGGGTTTTGGCTCGGCTAACCATTCCATCACCGCGTGAAACAACAACACATCCACTGGCGCACTAAGGTGCGATTGGATGGATTGCACGGGGGAATGTACCAACCGATACTGCTCAAGCAGACCATTTTTGCGGATCTCTTGTTCGGCTAGCTGGAGCATTTCCGAGGATAAATCACACAGCGTGATTTGGTGTCCAAGCTTGGCTATTTTTTGTGACATTTGTGCCAAACCGCCGCCGGCATCAAGCACTTGCAAAGGTTTTGGGTGGTTGCTCAACAAAGCGAGCAGTTGCTCAAGATCTTGCCAAACAATGACTTGACGAATTTCACCTTTGTCAGAGCCGTATATGTTTTTTGCAAATTTGTGGGCAATATCGTCGAAATTCCGGTCTTCAGTCACAGTGGCTTGAGTTATGATAGCGAATCGTGCTGCTATTCTGTCATAGGAATGGCAGGAATAAAGGGGCTTTGTTCCTTTTTATTATCAAGTGGTGTTTTTTCGGACTATTTTGTATATGTTTGAGCTGAAAAAAGTTATTTCCTCATTATTAATGCCTCTTCCGGCAATGCTAATCCTCGGTTTTGTCGGATTAATGCTCATAATGTTCACCGTCAGACGTAAGACTGGCTGTATGTTTGTCCTCTTCTCTTTAGTGGGGATATTTCTTATCTCTTTCCAACCCTTTGCAACGCGCATGTTAATGCCTTTGGAAAGACAATACTCGGCTTTTCTCCCCGTTGATGGCACCATCGATTATGTGATGGTTTTAGGTAGCGGCCACGTAGTGGATGACCAAATCCCGCCGACCTCGGAACTCAGCCGCACTGCGTTGGTACGCTTAAACGAAGGCATACGTGTCATGCGTATGTACCCCGGCTCAAAGTTGATTTTATCAGGCTACTCTGGCGGGTCGGAATTTAGCCATGCGCGCATGCTAGCCGTGGTGGCACTCGCGCTTGGAGTGAATAAATCCGATATTATTTTGCTAGAAACAGCTAAAGATACTTGGGAAGAAGCACGACAAGCCGCCGCCTTTGTTCAACAGCGTAGGCTGGTTTTGGTAACGTCAGCCAGTCATATGGAAAGAGCGTTAAAAGAGTTTAATTCTGCAGGTATTGACCCAATACCTGCGCCAACCAATTTCTTAGCACAAACGAATATTGAGCAACCTTGGGAAAAATACGCTCCTCGAGCGCGTTATTTAGAACAAACCGAGCGTTACTGGTATGAAACGTTAGGGCTGCTGTGGCAAGACTTACGTGATTGGGCCTCCGGGCATGGCGATACAGAATTGGACATCAATAGCAATTAGCAATTGTATTCAACCCAAAACGGAGCCACTTATGTGCTCCGTTTTTCTTGATAATCGCGGCTACAAAAAATCATGGGAATAAAAAGGCACGGCCCAACGCCAATTTTACACACGCGACCACTCAGCTAATCACCAGCGAACATATAACCTTCACCGTGCACAGTCACAAAGATTTGCGGATTCTTGGGATCAAACTCCATCTTCGCCCTCATGCGTCGAATCAGTACATCAATCGTTCGATCGTTAGGTGCATCCACACGATGGCTGATCATATTTAAAATACGTTCACGGCTAAGGACTTGATTCGGATATGACGACAAGGCAACTAATAGCTCATATTCCGCTTTGGTCAGTTTTACGGGCTCACCATTACGGCTCAGCGCTCGGCGCTGGATATCAAAGGTCCACTCGCTAAAGCGCACTAAATTCGCATTGTGAGATACACCGCTCTCTTCGTTCAGTTTGTTTTTTGCGGTCGAGATCCGCCACAGCAAGTTTTTCACTCTCACCAGCAACTCGCGCAATTCAAAAGGTTTCGTTACATAATCATCGGCCCCCATTTCAAGACCAACAATCTTATCAATGCTATCCGTGCGCCCTGTCACTAATATGATGCCAATATCAGATTGGCTGCGTAGCTCACGCGTTAACATTAAACCATCTTCACCGGGTAAATTAATGTCTAGCATAATCAGATCTATCGCGCTGTTTTTCAAAGCATCTCTCATCTGAGTACCGCTTTCCGCTTGCGTTACCATATAACCTTCGCTTTGAAAGTATCCAGCTAGCTTGCTGCGAGTGACTGCATCATCTTCAACTACTAATACGTGATAGCTCATTTACACCACTTTACTCTATAGAAATGTTCAAACCTCGGCTCGAGATTCTGTACAAAGCCATTCTATTCATAAATAGTCATAATTCTAGTCGTATCACTTTTAAAATTAAGAAAGATGAGAGTTTATTGATTCAAAACAACCTTCCAGACATCCATTAACTTAATGAAAAAATCACTCATATTTTTTCATTTTCTTAGCGACTGCTATTCATTTTTATTAGTTACACTTAGATCAATTACTTTTTAAAAACGATTTTCCCCCCCCCCCCCCCCTTGGAGAGCCAATACCATGCAAGACATCAAAGCTTTTAATGAACAGCGTGCCGAGATTTATTGGTGGCTTTCGAGTTTATTTGTGAAAGAACTTTCGGAGCATGAATTAGAGCAATACTATACGCCCGCTATTCGCACATTTCTTTCAGGATTAGCAGAAAACGCGACACTTAAACCTGCCATTGATAAATTAGTTGATGCACTGAACCGATTGCAAGACAAAGAAGACGCACAGCTTGAGCTCGCAGCCGATTTCTGTGATCTTTTTTTAAAATCCAATAAGGAGTCCGCGCTACCCTATGCCTCAATTTACATTGGAAAATCAGGGTTGCTCAATGACGAACCAGCCAGAGCAATGTCGGATTTGATGGCAGCCCATCACATTGCAGTCAACGATACACTCAACGAACCCGCCGACCACATTGCGATTGAACTGGATTTCTTAGGTAACTTGATCATTCGCTCCAATGAGCTTGAACAAGAGACACACCTTGAACAAGCCTTTACGCAGCAGTGTGATTTTATTGAACAACATTTGCTCTCTTGGATCCCACAATTCCATCTTCGCTGCCAACAAATTGATCAATTTGGTTTTTACGGTGCCGCAAGCGAATTGTTGGTCGCGTTTCTTCACTTAGACCGCGACTATTTATCAAACTAATGAGATAACCTAGTTAATACCTATTACTAAATCGGTCAATTGTGACTGTTGACCGATTTATTCGGTGGATTTTTCGTTGCTTGATGGACATTTGCGGACTAGAATCTTGACCGCAAACGATAAAAAATGAATTTAAGATGCAACCGCTGATTAGAGGCGGTTTTTGTGTTTTTACTACTTTTAGGCTTCAATATAACACCGATAGGCCTAATACCGCTGAATTGCTCTTCGTGACTATCACTTTCAGCAGTTATCGACAGGACAGAGAATTTATGGCTACGATTAAAGACGTTGCACGCTTAGCGGGCGTATCAACCACCACGGTATCGCATGTAATCAATAAAACTCGCTTTGTGGCTGAAGCAACCCAAGAACGAGTGATGGAAGCGGTATCAGAGCTTAACTATGCACCAAGTGCAGTCGCTCGCAGCTTAAAATGCAACACCACCCGTACCATTGGTATGTTAGTGACCCAATCGACAAACTTATTTTTTTCTGAGGTTATCGATGGTGTTGAAAGTTACTGCTACCGCCAAGGCTACACACTTATTTTGTGCAATACCGGCGGTATTTACGAGAAGCAACGCGACTACATCCGCATGCTAGCGGAAAAACGTGTCGATGGTATGTTGGTCATGTGCTCGGACCTCACCCAAGAACTGCTTGAGATGCTTGATCGTCATTCAGACATTCCGAAAGTTATCATGGACTGGGGCCCTGAAAGTTCTCAAGCCGATAAAATTATTGATAACTCAGAGGAAGGCGGATATCTCGCCACCAAATACCTTATTGATCATGGCCATACTGACATTGCTTGCTTAAGTGGACACTTCGAAAAAGCGGCGTGCCAAGAGCGTATTCAAGGGTTTAAGCGTGCTCTTGCCGAAGCAAGCCTAACCGTTCATGAAGATTGGATTTTGGAAGGTAACTTCGAGTGTGATACTGCGGTGCTCGCCGCCGACAAAATTGTCGCCATGGACAAGCGGCCAACGGCTGTTTTCTGCTTTAACGATACAATGGCTCTCGGTTTAATGAGTCGCTTGCAACAAAAAGGCATCCGTATTCCTGATGACATGTCTGTTATTGGTTATGACAATATTGAACTTGCTGAGTATTTCTCGCCACCGTTAACCACGGTTCACCAGCCAAAACGACGAGTAGGGAAAAACGCCTTTGAAATCCTATTGGAACGCATTAAAGACAAAGAGCATGAACGTCGTGTGTTTGAGATGCATCCCGAGATTGTTGAACGCAACACAGTAAAAAACATAACAAAATAGTGTCATTATTTAAAGCAAGCGACAAATGTCAATTTTAGGGATTTTCCTATATTCGAGACAGAACGCCGTATTAAATAATAGTAAATTTGGAATGAGCATCACGCAAATAATAAATAAACGTGATGCTCATCCAAAAATTTATATATTCTTACTATTAGAAGTCACGCACAGGGCAAACCATTTGAAAAGATGGGACGCAAAGCCTCCGGCCTAAACCGACTATTCGGTAGGTAGCGGGGTTGCCGATGGCAAATATGCAAACGTTAAGTTTACCCCTTACTGACACTCTTTCTGCATAAGTTTGCTAATCTCTCGGACCTGATTTTGGTGGCGTTTTTCCCATACACCGAGAATTTACAGCATGGATAAACCAGTACTTAAAGATTCAATGCGACTCTTCGAACAACTTGGACGCGTTAAGTCTCGTTCAATGTTTGGCGGCTTCGGCATTTTTGTCGATGACACCATGTTTGCTTTGGTCGTAAACGATAAACTTCATATTCGCGCAGACGATCTATCAACCTCTCGCTTTAAAGAGCAAGGCTATGAGCCCTATATCTATAAAAAACGTGGGTTCCCTGTCGTCACAAAATACTTCGCATTACCTGACAATTGTTGGGAAAACCCTTCGCTTATTTTACGAGATGCTGCTGTCGCACTCGAAATCGCCAAACAAGAACGAGAAGTTCAAGCCCAAACGAAGCCAGAACGCCTAAAAGATCTCCCGAACCTTCGACTCGCCACCGAACGTATGCTTAAGAAAGCAGGGATAGAATCAGTAACGGATTTGCATACAAAGGGGGCTTTGGAAGCCTATAAAGCGATTCAGCAAACCCATTCTTCTTCAATCAGTCTTGAATTGCTATGGGCCCTTGAAGGTGCGATTGAAGGCAAGCATTGGTCGGTTATCCCACAATCTCGACGCGATGAATTAGCGAAAAGCCTTTAACCTCCGAGTAAATAAATATCTCGATTAAATAATCAAATACGCTCGTATCACCATGCGAGCGTTTTTTTTCATCCCGTTTTGAAATATAAATTCGACTTCCTCTGTCTTCTTCACTATATCTAGTAAAATATGTCGTTTTGAGGAATACCATGAATAAAAAACTTCTCTTAGGCTTGGCTTTATTTGCCTTTATTGTCTTTTTGATTGTAAATTTTGGCCAATATCTAACGTTAGATAATGCCAAAGCACAGCAAATGCTATTAAACGAATACATTAGCCAAAACGTGATCAGCGCTGCTTTGATCTATTTTTCACTCTATATTGTGCTCACGGCTTTCTCTATCCCAGGAGCGGCGGTCGTCACGTTACTGGGTGCTGCGCTGTTTGGTTTTTGGACTAGCTTACTGCTTGTCTCCTTTGCCAGCACCATAGGCGCAACTATCGCCTTTTTGAGTAGCCGTTTCTTACTGCGTGAATGGATTCAAACAAAATTTGGTCAAAAGCTGCAAACGATTAATCAAGGCGTTGCAAAAGATGGGGCATTTTATCTATTCTCACTGCGCTTAATTCCGGTTTTCCCTTTTTTCTTGATTAATTTATTAATGGGCCTAACACCCATATCAACCGCTCGCTTTTACCTGATTAGCCAACTCGGTATGTTGCCCGGCACTGCCGTTTATCTGAATGCCGGTACTCAACTAGCTGAAATTGAAAGCTTATCCGGTATTGTATCTCCTTCGGTTTTGCTTTCATTTGCTCTATTAGGTCTTTTCCCTATTCTCACCAAGTGGATTATGGCCAGATTGAACAAAAACCCAACTTCCGCCTGAAGTGAATAATGATGAAAATTTGTGTTTCAAACCACCCGATAGAGGCATATATAGTTTGTCAGTATTTACAGCAATTCAATATTCGCTGTGAAGTGAGAGGCGATAACTTATACGGCTTAGGTGGAGAGCTCCCTTTTTCAGAAGAAACCTTGCCTTATATATGGCTGTTGGATGAAGCTCAAATCACCGAGGCTCAAGCACAATTATTGGCCTATCAGATAGAAGAGATAAACGAAGAACCTAACTGGGTTTGTGGACAGTGCAACGAGGAAAATGGGCCGCAGTTTGCAGCCTGCTGGTACTGCGGTTGTTTAGATTCAGACTAACGAGTCTGATGCTGGCGGATGAACTCAATTGAGTGGTGGTTAAACATCTCAGATTGTTCAACATTACACACGTGGCCGCAATCTGGGATTTCTAATAACACACTTTGTCTATGCATTGCCACCATGTCTTTAACGGGTTGAATGAACATATAGTCTCTCTCTCCCATAAGATAAAGAGTGGGAATGGGTAGCTCTTTCTCTTTGAAGCATTTCATCAGAGGATTGACTTCGGAAGTCAGCATAAACCAGCGTTTAAACTCTTTTTGGCACAGCTTCTTCGCTTCTCGAATAAAAAGATGCCGTGACTCTTTTTGGTTGCGTTGTGGCATCACAATGTAAGCAAACAGACGATAAAGCCACATGTAAGGAATGATGTGTTTACTCAAATTACCCAACTTTACGAGCACTTGAGAGCGCACATTCAAACGGGTTATCGCTCCCCCCAAAACCATAGAGCAAACTCGCCCAGTCGCCATTTCAGCAAGATTACGCACAATAATGGTGCCGAGTGACATTCCAACAAAATGAGCAGACTGAATTTTCAAATGATCGAGCACTTTGAGAATATCAAGAGTGACGGATTTAAACGTGTAACGATTTGCCATCAACTCTTTAAACAGTTGGTTTGACTTGCCATGACCTCGTAAATCAACTAATAACAGGTTGAAATGCTCACGGTACGCTTTGATTTGCTTAAACCAGATGGATGAACTTCCACCTGCACCATGCACAAAAACAACCCATTCATCACTGGTGGGATGCAGGTAGGTCTTATGGAAAAGTAGGCTATGAGACATACAAAACCGTTAATCAGCTTCAATTTGAGAAACGCAAGACTACCACAAAACGGGGGCTGAATAGCAAAAAATCATGCGGGCTCGTTCGGCTAAACAAGTAAGGCGCCAAAGCGCCTTACTTGTTATAAAAACATCAGTCATGAAACGCGAGATGATACATCTTGATGTACTCTTTCGCTGAATCCTGCCAGCTAAAATTTTGTCGCATCGCCCTCTGCTGAACCTCCAACATAGTTTCGGGATGTTGAAGATAAAACAGCATCGCTCGCTGCATTGCAATAAGCAGTGCTTCTGGAGAAGGATCATGAAAACCAAAGCCGGTCGCTTCTTCAGGAAACTTATCATAATCACGCACGGTGTCTTTTAAACCACCAACTTCACGAACGATGGGCAGCGTGCCATAAGCCATGCTGTAGATCTGATTCAAACCGCAAGCTTCAAATTCTGAAGGCATTAAGAAGAAATCAGAACCGGCTTCAACCAAATGTGCAAAACGATTGCTATAAGCTTCAACAAACGCAAATTTATCAGCATGCTTCGCCGCCATTTTATGTAGCTGAACAGCAACTTCAGGCTCTCCTGTGCCAACAATAATGAGCTGAGCATCATTGCGTAAGAACGACTCTAGTATAGGTAAAATGTAGTGGAAACCTTTTTGGTGGGTGAGTCGACAAACCATCCCAAACAAAGGCAAGTCACGCTGAGGTAATTGCAGCTCCTCTTGCAACATACGCTTACTCGCCCGTTTTCCCGCTTGAAGTGATTCAGCTTCATCACAGTAGCCAAGAGGAAGAAATTCATCGTTTTGTGGATCCCACTCGCTATAATCACACCCATTAACGATACCGTGCAAATCTCTAGCTCGGTGAACAAAATCATCTACCAACCCATGAGAGCCAAGCGGTGTTAGCAGCTCGGAAGCATAATTAGGGCTAACAGCATTGATTTTGTCAGCAAAGGCAATCCCTGCTCTTAGCATACTGACGTGATCGTGTCCGTAGCGTAAAAATTCCATGCCAGATAAGTTCAATTCTGGGATGATCTCTAATTGATGATAAGAAAAAATACCTTTAAAAATCGCGTTGTGAACGGTCAATACGCTTTTCATATCAGAAAAATAAGCGTCATGCTGGTAACGCGTTTTCAACAAAAATGGAACTAACCCTGTATGCCAATCATTTGCATGGATAATCTGTGGTTTTTTACCGAGCTTAGGTAAAACATCTAGGCTAGCCGCTGAAAAGAAACCAAAACGCTCGCCATTATCAGCATACGCTTGGTTATTCTCGCCATACATTTGTGCTCGGCCAAAATATTGTTCACATTCAATTAAGTACACGGCCACTCCATCTAGCTCCATCTGGCGGACCAGATATGAAGTATGAGGCCAATGGGTAAGCTCAGTTTCTAGCACAACAGGAGCATCTGAAATGCCCAATATAGAACGATAAGCAGGTAGCACAATAGCTACCTGATGACCTAACTCTTGCAGTGCTTTAGGCAGTGCTTTGGCCACATCGGCCAAACCACCACTTTTGATCAAACCTTGAGCTTCTGAAACGGTAAACCAAACATCGATTTTTTCCATTCTAGAATCCAACTTTTGTTCCTTTTGCGATAACAACGATGCCCTCATCAGAAACATGGAAACGTTGTCTATCGAGTTCTAAATCTTCACCAATGATAGTACCTGGCGCTATTTCGACATTTTTATCAATAATCGTACGCTTAATTGTACATCCTTCGCCAATTTTAACATCACCGAGGATCACGGATTCACTCACTAAAGTGTTGGCTCCAATGTTACTGCGGTAGCCTAGTACCGATTTATAAATCTTCGCACCTTGAATGTAGCTTCCGCCGGAGATCAAGCTGTCGGTGATCTGCACTTTACGATCGTGTGAATCAACAAAGGTTGCAGGTGGCAACGGTGGATAATAAGTGTGGAGAGGCCAGCTACGGTTATACAACGAGAAATCGGCATCATGCTCTAATAGATCCATGTGCGCTGCCCAGTAGGCCTCAATCGTACCAACATCACGCCAGTAAGTTGTGTCTTTTTCGCCTTTGATTTTATTGGTTGAAAAATCATAGACATAAACCTCTCCTTCTGGGAAAAGTTTAGGAATAATATCTTTGCCAAAATCATGGCTGGAGTGATTATCTTCAGCATCACGACGCAATTCTGCGCAGAGTTTATCTGTATCGAATATGTAGTTACCCATAGAAACAAGTGCAAGGTCTGGGTGCCCAGGGATCGCTTTAGGATTGCAAGGTTTTTCTTCAAAACCGACCATTTTTCCGGCTTCATCAACTTCAATCACACCAAACTGAGACGCTTCTTTCAGCGGCATTCTCAGCGCAGAAACGGTCAGTTTTGCGTCTACACGTTTATGGAAATCGAGCATCTGGCGGATATCCATTTTATAGATATGATCAGAGCCAAAAATACATACTTGGTCTGGGGTAGAGAGTTCAATAAAACGAATATTCTGGTAGATAGCATCCGCAGTACCTTCGTACCAGCGCTTGCCATCACGCATCTGTGCGGGGATTGAATCGATAAACCGATCAGTGATGCCCGAAAGGTTCCAGCCTTTCTTCATATGTAAATACAACGATTGTGATTTAAATTGTGTAAGCACGTAGATACGCATCAAATCCGCGTTTACAAAATTATTCAAAGCAAAATCGATTAAACGATAACTGCCACCAAATGGCACTGCAGGTTTACTACGAGATTCCGTTAAAGGCATCAAGCGCGAGCCTTCGCCACCAGCAAGGATCATTCCTAAAACACCAGCCATTTTAATTCTCCTTATTTCATTCTTATATTTGCATTCCATACCTTAATTTACAGGGGATGTATGGATGCTATCCTTATTGACCACTTGCAGTGGGCTGTATGAAACTCCCTCACCACCCTAAATGCAATCGGTTGTTTATACGTTATCGAATTAAAGAAATAATACAATTTTAAATACGCTGTTCTGACTTGTCTGAACCCTTTAGTTTGCTAACTCCTAACCTAGCTCACATTTACAGCTCGGTGTAACATATAAACATAACAATGTATTAACTAATCATTTTTATTCACTTTATTGATGCATTCTTAATTTTATATACACTCTCTTTTTATTAAAAATACAACGAATTTATGACGCTATGTTTACTAGGTTAAAGACATAAATATTAATTACACCAAATAGCTCCATTTTAATTGTTGAACCGACTGAACAATTCACAACATGCTGGTGCAATAGGGCTATCTCCTGTGTACAAGACTCTGAACATCCGACACTCCGCCCGCTCACGGATAGTTAATCAATACTGCCTTACACATGGAATGTCAAAATATTGGCGACACATTTTCCATGAATAGTATGAATAGTTGAACTTGCTCAAACTCCAGCCAAAAAAAAGGTAGCCCGAAGGCTACCTTTTCGCATTGATCACATTAAAGGCTATTTTTTAGCGTTTTTACGCTTATCGGTAATTTCCCACCGCCCATTATCGTACAACGCCGTCCAACCTGAGGGTTTACCATCTATCTCAGTGCGTACATAGTGTTCTTTTGACTTACGACTAAAGCGTACAACCGCCGCCACACCATCAGGATCATGTGTAGGCGCATCCGCTAAGTATTGATACTTTGGTGCTAGGCGCTCTTTAAAACGAGCCAATTCTTCAACCAATGGCGCACGTGTCTCGCGAGATTTCGGGAAATTGCTCGCTACAAGAAACAGACCTGAAGCGCCATCACGCAGTACAAAATACGCATCCGAGTTTTCACAAGGCAATTCTGGGAAATGGATAGGATCTTCTTTTGGCGGAGCAACTTCGCCGCTTCTTAAGATCTTACGCGTATTTTTACAGTCATCGCTGGTGCAATCCATGTACTTACCAAAACGGCCATTTTTCAGCACCATGTTTGACCCACACTTGTCACACTCGACAACTGGGCCATCATAGCCTTTAACTTTAAACTCACCGAATTCTACAACGTAACCTTCGCAGTTCGGATTGTTCCCGCACACATGCATTTTACGTGTGTCATCGATTAGGTACGCATCCATCG
The DNA here is from genome assembly GCF_963865925.1 of Vibrio sp. ZOR0018. Lineage (NCBI taxonomy): Bacteria > Pseudomonadati > Pseudomonadota > Gammaproteobacteria > Vibrionales > Vibrionaceae > Vibrio > Vibrio sp. ZOR0018. The sequence continues at coordinate 237,836 of NZ_CAWMCN010000123.1, read as the reverse complement.
CCGTTTCACAGATAGGACAACGCTTTTTAGCGCGCAGTGCAGCCGTTTCAACATCTTCTTCCAAGACATTGATGACGCCTTCTTCGTCACCTAGGTTAATGGTGGTTTTACAACGCTCTTTAGGCGGCAGTGCATAACCAGAACAACCGAGGAACACCCCTGTAGAGGCTGTACGAATTCCCATTGGACGTGAACATGTCGGACATTGAATGTCGGTCATCACGATGTGGTTGGGTTTCATACCACCTTGTTCTTCATCCAGTTCAGCCGTTTCTAAATCTGCAGTGAAATCTTTAAAGAAATCGTCCAAGACTCCTTTCCAATTTGCAGATCCTGCTGCAATTTGGTCCAGCTTTTCTTCCATTCGCGCGGTGAAGTCATAGTTCATCAAGTCATTGAAACTGTCATCCAGACGATCGGTGACGATTTCACCCATTTTCTCAGCATAAAAACGTCGCTGATCCACTTTCACATAGCCGCGATCTTGAATCGTAGAGATGATAGAAGCATACGTCGATGGTCGGCCTATACCACGCTTTTCAAGCTCTTTTACCAGCGCAGCTTCCGTATAACGTGCCGGTGGCTTAGTGAAATGTTGTTTTGGATCTAACGTTTGCAATAACAACGTTTCGCCCACTTTCACTGGAGGTAAAATTTGGTCTTCATTCTTACCCATTGGACGTTGAACTCGTGTCCAACCATCAAATTTAAGGATGCGACCTTTCGCCTTAAGGGTGAATTCTGCCGCTTTCACGCTCACAGTGGTCGAATCGTATTGAGCTGGCGTCATTTGGCAAGCAACAAACTGATTCCAGATTAGTGCGTATAGCTTATGAGCATCCGCTTCCATACCTTGTAAATCATCGGCTTTAACATCCACACTGGATGGACGAATCGCTTCGTGCGCTTCTTGAGCGCCCTGCTTACTTCCATAAGCCAACGGATTCTCAGGTAAGTAGGCTTGTCCAAACTCACTACCAATATAGCTGCGAACCGCTTCAACCGCTTCAGCACTTAAGTTGGTTGAATCGGTACGCATATAAGTGATGTAACCCGCCTCATACAAGCGCTGAGCTAGCATCATCGTTTTCTTCACTCCGTAACCCAAGCGAGTACTGGCTGCTTGCTGTAACGTCGAGGTGATAAAAGGAGCGGAAGGTTTACTGCTGGTTGGGCGGTCTTCACGTTTACACACTTCGTAAGAAGCTTTTTCTAAAATCGAAACCGCTGATTTAGCTTCCGCTTCGTTGACAGGCTTAAACGCTACATCATTTTTTTGCGCAACCAACAGACGGAAATCCGTTTTATCTTGCGTTTTCGTATCAGCATGGATATCCCAGAACTCTTCAGGGACAAACGCGTTAATTTCACGCTCACGCTCAACAAGTAATTTCACCGCCACCGATTGGACGCGACCCGCAGACAAGCCACGCGCCACTTTTTTCCAAAGTAATGGAGAGACCATAAAACCCACCACACGGTCCATGAAACGACGCGCTTGTTGGGCGTTTACACCGTCGATATTCAATTCACCCGGTGTTTGGAAGGCTTGTTGGATTGCATTTTTAGTAATTTCGTTAAATACAACTCGTTTGTATCGCTGTTCATCGCCACCGATGATCTCACGAAGGTGCCAAGCGATGGCCTCTCCTTCGCGGTCCAAATCGGTTGCGAGATAAATGCAGTCGGCATCTTTGGCAAGCTTTTGCAATTCCGCCACTACTTTTTCTTTACCCGGCAAAATTTGGTAATTCGCTTCCCAGCCGTGATAAGGGTCGATGCCCATCTTCTTAATTAACGAACTGCGGTCTTTCTCGCTTTTCAAGCGTGCTTTCTCTTCAGCGCTAAGGTTCTTTGAAGAAGAACTAGGCGTTGCTTTTTTAGCGGTACTTTGACCTGCGGTTGGAAGGTCACGAACATGCCCTACGCTCGACTTAACAATAAAATCTTTACCAAGATATTTATTGATCGTTTTAGCCTTGGCTGGCGATTCCACTATAACGAGTGATTTACCCATAATTGACTCAAATGCCCTTAATCATTACGCGAAAGTAAATCGCATGACGTTCTAAATTATTGCTTCTTTTTTTACTATCGAGCCAGTTAACAAGAAGATCAACATGTTTTTTAAAAATAAAATTCAACCACTCAATAATTGGTCAAAATGCAACCAGAGCTCAGTGGCCTATTCTCCGCCGGCCTTCCAGCCTAAATTGAGAAGTTTAAAATCGAATCCTGTGGTACTTGTGAGCTTGACTTTCATTGCTGCAGCACTCTACTAAACGTGCTTTGGCGCTCATACTAAAGTGAGTATTATCAGTTCGCGAAATAAATCCAATGAAATATGCCGTAAGTCACACATTCTCATTGCATAAAAAATCGGCTTTCTTGATTAAGCTTAGACGTGACTTCTCTCTTTGGTCAAAGCTTGAGAATCCACTCCATCGAATTTTGCGCCGAATTCTATTTGAAATCATTGAAATTACCTACCCTTTTACGGCACTATCCTCGCACATCTACTCATAGGACCGTAAAAGATGAGCGAAAAACAATCTATTACTGAATTTGATTTGTTACTTATTGCAAACCAAATCATTCAAGAACATGACGCTTATATCGTTGGCATGCGCGCCGATAGCGTTGAAGAAAAAGAGGATGTATTAGTTTTTAAAGGCAACTACTTTTTAGACGACAAGGGGCTGCCAACACCTAATACCACTGCGGTATTTAACATGTTCAAGTACCTTGCCTTGCATTTATCAAAGCAATTCACTCTCGTTCAATCGTAATTCTTGATGAAAAAAAGCCTCATTCGAGGCTTTTCATTATTGGGTTTAAAGGCTCAATACCTAGTGGCTTAGTTGCGCAAGCTGTTCAAAATAATCAGGAAACGTTTTCGAAGTACATTTAGGATCATTAATCGTCACTGCGGTATCGCTCAGTGCAACCAGCGAAAAACACATCGCCATTCGATGATCGTCATAAGTGTCGATTGCCGCATGCTGTAATGACGTTGGTGGTGTGATGATAATGTAATCATCCCCTTCCTCAACCTCTGCACCCACTTTACGCAGCTCCGTCGCCATTGCGGCTAAACGATCAGTTTCTTTAACACGCCAATTATATACGTTGCGAATGGCTGTGGTGCCTTTGGCAAATAATGCGGTCGTCGCAATGGTCATAGCCGCATCAGGAATGTGATTAAAATCGAGATCAACCGCATTAAGCTCTCCACGACGAGCGATGACATAATCATTCCCCCATTCGATGACTGCGCCCATTTTTTCTAGCGCATCGGCAAATTGAATATCTCCTTGGATACTGTTTTTACCAATACCAGTAACTTTTACTTCGCCACCTTTGATAGCCGCCGCCGCGAGGAAGTAAGAAGCAGAGGATGCATCTCCTTCCACCAAAAACTGCCCAGGAGAAACATACGATTGCCCAGCTGGGATCACAAATTGAGTGTAGTTATGGTTGATCACTTTTACACCGAACTGCGCCATGATGTGTAACGTGATATCAATGTAGGGCTTTGAGACCAAGTCACCGACGATGTTGATCGTCATTTCACCATCAGACAGTGGCGCTGCCATTAAAAAGGCGGTCAAAAATTGACTCGAGATTGAACCGTCAATCGCCACGATTCCAGCTTTAAGGCCGGTTGCCGTAATTTTTAACGGCGGGAAGTCTTCGTTTTCAAGATACTCAATATCAGCGCCCGCTTCACGTAACGCCGTAACGAGATGACCGATTGGACGCTCTTTCATCCTCGGCTCACCAGTCAAAATGAACTCACCCTGTCCAAGGACTAATGCTGCCGCAAGTGGACGCATTGCCGTCCCTGCATTACCTAAAAACAGCTCAACAGATTGCTCTATGCTAAAAGGCCGACCCAAGCCTTTTATCTCACACACCGTTTTGTCGTCTGACAAACGATACTCCACGCCAAGTTTTGCTAGTGCGTTGAGCATGTGGCGAATATCGTCACTATCTAACAAGTTCGTTAGCTTAGTCGTACCACTTGCCAGAGCGGCAAGCAGTAGCGCTCGGTTTGAGACACTTTTGGAACCGGGTAAATTGACTTGCCCATTAATTTTTTTTATTGGTTGTAACGTGAGGCTTTCCATTCGAGTTGTGTTTCCTTGCATCTTCCAAAGAGCTCCTGTTTGCTCTGGGAAAATGAAAATTCTTCGTACTTGCAGCCTATCTAAAAATAAAAGCGAACTCCAGTACAAATATGGCCTGATAGTAATGATTGGCAAACTATTGAAAAATCCCTACTATCCTCATTCCGTGGCCTTATCTTGATGGTTAACCCAGATCGGATCGAACATGACTATTTACCTTCCTCAACTTGCGCTTGATGATTTCTCTTTTCCTTCCGCTGATGAGGCGCTAGAAGAGCCAAATGGACTGCTCGCGTTTGGTGGAGATTTACAACCAGAACGTATTTATAATGCTTATCGACACGGAATTTTTCCTTGGTATGGCCCACAAGAGCCTATTCTTTGGTGGAGCCCCGCTCCGCGAGCTGTGTTTAACCCACAAACTTTTTCTCCAGCTAAAAGCGTTAAAAAATTCCAGCGAAAACATCAATATAAAATAAGCCTTAACCATGCAACTAAAGAGGTAATTACAAGTTGCGCCAACGTAAGACCCGCAGATCAAACTTGGCTAAATGAAGAGATGCGCAGCGCCTACCTCGCCCTTGCGGCTTCTGGCCGTTGTCATTCGGTTGAGGTGTGGCAGGAGGATAAATTGATCGGCGGGCTCTATGGCATACAAATGGGCCAAATGTTTTGCGGTGAGTCGATGTTTAGTATCGAAGCCAATGCATCAAAAATTGCGCTTTGGTATTTTTGCCAGCATTTTCAATCACACGGTGGACAGTTGATTGATTGTCAGGTGATGAATCCGCATCTGGCATCATTGGGAGCTTTCGAATTAGAGCGCGACGATTTTCTCAAATCCTTGCTATCTTTTAGAGATAGCTCTGTCGATGAGCGCTGCTTTACCCCCCAGTGGATCACCTTGCCTAATGAAGGATAACCATGAGCTCAGATTTACAGCAAATACGCATCGGTTTAACCAATAACCACCCTTGTAGCTATTTAAAAGATAGGCAAGAACGTGTCGCTGTGACTTTAGACTCCGCCATGCAATCGCCTGAGAATTATGAAATTCTACTCGCAAATGGTTTTCGGCGCAGTGGAGATACCATTTACAAACCTCACTGTGACAATTGTAACTCCTGCCAAGCATTGCGTGTTTTTGTTGACCAAGTCAAGCTATCAACCAGTCAAAAGCGGTTACTCAAAAAGGCACACGCTTTTCAGTGGCAGTTGAAACCAACCATGGATTCGGGTTGGTTTGCACTCTATGCCCGCTATATTGAAGCGCGACATAAAGAGGGCAGCATGTACCCTCCCAACGAGCAGGAGTTTGAAACCTTTTCCGCTTGTCGTTGGCTAGATACTCAATACCTGCATATTTATCAAAATGGACAACTGGTCGCGATTGCGGTGACGGATATTTTACAAAACAGTGCCAGCGCCTTTTATACCTTTTATGATCCAGAGTCAGATCTGTCACTCGGAACACTTGGCGTTTTATTTCAACTGCAATATTGCCAAGCCACACAGAAACAATGGTTATATTTGGGTTATCAAATTGATGAATGCCCAGCAATGAACTACAAAGTACGCTTTGAGCGCCATCAAAAGCTAGTAAATCAACGTTGGCAAGGGTAGAATACGCCCCAACTTTACATATTTATCTTTTAGCGGCAGAATGCGTCCGTTAAAAATCGCCAAGTTTCTAAAGAGGATTAAATGGCTAAAGAAGACGTAATTGAGATGCAAGGCACTGTCCTTGATACTCTTCCAAACACAATGTTCCGTGTTGAGCTAGAAAACGGCCACGTAGTAACAGCTCACATCTCTGGTAAAATGCGTAAGAACTACATTCGTATTCTTACTGGTGACAAAGTAACTGTAGAGATGACTCCATACGACCTAACTAAAGGCCGCATCGTCTTCCGTGCTCGTTAATCTCTGATTTTCGAACGCAACAAAAAACGGAGCTAAATGCTCCGTTTTTTGTTACTTATAGAACTGGATTAAATGCAATGCATAGAAGAAAGCACGCCTCAGCGTGCTTTTGTTATTAGGTGATAAGCATCGGATTACCGATTAGTGAACCGCTTCTTCACGAGAGCCAATGTACTTAAACTTAAGCTCTTCGCCATCTAAATCCACTTTCACTGTGCCACCATCGACCAACGAGCCAAACAACAACTCATTCGCTAATGGCTTTTTCAGCTTATCCTGAATCACGCGGCCCATCGGACGAGCGCCCATCTCAATATCGTAGCCTTTCACAGCAAGCCAATGACGAGCATCCTCAGAAACCTCTAACGATACACCTCTCGCATCGAGTTGAGCTTGTAGTTCAACAATAAACTTATCAACCACTTGATGGATTACACGCTCATCCAAACGATTAAACCAGATGATGTTATCTAAACGGTTACGAAATTCGGGTGTGAATACTTTCTTAATCTCTGACATCGCATCAAAACTATTGTCTTGTTGGATAAGACCAATCGATTTTTTCACTGTCTCTGCAACACCTGCGTTGGTTGTCATCACCAAAATGATGTTACGGAAATCCGCTTTTCGTCCATTGTTATCCGTTAAAGTGCCGTTATCCATGACTTGAAGTAACAAGTTAAAAATATCAGGGTGCGCTTTCTCAATCTCATCAAGTAGCACCACTGAATGTGGATGTTTAATCACAGCATCAGTTAGCAAGCCACCTTGGTCATACCCAACATAACCAGGAGGAGCACCAATTAAACGACTCACTGAGTGACGTTCACCATACTCAGACATATCAAAACGCAGCAGCTCAATGCCAAGTAGCTTCGATAACTGCACTGTCACTTCTGTTTTACCCACGCCTGTTGGCCCTGCAAACAAGAATGAACCCACCGGTTTATTGTCGGCACCTAAGCCAGCGCGTGAGAGTTTGATCGCCTCACTCAATACATCGATAGCGTCATCTTGTCCGAACACCAACATTTTCATTTTTCTATCAAGGTGCTGCAAAATGTCTTTATCGGAAGAAGATACCGATTTTTCTGGAATACGCGCCATTTTAGCAACCATAGCTTCAATATCGGCCACTCCAACGGTTTTCTTGCGGCGACTTGCAGGTGCCAACCTTGAACGTGCACCCGCTTCATCAATCACATCAATCGCTTTATCTGGCAAATGACGTTCATTGATGTATTTTGCAGAAAGCTCTACGGCCGCACGTAACGCTTTATTGGTGTAACGTACATCATGGTGCGCCTCGTATTTTGTTTTCAGACCCATGAGTATTTTAGTGGTGTCATCCAACGATGGCTCGACCACATCGATTTTTTGAAAACGGCGAGCCAGCGCACGCTCTTTTTCAAAGATGTTGTTGTACTCTTGATAAGTCGTTGAGCCGATGCAGCGCAATTTACCGCTGCTAAGCAGAGGTTTGATTAAGTTAGCCGCATCCACCTGACCACCAGAAGCGGCACCCGCACCGATGATGGTATGAATTTCATCAATAAATAGAATCGCGTCCTGCTCTTTTTCAAGCTGTTTCAAAATGGTTTTAAAACGCTTTTCAAAATCGCCACGATACTTAGTTCCAGCGAGTAATGAGCCAATATCCAGTGAATAAATAATGCTATTTTGAATGATTTCAGGCACTTGGCCTTCCACTATACGCCACGCCAGCCCTTCCGCAATCGCCGTTTTACCGACTCCCGCTTCTCCCACTAACAGCGGATTATTTTTACGGCGACGACACAACACTTGAATGGTTCGTTCTAGTTCTTTATCACGCCCAATTAGCGGGTCAATCAACCCTTGCTTTGCCAATTGGTTGAGGTTGCTGGCAAAGCTTTCCAAACGTTCATCAGAACTGACTTCATCAGCTGATTCGCTGCTAAAAGAGTCGGAAGAGGCTGAATTATCACTTGCGCTGGAAGCTTTAGTGATGCCGTGTGAAATGTAGTTGACGATATCTAAGCGACTGATGTCATTTTTTTTCAGTAGGTAAGCCGCATGTGACTCCTGCTCACTAAAGATTGCAACCAGTACATTCGCCCCTGTGACTTCATTGCGGCCAGAGGATTGCACATGAAATACAGCACGTTGCAGCACACGTTGAAAACTCAATGTAGGTTGCGTTTCACGTGTTTCGTCACTTTCAGGAATAAGAGGTGTGGTTTGATCAATAAAAATATCAAGCTCTTGGCGTAAGGCATCCAAATCCGCTTGGCAGGCTAATAAGGCCTCTCTGGCTGCATCATTTTCTAATAACGCAAGTAGGAGGTGCTCGACGGTCATGAATTCATGTCTTTTGTCTCGCGCTCGAGCGAACGCGCCGTTTAGACTCGACTCTAGTTCTTTATTAAGCATAAGTACCTCCTTAAGGAACCACTTTGTTGCTCCAGCAAGCGACTACGCTTGCTCCATAGTACAAAGCAGTGGATGCTCATTTTCCCTTGAGTACAAAGTAACTTGAGCTACTTTGGTCTCTGCAATCTCGGCACTGAACGTGCCACAAATTGCTTTCCCTTCATAATGCACCTTGAGCATTATCTGTGTTGCTTTGTCGATATCCATCGAGAAGAATCGCTCAAGGATTTCAATCACAAACTCCATCGGCGTGTAGTCATCGTTATTGAGAACTACGTTGTACATCGCTGGTGGTTTAATTGCTGTCTTCTCTTTCTCCAGAAGATCTGAGTCTGGAGTCACCCATTCAAAATGTTTACTCATGATGACCGTATTTAGAGTGCTTCTCTACCTAGTGGAACCGTGTGCCTCTCAGTAACCATTGTGTCGTTCGAATCTATTAATGTTATTAGTGCTACCGACACAGTTGAAAAACAACCCTTACTTAGAGACTAATGCAGCAATTGTATCGCTGCAAATAAAACATTGCTATTCCGAACTATCAACGGCGTAGTTGATTAAAAAGAAAACAAAAGCAACTGCTTTCTTTAACTATTTCATTCTTAACGCCCTATTTAATCGTTGCAACAATGTAAACCTTAAAAGTGATTTATTTGCAAATATGTCGAGTATCATACCTTTTGCCTATTGACTGCGCCGAATCATTGACTACATTGGTCAATTAGTGACTAAAAATTTGGCAGCGGCTGAATTGATATTCACATTCGGGTAACGTTTTTAGGATAAGTTTCTCGATAACAACATCAGTAACTAAAATGCAATGAGGGATGTAAAGCATGGCTACAGGTACAGTAAAATGGTTTAACAACGCCAAAGGATTTGGGTTTATTTGTCCAGAAGGTGAGGATACCGATATTTTTGCTCACTATTCAACCATTCAAATGGAAGGCTACCGCACACTCAAAGCGGGCCAACAAGTTTCCTATGAGATTGAACAGGGGCCGAAAGGTTATCACGCTAGCGCTGTTGTTCCAATCGAAGGTCAACTTGCAAAATAATCGCTGCCAAACGTGTATTTAATAAAAAACCCGCCGAACTGGCGGGTTTTTTATTACTTAGATGTGAATAACTGAAGGTTAAGCGCCAATGATCGCGTTCAAGGTTTGGCTTGGACGCATTAATGCCGATGCTTTTTCAAACACTGGCGCATAGTAACCACCCAAATCACCCGGAGTACCTTGTGCCTGATTCAGCTCAGAGACGATAACCTGTTCATTTTCTTGCAGCTGTTTCGCAATCGGTGCGAATTCCGCCGCTAAATCAGCATCCGCCGTCTGCTCTGCTAAGGCCTCAGCCCAATAGGTTGCAAGATAGTAGTGACTGCCACGGTTATCAAGCTCACCAACTCTGCGCGATGGTGATTTATTGAGATCAAGGAACTTACCAGTGGCTTTATCAAGCGCATCGGCTAGTACTTTCGCTTTCGCATTTCCAGTGACAACACTCAAATGTTCCAAAGACGCCGCCAGCGCCAAAAACTCGCCTAACGAATCCCAACGCAAGTGGTTTTCTTTCTCAACCTGCTGAACGTGTTTTGGCGCAGAGCCACCAGCACCTGTTTCAAACAAGCCACCGCCATTCATCAAGGGAACAATCGACAACATTTTAGCCGAAGTACCGAGCTCAAGAATGGGGAATAGATCCGTGAGGTAATCACGCAGTACGTTACCCGTAACTGAGATGGTATCTTTACCCGCTTTGAGACGCTCAAGTGTGAACAGAGTCGCTTCAACGGGTGATAGGATCTGAATATCTAAGCCAGCCGTATCATGATCAGCAAGGTAGACGTTGACTTTTTTGATCAATTCACGGTCATGCGCACGCTGATCGTCTAACCAGAAAATCGCAGGAACGCCAGTAGCTCTGGCGCGAGTCACGGCCAGTTTCACCCAGTCTTGGATCGGTGCATCTTTCACTTGGCACATGCGGAAAATATCACCAGCTTCAACAGCTTGCTCTAGCAATACTTTGCCGGAGGTATCCACAACACGTACCGAACCCGCTGCATCGAGGATAAAGGTTTTATCGTGCGATCCATATTCTTCAGCTTTTTGCGCCATAAGGCCCACGTTTGGCACACTGCCCATCGTGGTGGGATCAAATGCGCCGTGCTTTTTACAAAAATCAATCACCGCTTGATAAACGCCAGCGTAGCAGCGATCGGGGATCAGTGCTTTGGTGTCTTGTTGCTTGCCATCTGGCCCCCACATTTGACCAGAAGCGCGCAGCATTGCTGGCATTGACGCATCAACAATGATATCGCTTGGGACATGTAGGTTAGTAATACCTCGGTCAGAATCGACCATAGCAAGCGGTGGCTGCGTGTTATAAACCGCTTGAATCGCGGCTTCAATTTCTTCTTTCTGTGCTTGTGGCAATGCTTGTATTTTCGCGTAAACATCGCCTAGGCCATTGTTGACATCAACACCTAATGAGTCAAACAACGCGCCATACTTCGCAAATACGTCCTTGTAGTACACTTTAACGGCATGGCCGAAAATGACTGGGTCAGACACTTTCATCATGGTTGCTTTCATGTGCAAGGAAAGCAGCACATCTTGCTGTTTCGCTGCTGCGATTTGTTGCTCGAAAAACTCAACTAACGCTTTTTTGCTTAGAACTGAAGCATCGATAATTTCTTTATCAAGCAGCGCAAACTCTTTCTTTAAGACTTTAGTCGAGCCATCATGGCCGACAAACTCAATTTTGACCTTAGTGTCACCTTCAATGGTGACTGACTTTTCTGTTCCATAGAAATCTTTGTCTTGCATGCTGGCAACATGTGAACGGGATTGCGGTGACCATGCGCCCATTGAATGTGGGTTTTTCTTCGCATAATTCTTGACTGATAGTGGTGCGCGGCGATCGGAGTTTCCTTCACGCAACACTGGGTTAACCGCACTACCTTTGATTTTATCGTAAGTCGCTTTAATCGCTTCTTCTTCGTAGGTACTTGGTTCTTCAGGATAATTTGGTAGGTCGTAACCTTTTTCCTGCAACTCTTTAATCGCGGCTTTCAATTGTGGGACCGATGCCGAAACGTTAGGCAGTTTAATAATATTCGCTTCTGGTTTGGTCGCCAGTTCACCTAATTCGGCAAGCGCATCACTTACACGTTGATTTTCTTTTAAATGTTCTGGGAAGCTGGCAAGCATACGCGCAGCCAGTGAAATATCGCGGGTTTCAACGCTAATACCTGACGAGGCGGTAAAGGATTGGATAATCGGCAATAAAGAATAAGTGGCCAGTGCTGGTGCTTCGTCTGTGATGGTATAAATAATTGTAGGTTTTTCTGTAGGCATGAAAAATTTCCCTATTTGTTCTAGCAGCACCATTGGATGAAACAGCGCTGTGTGATTGTCCGTGTCAAGTGGGTTAGCATCCTCGCGACTTGAACACGATAGCGTCACTCTTTCAAAAACTGAATCGAATGTCGTTGAGCGTTATCCGATTTTAGTCATTGAGTGAAAATACGTATACACCCAAACCCTTTATTGATACTGAATCCAAATAGCATGGGTTGAGTATAATTAAACAAAACTAGGATAATAGTCTATTATCTTGTGCGTCAATCCTGTTTCTGGGCGCGCAAATCATAGCTTAAATCCAAAGTTCAGAAAACTTTCAAACACACTTCATTTACATTTTTGCAAGGTAGTTAACATGTCATCCCGCTTGCGTCGTGATTCTTCATCAGTATCAAAACCCTCTGGCTCTTCTCATTTTAAACGGCGCGATCCACATCAGCGCTCAACCGCCCGCTCCTCTTCATCTGCAGAAGAGGTAAAAAAACGAGTATCACTTGCTGATCGAAAAGTCATCATCTTTAATAAGCCTTTTGATACGCTAAGCCAGTTTACCGATGGTGATGGGCGCAAAACTCTCGCTGATTTTATTCCCGTAAAAGAGGTGTATGCCGCAGGTCGCTTGGACAGAGACAGCGAAGGTTTGATGGTGCTCACCAATGACGGCATCTTGCAAGCGAGACTAACGCAGCCGCAGTCAAAATTACCAAAGACGTACTGGGTTCAAGTAGAAGGAGAACCCGCTCAAAACGATTTAGATAAATTGCGCCAAGGTGTAGAGCTAAAAGATGGCATGACGCTGCCTGCCAAGGTTGAGATTTTGCAACCGCCTACCTTGTGGGAACGTAATCCACCGGTTCGTTTTCGCGCACAAATCCCAACCACATGGCTTGCGATTACCATTACTGAAGGTAAAAACCGGCAAGTACGACGTATGACAGCGCATATTGGCTTTCCAACACTGCGCTTAGTGCGCTACGCGATGGGCGACATTGTTTTAGGCGATCTACAACCCGGTGAGTGGAAAGAAATTACCCTCTAACACCGCTCTCAAAAAACGGAAGCCTCTTTATTTAAGAGGCTTCACTGTGTTTATTTATGGCGTTCTTTAAGCTTATCAATCACATCACTCAACGCTAATCCTTGGTCTTGCAATAGCACCAATAAGTGATAAATCAAATCAGCAGACTCACACACTAACTCCGCCTTATCGCCCGACGTCGCCGCAAGCGCAACTTCAACGCCCTCTTCGCCCACTTTCTGCGAAATACGCTTTGTTCCACGGGCATAAAGGCTGGCGGTGTAAGAGGAATCAGGGTCGGCACTCTTGCGGGCAGCCAATAGCTGCTCAAGCTGATGAAGCCACACCATTTGAGACTCTTCTTGTGCATCGTTATCCCAACAGGTTGTGGTTCCAGTATGGCACGTTGGCCCAATGGGATTCACTTTGACCAATAAAGTGTCGTTATCACAATCGAGCGCCATGTTTTTCAACTGTAACACATGACCAGAGGTCTCTCCTTTGGTCCAAAGGCGCTGTTTGCTGCGAGAAAAGAACGTCACTTGGCCTGTTTGCGCGGTTTTTTGCAACGCATCTTGGTTCATGTAACCCATCATAAGCACTTGACTTGATTGAAAATCTTGCACTATCGCCGGAACAAGGCCATCAACTTTGTTCCAATCAATACGCTCAGAAAGTGCAACCGCACTCGATACTTGAAAACTCATCGTCTTACCTCTACACCTTCTGCTTGTAAATATTGTTTTAATTCGCCGATATTGATGATCTGCTTGTGAAAAACCGATGCCGCCAACGCGCCATCGGCATGAGCTTGTTGGTAAGCTTGCGCAAAGTGCTCCATCGTTCCCGCCCCGCCAGAAGCGATAAGTGGCACGCGACACACAGCACGTACCTTCTGGAGTTGCTGTAGATCATAACCATTACGCACGCCGTCTTGGTTCATCATATTCAATACGATTTCACCCGCACCACGTTTTTGTACCTCTTGTACCCAATCGCAAGTTTGCCACTGTGTTGCTTTAGTGCGCGTCTCATCGCCAGTAAATTGATAGACCTGATACTGACCCGTTTCTTGATCGAAGTAAGAGTCAATGCCGACCACAATACATTGCACGCCAAATTTATCCGCCAAGTCAGTAATCAACTGTGGGTTAGCGAGTGCTGGAGAGTTAATGGAGACTTTATCTGCACCAAATTCTAAAATTCGCGCAGCATCTTCGGCAGATTTAATACCGCCCGCGACGCAAAATGGAATATCAATCACTGCCGCGACACGCGCCACCCAACTTTTATCAACCACTCGGCCATCACTCGACGCGGTAATGTCGTAAAACACCAACTCATCCGCGCCCTCTTCGGCGTAGCGTTTTGCAAGCGGTACGATATCACCAATGATTTCGTGATTGCGAAACTGCACCCCTTTCACTACTTGTCCATCGCGGACATCCAAACAAGGAATTATGCGTTTTGCCAACATTCGAATGCCTCCTGAGCGGTGAACTTACCATCTAATAAGGCACGACCGACGATCACGCCAGCAACACCACTGCCTGTTAAGGCTTTGATGTCCGCTAAGCTACCGATACCACCTGAGGATTGAAACTGTACTTGTGGGTACTGTTTGCATAAATCGATATACAACTCAACGTTAGAACCGGCTAGTGTGCCATCGCGGGAAATATCAGTGCACAATACGTGTGTCAAACCGACCGTTAGGTAATCATCAATCAAGGCTTCTATCGTTACACCTGAATCTTCTTGCCAACCTGAAATGGCCACTTTACGTGTGCCGTCTTGATCAATGTTGATGTCGAGCGCTAGCACAATTTTTTCTGCGCCATACTTTTCCATCCATCCTTTGACTAATTCAGGCTGTTTTACGGCCGTAGAACCGACAACCACGCGCTGCGCACCCGCATTTAATAAATCCACCACATCTTGCTCACTACGAACACCGCCACCAATTTGAATCTTGGCAGGGGTACTGGCAAGCAGTTTGGCAATCAGATCAAGCTGTCGGGCTGAGGTATCTTTTGCACCCGTTAAATCGACAAGGTGCAACCAGTTAGCTCCAGCCTGATGATAGAGGCGAAACTGCTCTGCAGGGTCCACTTTGTATTCGGTAACTTGACCATAATCGCCTTGAAATAAGCGAACCACTTGGCCATCAATTAAATCTAATGCTGGAATAATCATTGCTAATTCCCTTTTATAATTCCAAGAAGTTCTTGATCAGTGCTGAGCCGGCTTTGGATGAGCGCTCTGGATGAAATTGGACACCATAGTAATTACCGCTTTGCAGCGCCGCGGTGAAAGGCTTACCGTATTCACATTCGGCAATCGTGTATTCACCGACGGGCATGGCGTAGCTATGGACAAAATAGAAATATTCACCCTGCTCAATGCCTTTAAACAGAGGATGGCCTCTTTCGGCATTGACCGTGTTCCAACCCATATGTGGCAGTGGTAAATCGCCTGTATCCATCAGGCGAACCTCGCCGTCACATAATCTCAAGCATTCAACAATATCATTATCAACAATGCCACTAGCTTGATCGTTAGCTTGCTGTCCTTTTTCTTCTGACAGCTGACCTAACAGTTGCATGCCTAAGCAGATGCCGAGCAGTGGCTTTTCAACCTGTTTCACCAAGGTGATTAAATCGCGCTGTTGCAGATTTTTCATCGCCTCACTTGCCGTACCGACACCGGGTAAAAACAGCTTATCTGCCGCCAACACCACATCAGGATCTTTTGAAATAGTGACTGGGTAACCCAAGCGTTCGATGGCAAATTTCACGGAAGACACATTAGCGCAGCCTGTATCAATGATGACGACCTTTTGCGGCTGGCTGCTGTTATCACTCATCGCTTCGCGGACTGACGACATTACAGTACTCCTTTGCTGCTAGGTAGTTCATTGCCTTCCACTTTAATGGCTTGGCGCAATGTGCGGCCAAAAGCCTTAAACAAACTTTCAATAATATGGTGATCATTCTCGCCACTGGATGAGAGATGTAGCGTACAGGCCAAAGTGTCGGTTAATGAACGGAAGAAGTGATATACCATTTCAGTGGAGAGATCGCCCACTTGCTCACGTGTAAAGGTGGCCTCAAATTTCAGATAAGGGCGACCCGATAGATCGAGCGCGCATTGTGCTAAACACTCGTCCATCGGCAACGAAAAACCAAAACGACCAATGCCACGCTTCTCGCCTAATGCCTCTTTTAAGGCTTGCCCGAGTGCTAATGCGGTATCTTCAATGGTGTGGTGATCATCAATGTGCAGATCACCATTGACGCTCAACTTCAATTGAAAACCACCATGGGTTGCGATTTGGTCAAGCATGTGGTCAAAAAAACCTAACCCCGTTGTAATCTGATTACCACCCATTTCATCCAAATTGACCGCTACTTTAATGTCGGTCTCTTTGGTGGTTCTTACCACTTCGGCGCTGCGCGTTTTCACGGTTAAGTCTTTAACTATTTCACGCCATCCCATACTTTTCGGATGATATTGAATACCACGGATCGCCATATTTTCAGCCAGTTGCAGGTCGGTCATTCGGTCGCCAATCACCACTGATTGCTGAAAATCGACTTTGCCTCCTTGCAGATACTCTTTAACCATCCCCAGTTTGGGTTTGCGGCAAGAGCAATTATCTTTTTCAAAGTGCGGGCAAATCAACACATCATCAAAGAGCACTCCTTGGGACTGAAAAATGTCCATCATCATCGCATGAGGGGCATCGAAATCCGCTTGAGGATAGCTATCCGTCCCCAGTCCATCTTGGTTGGTGACCATTACCAGCCGATAACCCGCAGCCTGCAAAGCCAGTAGGCTTGGGATCACATACGGCTCTAGTTTCAGTTTGTCTAAACGATCAACTTGGAAATCGACCGGAGGCTCAACAATTAAGGTTCCGTCACGATCAATAAAGAGAATTTTTTGCTGTTTGCTCACTGGAATATCCTTTTCTATTGGCCAGTAACGTCACTTAAACGACTGGCTCTTATTCATTTTGGGCTATTTATGGTGCTCGATTACTGATAATAATTGCGAATAAAAGCGAGTGTTTTTTCACACTCTTCACGATTACCGATACTGATCCTCACGCAATTTTCAATCGGAGAATTGCGTAAAATAATGCCGTGATCCCAAGCGGCTTTAAACAGCGCATCACCATCGGGAAATTTCACTAATAGGTAGTTTCCCCATCCTTCAAACACAGTTAAATTGGGCACCATATACAACCCTGCTTGTAAGTAAGCACGGTTTGCATTGAGATCCAACACTTGGAATTTGGTACGAGCAAGCCCAGCTTCCGATAACGCTTGCACGGCAATATCTGCTACCGGAATTGGCACGGGATAAGGTGCAATTACCTTCTGCAGCACATCAATCAGCTCTTTATTGGCCAAGGTAAAACCGCAGCGCAAACCTGCAAGCGCAAACGCTTTGGATAAGGTGCGTAAAATCGCCAAATTCGGGTATTGCGCTAATAAATCAACGGTTGAGGCTTCTGGACAGAAATCAATGTAGGCTTCATCCATCACAACAATAGCGCGGTCTTTAGTCATTTCCAGCAAAGCAATAATATCTTGGCGCTTAACCAAATTGCCGGTTGGATTATTAGGACTACAAACGAAGATCAACTTCACGCAGTCCAAATTGGCACGAATGGCTGACAGGTCGAGCTGCCAATCCGCTGTTAATGGCACAACTTTACGCTCGACACCGAACGTTTCAGCGCTAATCGCGTACATACCATAAGTCGGCGGACAGTATAAAATAGCGTCTTGATTGGGCTCACAAAATGCGCGGATCAAAAGTTCAATCCCTTCATCGGCACCACGTGAGGTCAACACCTGCTCTGGCTGTACCTTGGCATAAGCCGCATACGCATCGATCATAGCTTTGGGTTGGCAATCACTGTAACGGTTCAAACGCACAAAATCGGTTTTGTACTCATTATTGAATGGCGATTCGTTGGCATTGAGCCACACATCACCACTGCCGCCAATACGGCGAGCCGATAAGTAAGGTTTCAGTGCTTGAATTTGCTTACGAGCCAGTTTTTCCATTATTTTTTCGCCTTTTGCAATTTTTCGACTCGAATGGTGACCGCACGTTTGTGTGCATCCAATCCTTCAGCTTCTGCCATTGTGACCACTGTTGGCGCTAACCCTTGTAAGCCCTCTGCGCTGAGTTCTTGCACCGTCATGCGCTTACTAAAATCAGCTAAACCAAGGCTAGAATAAGTACGCGTGTAACCGTATGTTGGCAAAACGTGGTTGGTACCCGAAGCGTAGTCACCGGCTGATTCTGGTGACCACTCACCTAAGAAAATTGAGCCAGCGTTATCAAGTAACGGCAACAGCTCACGAGGGTTCCGCGTTTGCACAATTAAGTGCTCAGGACCGTAGTAGTTCGAGATAGAAACCGCTTGGGTCAAAGACTCAGCGATGATAATCAAACTAGAAGCCAAGGCTTTTTCTGCAATGGCGGCGCGAGATAAGCTTTTTAGCTGCTTTTGCACTGCATCTGTTACTTGATCGGCAATCACCGCTGAAGGGGTCACTAACACAACTTGTGAATCAGGTCCGTGCTCAGCTTGGCTAAGCAGATCTGCCGCGATAAAATCGGCATCAGCCGTATCATCAGCAATCACCAACACTTCCGAAGGACCCGCTGGCATATCAATCGCTGCACCGCGAAAATCATTGCTCACTTGACGTTTTGCTTCTGTCACGTAGGCATTACCGGGGCCGAAGATTTTGTCTACTTTAGCAACGGATTTAGTCCCATAAGCCATTGCTGCAATCGCTTGACCACCACCAATGTTGTACACCTCATCAATGTTACACAGCTTGGCCACGTAGAGGATTTCGTCCGCAATCGGTGGCGGTGAGCAGAGCACCACTTTACGACACCCTGCAATTTGTGCAGGAACACCCAACATTAATACGGTAGAAGGTAAAGGCGCACTGCCTCCGGGAATGTACAAGCCCACCGTATTAATTGGACGCGTGACTTGTTCACACACCACTCCCGGCTGCGTTTCCACTTTGATCGGTTGCAGCTTTTGTGCTTTATGGAACTTAGTAATGTTCTCATAAGCTTGTTGAAGCGCTTGTTTCATCTTGTCAGAAAGACGCTCGCACGCCGCATCAATCTCACCACTTGAAACGCGAATTGAATCCAGTTTCACGCGGTCAAATTTTTCAGTTAACTCAATTAAAGCTTGGTCACCTTGCGCTTTCACCTGCGCAATCACGGCGCTCACGGCAGCAGTGACATTGGCTCCTTCAGTAATGGCCGGGCGTTCTAAAATTGAATCTTGCTGAGTTTCACTCAACGATTGCCAAACGACAGTTCTCATCGCCGTTACTCCATCATTTTATCGATAGGTAAAACCAAAATAGAACTCGCCCCTAATGCTTTTAGGCGCTCCATGGTTTCCCAAAATAGGTTCTCGGTACTGACCACATGTACTGCAACACGATTTTTCTCCGCCGATAAAGGCAGCACTGTTGGGTCTTCCGCTCCCGGAAGTAAGTCTTTAATCGCTTCTAATTGATCAACCGGGGCATGCAGCATGATGTATTTGGACTCTTTGGCTTGAATCACGCCTTGCATACGCGTCAATAAACGAGCAATCAATGCTTGCTTATCTTCACTGAATTCACCTTGACGCTGAATGAGTGTTGCTTTGGATTGGAAGATAACTTCAGCCTCTTTGAGGCCATTCGCTTCTAATGTTGCGCCGGTAGAAACAAGGTCAGCAATCGCATCAGCTAAGCCAGCTCGTGGCGCAACCTCAACAGAACCTGTGAGCACACAAGTGCTAAAATCAATGCCCTTTTCATCCATGTACGCTTTGAGTAGCTGCGGATAAGTTGTGGCGATGCGTTTACCCGCCAAATCTTGAGGACCGTTGTATTGCTGATCTTTATTGATCGCGATGGATAAGCGGCAACCACCAAAATCAAGACGGCGCAGTGAAACAAACTCACTTTTCTTATTTTGCGACAAGCGTTCTAAACGCACCTCTTCCAGTTCATTCTCACCAATGAAACCGAGATCAACCACACCGTCCATCACCAGCCCGGGTATGTCGTCATCACGCACTAGCAGTAGGTCGATCGGCATATTGAGAGAGTGAACGACAAGACGCTCACCCATTATATTGAATTTCACGCCGCATTTTTTAAGTAAGTCTTGGCACTCTGAGCTCAAGCGGCCTTTCTTCTGGATGGCAATTCTTAGGCGTTGTGTTTGCATGACAATTTCCCTGTGCAATGTATTGAATGTATTTGGAATTGAGTTAAAGCAAAATGAAAAAACCCTCGGGAGATTTGCGTTCTCCCGAGGGTTTTAATCTAAATGCTTTGACTTAACCACCGGGAGTTTCCTGCCTCCCGGGTATGCGTACATCTCCCCGAAAGATTATTTAGGGTGATGGTGATGATGAATGTTCATTACAAAATTACGCATACTTATCAGCTCTTATTGGTTTGCTGTCTTGACTCCACACTAACCAAGCTGATGTTCTTTTTCAACTAAAAATTTGGCTTTTTTAAAATCTTTTTTCGCCGTCGTGCACCAGTAATAAAAAAGGGAAACTTTCGTTTCCCTTTTATCAACTCTATTTAACCAAAATACGGCTACAACGTCTCGCAATGTGTCATTTTTGATTTCGCCATAGCGGTCATAATCATGCACACAATGATAAATGCAACAGAAGCACAAGCCAACGAGATCAGCACTGACGCTGTCATGCCTAAAACAACAAAACCGACACTCGAAACCAAGGCCGTAGCCAGTGCATACGGCAATTGTGTCGCAACGTGATCGATATGGTTACAACGCGCGCCTGTCGACGATAAAATGGTGGTGTCAGAAATAGGAGAACAGTGGTCACCAAAAACGGAACCAGCGAGCACCGCGCTCAGCATAGGGAGTATTAGAGCGATATCGGTCGCCGCAGCCATATCTCCAGCAATGGGCAACATGATGCCAAACGTTCCCCAAGAAGTGCCGGTTGAAAACGCCATCACGCCCGATAGTAAGAATAAGATGACCGGTAGCCAATGCGGATCAATATTACCTTGAACCAAAGATGACATGTACGCACCGGTTTTCATGTCCCCAATAACAGAGCCAATTGTCCACGCAAAAATCAGGATCAAAATCGCACCAAACATCGATTTAGCACCGATCCACAATGTATTACTGATGTCATTCATTGGCAGCTTTTGCTTAAATACAGTAAACAGAGCCATCGCCAAGCCAACTAGCCCGCCGTAAATCAATGAAGCGCCGACATTGGTGTTTTCAAACGCACCCAGTAGATCAAATGCTTTACCGTCTGCGGCTAAAGATTGACCACCCGTAAATAACATGGCTGAAACCGTTGCAATGATGAGTAATACGATAGGCAGAACCAGATCCAACACTTTGCCATGTTCGCTCTCTTTGATATCAAGCTCTTCATTTAACTCATGTGCGTCTTGGCTATCGTTTTCATTTGCGTCGTCAAATCCACGGCCTTGGGAGGCATTAATTTCATGCTGGCGCATTTGACCAATATCTAATTGGAACCACACCACCGCAAACACCATCAGTAATGCAAAAATGGCATAAAAATTCATTGGTACTAAACGCATGTACGCGCCCAATGCCGAATATTCGGTAATCCCGTGAGAAACGAGAATACCGCCAATAATCGTCATAATGTACGCGCCCCAGCTAGAAGCTGGCATCACAACGCACATTGGTGCTGCAGTTGAATCAAGGATATAGGCAAGTTTAGCGCGAGATACATAAAAGCGGTCAGTCACAGGACGAGAAATAGAACCTACGGCTAAACTGTTAAAATAATCATCAACGAAAATAAACACACCCAAAAATGCCGCCAGCAGTTTTGAGCCACGTTTACTTTTTACGCGGACTTGTGCCCATTCGGCAAAAGCACGAGTACCGCCAGACAAAGTTAATAGCGCGGTCATCATACCTAATAAAAGCAAAAATCCGACGATACTCATATTCCAAGTATTAATGCCGCCATCAGCAACAAAGACGCTTGATACCTTAGTAGCAACATAACTGAATGCACTACCAAAAGAATAATCCGCGAGTAATACCGCGCCTAATACAATACCGACACCTAATGAAACAAGTACTCTGCGTGTAAGAACAGCCAAACTTAATGCTACCAGAGGCGGTAACAGCGACAGAGGAGATGATGCAAAATCGATTAAATTCATGATCTTCAAAAACCAGTAAGTAAATGGTTAGAGATCTACTGCAGACAAATTACAGGCTAAGGTAACCATGTAATTCATGTTGAACTAAGCGAAAGGGAAGCGAACACTTCACCCAACCCTACAGTAGCGCTCCATAGTTTAAAAAAAGAATAGACTATGGCAGTGTTGTTCCTATTCGAATACAACCCCAGCAAGCTGCTTTAATGTGCATACTTACTTCGGCGATAAAACCTTTCACTTTTGTTCATTGGCATTACCCCAACAGAAGTTACTATTTTCTACCGCACCTCTACGTCAAAGAAAGTACAATAAATCACCGTTATTAAGTCATTTTAACAATGATAAATGTCTTACTTCGCTTTAGGTAAATGACATTGTACTTAACAACGAATGCATTGCAACCGATCATGTCATCAAAGTACATCAATTATTGGTCACATTCATTAAGAAACATTGAGACTTCTTTCATAATGTGGTGCAATGAATATCACGAAGATTATAATAAAAAACATTAATTATAAGTCTATCTAAAAATCATTGATGATCTTCTTGATACTACTACTTATGTATGAAATTAGCTCATCATTAACAAGTTCATATTTTTTTGATTTTTATTTATCTATAAAATTTTCATTAATATTTGAATCTAATATTGTAAGTACCAATTCAGCAGTTTATTATTGCTGTGTCGACTAAATTAAATCAAATAGGAATAGTCATGTCTGAATTAACAAAAACTCTACTTAATATTCGTAGCCTACGCGCTTTTTCCCGTGAACTCACTCTAGAGCAGCTTGAAGAAGCACTAGATAAATTAACGATCGTTGTTCAAGAACGCAGAGAAGCGGAAGAAGAAGAACGCTCTGCTCGCGCAGAACAAGAAGCGAAGCTGGCTGCGATTGCAGAACAGATTGCCAAAGACGGTATTGATGTAAGCGCATTAATTTCTGCACTTTCTGGTGAAACTAAGAACAAAGTTAAAGTTCAAGGCAAACGCGCACCTCGTCCAGCAAAATACAAATATCTTGATGCCAATGGCCAAGAAAAAACATGGACAGGTCAAGGTCGCACACCTTCTGCAATTCAAGAGCAACTTGATGCAGGTAAATCTCTAGAAGAATTCGAGATTTAATAACTCTTTAGCAAATAAAAAGGCTCCTAACGGAGCCTTTTTATTATTTTAATCTTTTATCTTTCCCAATACGCTTCTTCTAAGCTGTCTTCACGTTCAGGTAAACCACGTGACAGACGAGGTGAATGCTGGGCTAGCACCTCATAACTGGCACGGTTGGAATATTTGCAAACTTGCGAGAAGGATGAATAGGTTAAAAAGTTATTCTGATGCTTGCTCGAATTAGGGACGTTCTCTTTATGATATTTATTGGCTGCCATATCATGCAGCAATGCCGACAACGCCGCATCTCCCGCACCATTAGTATTTTTAATTTTCTCAGGCCCACCCATATACGGTGAAATATGAGAATAAACACGTATCGGATTTTCACAACTTATTTTTGATGCTGGGCGACTAAATTCATAACGATTGAATTCAGCAATAGAACCAGGTAATAGTGGCAACGATGTTTCACGTTTCGCTGCATCTTCAGTATATCCTGCCATAAATAAACCGACTGGTCCTGCGGTGCATAATACAAGATCGACCCAATCTAAAGCTTTATTTGACGCTGCAAGAGGATCACTTTCCCCGGTTAATGCTTCGGCTTCATCTTCATTCATGGCAACAACAGTGACATGATCACGCAAAAAATTTTGCCAAAATTGAGGGTCATCTTGAATAACAAATTTAGTACCTAAGGTTAAAACAACAGGTACATCATATTTCTTAGCATATTCAATCGCTCTCATTGTTGCCTCTGGCATTGGATCACCAGTTTTGCAGCGAATTAAATAAGCAGTCAATACTAAGGCTGAAGCACTTTTAAATATTTTTTCTGGAACACTTTCTGCGCGAAGTTGGTTCATTTGCCCTTCACTAATAGCAAAGGTTCTTTCTCCATCCTCTGTGATCAAGGCAAAGCAGCGCCCAATCGCTCCATCGACCGCTTGTAAATAATTCAGATCCATCCGACTTGATGTATTACATAAATAACGATAACCGTAGCTACCAATTTTTATATCTTGACTCATCACACCTAACAACGTTGAGCGATCATCTGCCAGCACCGAATAATTGTGTAATGTGTTGCCAATCGTTCCCCCAGCATATTCGTTAGTAATCAGACCATTTTGTTTGAGCTCAGTGTACAACGCTTCGGCCTTCTGATCGTCAATCACTAACGAATGGCCTTTACTAAGCTCATATTTTTCGATGAGGTCAGTATTTACTTTCGCTTCTATATCCACCAAGGTCTGGTCAATACCAATAATATGTGTACGTGACATTTTTTTATTTTCTTGTGCTTGGATAACAAGTGGGTCACGTGCATGAACAGGAAAGTAATGCTTTGATTTGCGTTGGCCAGGAAATTTCATAACGTCAGTCTGAGTAGAGGAGAAAAAGATGCGCGATTCTACCGCGCACCCATTAGCGCGGCAACTAAGGCAATTATAGCAAACGTTTGCTCTTGATTATTTTTATTCACCTTCCATAAAGCTGAGATCAGGTAACCTATCTAAATGCTCTGAATAGCGTTTTAGGTCAAATTGCCCTTCGTTTTTCATCACATCAAAAATCTCAATTGCAAGCGCACAAGCAATAGAGGCAACGGCATCCTCCCTTGAGTGACCTGTCATCATCAAGCGCATCAAGGTTTCTTTGACCTTTAACGGATTTCCGTCCGCGAGTTGATTCTCTACTGTTTCAATGAGGAACGCGTCATCCATAATCTGATTGTCATCTTGCATTTTGTGGCCTTTTGTTACGCTTTAAAATGGCACGCACTATGCCATAAGCCATTGTAGAATTCTAAAACTAATTTCTGCTGACATTGACAGATACGACGCCAATTAAACCAGATAGAAGTGTGATTGCTGTCTCGGATCTGTCGCGACGAAAATCTTTCTGCTAGAATCTGCGACCAAGTCAATTGAGTGGTATTAAGTAATGTCAGACAACCGCAGCGCAAACAGCCAAAAGAAAGTCATCGTCGGCATGTCCGGTGGTGTTGACTCCTCCGTTTCGGCGTATCTTCTCAAAGAGCAAGGTTATCAAGTCGAAGGCCTGTTCATGAAGAACTGGGAAGAAGATGATAACGAGGAATATTGTACAGCGGCGGAAGATTTAGCCGATGCACAAGCCGTGTGCGATAAGTTAGACATCCCTCTTCATACCATTAATTTTGCCGCCGAATATTGGGACAACGTATTTGAATATTTCCTTGAGGAATATAAAGCAGGGCGAACTCCCAACCCAGACATTCTTTGTAACAAAGAAATCAAGTTTAAAGCCTTTTTAGAGTTTGCAGATGAAGTGCTAGATGCCGATTATATCGCCATGGGCCACTATGTTCGACGCACCTTCCCTGAAGGTAATGACAAACCAAAAATGCTGCGCGGCTTGGACAACAACAAAGACCAAAGCTACTTCCTCTATACATTAAGCCATGAACAAGTGGCTCGTAGCTTATTTCCTGTCGGTGATTTAGAAAAACCCGAAGTTCGACGCATTGCGGAAGAACAAGGTTTGGTGACGGCGAAGAAAAAAGATTCAACTGGTATCTGTTTCATCGGCGAGCGCAAATTTACCGACTTCTTGTCTCGCTATTTACCAGCACAACCGGGTAAAATTGAAACACCAGAAGGTCTCGTTATTGGTGAACATCAAGGCCTGATGTACCACACTTTAGGTCAACGCAAAGGGTTACACATTGGTGGCCAAAAAGGCGGTGGCGGTAACGAAGACCCATGGTATGTCGCTGATAAAGATCTTAAACGTAACGTTTTGATTGCAGTCCAAGGCGCTGATCACCCATTATTGAAATCTCATGGCTTGATCGCTTCCCAATTACACTGGGTTGATCGTACACCAATCCAAGCAACGCTAAGCTGCACGGTAAAAACACGTTACCGTCAAACGGATATAGCGTGTACCATCATCCCTATTGATGATGAAAACATTAAAGTCATTTTTGATGAGCCACAAGTGGCCGTCACGCCTGGTCAATCCGCGGTTTTCTATCAAGGCGATGTGTGTCTTGGCGGTGGAATTATTGAGCAGCGAATTTAAACAACTTAGGAGTAATAAACGTGGCTAACACCCTTTATGACCGTACCATCGCTTTTGCGGGTATCTGCCAAGCTGTCGCTTTAGTGCAACACGTAGCAAAAAATGGTCACTGTGATTCAGACGCGTTTGAAACTTCTCTAACGGCTATCTTAAGTACTAATCCAAACAATACACTTGATGTCTTCGGCTCTGAGGCCAACTTAAAAATTGGCCTCGAATGTTTGGTGAAAGGTATTGATAGCACGCCATCAGGGAGTGAAATCACTCGCTATATCATTAGCCTGATGGCATTAGAGCGTAAATTAAGCGCTCGTCGTGATGCGATGTCACAGCTGGGCGATCGTATTCAAACGATTGAACGTCAAGTCAACCATTTTGACTTGCTTGATGATCAGATGATCAGCAACCTTGCCAGTATCTACTTGGATGTTATCAGCCCTATTGGCCCGAGAATCCAAGTCACTGGAACCCCTACCATACTTCAACAAACTTCAACCCAGCACAAAGTGCGCGCCTTACTCCTTTCAGGAATTCGTTGCGCTGTCTTGTGGCGTCAGGTTGGAGGAAAGCGTCGCCATCTGATCTTCGGTCGTAAGAAAATGATCGAACAAGCTCAGATTTTATTAGCTCGAGTCTAATATTGACGCAAAGAATTCACTCTCACACTTAACCTCAAAATTCAGGAGAAAAACATGGAACTGTCAGCCTTGACTGCTGTTTCACCGGTAGACGGCCGCTACGGAAGTAAAACGATTGCGTTACGCAGTATCTTTAGTGAGTTTGGTCTCCTCAAGTATCGGACCATTGTTGAAATTCGTTGGTTACAGAAGCTTTCAGCCACTGCTGGAATTGCCGAAGTTCCAGCATTCAGTGATGAAGCCAATCAATTTCTTAATGCGATAGCAGACAATTTTAGCGAAGAAGATGCCGCTCGTATTAAAGAAATTGAACGCACAACGAACCATGATGTTAAGGCTGTAGAGTATTTCTTAAAAGAAAAAGTAGCGGGTGTTCCTGAGCTGCACGCCGTTAATGAATTCATTCACTTTGCTTGTACTTCAGAAGACATCAACAACACATCTCACGCGCTAATGCTCAAAGAAGCGCGCGATACCGTGCTTCTTCCTGAAATGCGCAACATTATTGATGCGATTCGTCACTTAGCAGAAGAGTATCGCGATATTCCGTTATTGTCTCGTACCCACGGACAGCCAGCATCACCAAGTACTATGGGTAAAGAGATGGCTAACGTAGCGTACCGTATGGAACGCCAATATAAGCAGATTGCCAATATCGAGATTCTCGCAAAAGTAAACGGCGCAGTAGGTAACTACAACGCTCACCTTTCAGCCTATCCAGAACTCGACTGGCATACCTTTAGCGAAGAGTTTATCACTGAATCGCTAGGTGTGGCGTGGAACCCTTATACCACACAAATTGAGCCACATGATTACATCGCAGAGCTATTTGATGCCGTTGCCCGCTTCAATACTATTCTGATCGACTTCGATCGTGACATTTGGGGCTATATCGCTTTGGGCCACTTCAGACAAAGAACCATTGCGGGTGAAATTGGTTCATCGACAATGCCACATAAAGTCAACCCGATCGATTTTGAAAACTCAGAAGGCAACCTAGGCCTTGCTAATGCCGTGTTCAATCACCTAGCACAAAAGCTGCCTATCTCTCGCTGGCAACGTGACTTAACAGATTCAACCGTGCTGCGTAACCTTGGTGTGGGTGTTGGTTATGCGATCATCGCCTACACTTCAACGCTAAAAGGGATCAGTAAACTGGAAGTGAACCGTGATGCGCTGCTTGCTGAGCTCGATAAAAACTGGGAAGTCCTTGCTGAACCAGTGCAAACGGTTATGCGCCGCTACGGCATCGAAAAACCGTACGAAAAATTGAAAGAACTCACGCGCGGCAAGCGAGTCGATGGTGAAGCAATGCGCCACTTTATTGATAGTCTTGCGCTACCTGAAGCTGAAAAAGCACGCTTGAAAGAGATGACACCAGCCAACTACATTGGCCAAGCAATTGAGTTAACCGACAAATTGTAATGCTCTTCAATCTAGCCGATTAATGACAAAGCCCACTTAGTGGGCTTTGTTTTTTAAGGTCGTATTTTATGTTATATCGTTTTTGATACCATAAAAAACGTTAGGCGTACTGCTGTTCAAACTCTTGCATAAAATCAACTAAGGCTTGAACGCCTTCCAGTGTCATCGCATTGTAAATCGAGGCTCGCATACCACCCGCGACTCGGTGACCTTGTAGCGAGACTAAACCACGCGCTTCAGCCAACTCTAAAAACGTACTATCCAACTCTGGTTTCACTAATTGGAAAGGCACATTCATCAGTGAACGGTTGTCTGGGTGAATGCTATTGCGATAGAAAGGTGACTCATCAATTGCGTTATAAAGCAGCGCTGCTTTCTCGCGGTTGATTTTCTCAATCGCCGCGACACCACCCTGCCCTTTTAGCCACTTGAACACGAGACCCGACAAATACCACGCAAACGTAGGTGGCGTGTTGAACATAGAATCTTGTTCAGCTTGCACTTTATAATTCAAGATAGTCGGCAGCACATCACTGGCTAAATCAAGCAAATCATCACGAACAATCGCAATACAGATCCCCGCTGGCCCAATGTTTTTCTGTGCTCCCGCATAAATGACTCCGTACTTTGAGACGTCTATTTGGCGCGACAAAATCGTAGATGACATATCAGCTACAATCGGTTTGTCTGTATCTGGCAAATCATTAATCTCAATACCATCTATCGTTTCATTCGGACAAAAATGCACGTAAGCTGACTCAGGATCGATTTTCCATTCGCTGGCTGGTAATACCGCTGTTTTGCCCTCTTTGGTCACTTTGGCGTTGAAAACATCGATTTCACAATATTTCTTCGCTTCTTTGACCGCACTTTCAGCCCAGTAACCCGCATCAATATAGGTCGCTTTAGTCGCATCGCCTAATAAGTTTAAAGGCACCGCCGCAAACTGAGCGCGCGCTCCACCCTGACAAAATAATACTTTGTAATTACTCGGGATATTAAGCAAATCTCGCAGATCTTGCTCCGCTTCTTGAGCAACGCGAATAAAAGGTTTACTGCGATGACTAATTTCCATAACGGACGTGCCAAGCTCGTTCCAGTTAATAAACTCGGCTTGCGCTTTTTCCATCACGGCTTTAGGTAAGGCTGCTGGGCCTGCGCTGAAATTATAGACTGGGCCCGCTTGATTTGATTCCATGAGTTCCTTGCTCCTGCTATCGACAATTAATGTGATTAATACCACTTTTTGATGTGGATAAAAAGCGAGAAAAGAGCTTCTATCGGCTCTTTTCTCTTACTGATTGCTAAAACTCGCGAAATCGTTTGCTTGAGCGCCGTTCGCTATCGCATCAATGCCGGAAGTAATAGTGTCAATAGCGGCATTTGATTGCCATTTTCAAATTCCAAGTTGCCCTGTTTCAGTTCAGCTTGGAGTCGATATCCTTGATCGGTTTGCTGCATAATTTCCATCACAACAAGCTCATCAATACCCTGCTGGATAAAAGGAAAATCTTCAACCAGCTGGTTAGAAATGAAGGTATCAATGTGGCCGGTTAAGGCTGGTAAAATGGTACTCGGATCTTGCACCACATTATTTGTCCCTTCAGGAACCGCTATCTTCCAGTTTGATTCAAACTCACCTTGGCCAACTTTTAGCGCCATTTTATTCATCGATAGATAAAAACCTTTCTCGAATAATGATTGCACATAAGGTAGTGCTTGCTGAATGTCCTCATCAGAAAGTTCTGGGCTGTTTTGGTAAAGCGTTGAGAGCTTCTCAAAAGCGTCACCATCTAAATCACCCAAGGTAAAATCAAGATTGAGGTCCTTCACCTCGCCTTCGCTATAAGTTAATTTATCCATCTCAATCAAGTGATTACTATCAAAACGAGAAGGCTCTCCTTTTAATACCGAATCAAAGGAATAACGCATGTTGTCCATACTCAGCGTATTTTCACCTAGGCCATCGACAAGATTAATTTTTGCTAACGCCAATGACTGTTGTCCTAGCCAGAAGCCTTTATCTTGTTTACCTATACCTTGACCAGTTAGCTGTGAAAGCATCATTTTTTCACCACTGGTAAAATCCAACTCAACAGAAGGAACATTGAGTTGATAAGTGATTTCACCTAGCACCGAAATATCACCTTTCAATGTGGCGGGCGTTGTCGAAAACGTCATCTCGCCATCTTCACTTTGGTAGTGCCAACTGTCTAGCGCCACAGTGTATTGAGTATTGCCATTCAACTGCGTGATACTGGTCATCGTCAATGGTAGATTTTCTTGATCAGCTATAACGGATGTTGCTGTTAAACTCAACAGGCCATGCTTAACCTCGCTATTGACTAAAACTTGGGTCGGTAAACCATCGGCAACAAACTGTTGTTTGAGCGTTTTATCTGCAATCTGATAGCGGGTTTGCACGGTTGATGAAAGGTAACCGCGCTTATAACTGACAATGTCCGCCTCGATTGAACCTGAAGAGATATTTGCAATACCGTTAGTGATCACCTTTTCACCGATTTGCCCGACAGCCAACGGCCAGCATGCCGCTAAGACGATAGCACCACCAACCGCACCAATAATTTTTAACTGTTTCATAGTGTTCCATTCCTGAAGATTTTATCCAGTCTACCGTAAACAATTGAAAACCAAAACATGGAGTTAGGTCAGAGTATTGCTAAGATGTGATGAGAAATTCTAAAACCTAGCTCTCAAACCCACTGCGTAATACTTGCTACAGTAGTCAAAACAGCGATGACAGTAGAGGCTTGTGTGAACCATTACGCACTACTTTGTTTAGACAATAACCCAATCAGCACAGAACAGTTGCGAGCTGAGTTAGCTCCGTTCGCCGCTAAATTTGATCTTCATACAGCGGACACCATAGATGAAGCTGAGCAAGCCCTAGAATATTTGCACGAACAGCAACAAACGATTGCATTGGTCATTGCCAGTCACCATGAGCAGTTTGATGGTGCGGATTTTTTGACTCAACTCGATAAATCAATCCACACGCGTTCAGCGCGGAAAGTGCTGATAAGCTGCGGACAAGATATTCAAGCCATTCTCACCGCCGTCAATGAGGGCCGATTAGATCACTGCCTCACTAAGCCACTACAAAATAACGTGCTCTATAAAACCGTCCAAAAAGAGCTCACCACCTACATCTTAGATCACGATAAAGACAACATTCTCAACTACAGCACCGTACTTGATCAACAGCGCATCTTACGCGCGCACATCGATAATAAAATGCGCAGTTATCGAGATGGTTTTATCTCCGATTACCACAAGCTTTCTGATACAGAACTGGCTGAACAAGTAATTGGTGCTTTACACCAATTTTTTGAAAATGAAGATGAAACTCGCGCCTGCCGTACATACTCCACTAATCACTTTCTTACCAAAGAGGGAGAAGAGAACCGCTTTCTTTGGTTCATCACTGAAGGTGAAGTGGCCCTGTATAAAAAAGATGATTTAGGGCAACAAAGAGAAGTGGTTCGCCACAAAAAAGGCAACATTGTCGGTGGTATGTCTTTTGTGACTGGTGAGAAATCTTTTTCTACTGCCGTCACCCTGACTAAAACCGATGTGATTAAACTAGACCGAGATGTGTTTGCAAAAGTCATGCATTCGGATACTCGGCTATTACCCCTATTTACTAACTTGCTGCTCCGCCATTTTAACCGCCGCTTACAACGCAGTATTAACACTAAATTGCAACTACAAAAAACGCTCGAATCACTTGAGTCAGCTCATCAGCAATTAATCGAGCGGGAAAAAATGGCCATGCTCGGTCAGCTTGTTGCAGGCGTCGCTCATGAACTAAACAATCCTGTCGCCGCAATTTTACGTGGAACCGAAACATTGTCAGACAAGATTGAGCACTTAGTCCAAGAGACTGAACATAAAAATCTGCAACATAAAGGCAGCCAACTATTAAGGAATGCACTTTCAGCCAAACCTACTTCTACATCAGAAGAGCGGGCACGCGCTAAAGCCATAGAAAATGAAATTCATCATCGTTTGATCGCAAAAAAATTGGTCAAACTCAATCTAGATGATGATCTTGCGCTCCGACAATCGGCTAAGCACGATCCCGAAAAAACGTTAGAAACACTGGAACAATTAGAAAACTATTTCCTAACTGGTAGTACACTTCGTTCTATCAATGTTTGTGCACAACGCATCGCCGATATGGTACGAAGCCTTAAAGGGTATGCTCGCCCTGATGATGAAGCGCTGCACAAGGTCAATATTCATGAAGGTATTGAAGACACTCTGGTTATTTTCGAAAATCGTCTTAAGCGCCACAAAGTCGAGAAAGAGTATGCCGACTTACCTTTGATTACCTGTCAGCCGATTGCATTACAACAAGTATGGACAAACCTCATTTCCAACGCTATTGATGCCTTCCCAGCCAATGGCGTACTGCACATTGCAACCACATTAGCAAAACAGGGTAATCAATCTTTTGTGACCATCAGTTTCACGGATAATGGTTGTGGGATCCCGTACGAGCAGAAAGAGCGTATCTTCACATTAAATTACACGACGAAAAAAGAAGGTAACTTTGGACTCGGTATTGGGCTTTCTGTCTGCCAACAAATAGTCCACCAGCATCAAGGTTGGATCGATGTTCAATCTGAACAGGATAAATACACGACAATGACGGTATGGCTGCCAGTTAGTCGATAACTTGTCGTGCTGATGATTAAGGAGAATATCATGAACAAATTTTTGATCTTATGCGTGGACGATGAACGTGAAGTATTGGACAGCGTCATACAAGACCTCGACGAATTTGAAGAGTTTTTTATCTTAGAAGCCGCAGAATCTGTTGCAGAGGCAAAAGAAGTGATTGCCGATCACCAAGCTCAAAATATCAAGCTGGCTTTAATTTTGTGCGATCACATTATGCCCGAACAAACAGGCATTAGTTTCTTAATTGAATTAAGCCACAATGAAGAGACGCAACATACACGCAAAGTACTACTAACAGGCCAAGCAGGGCTAGAAGACACCGTAGAAGCGGTGAATCATGCCAGCCTACATTTTTATGTAGCCAAACCTTGGGATGGGAACAAACTTCGCGATGTTATCAAAGATCAATTAACACAATATATGATTGAAAACGAATCAGATTTAATGCCTTGGGCTAGAGTCTTGGATGCCGAGAAAATCTTCAATGCGATCGCACAAAACCGCATCAGTTTTGGTGAATAAAATATCCTAACGAAGAAATGGCACTGTCTTTGCTTATTTTTTGCGAAGACAACAAAAGAATGACACTTTTTAATGGCGACAATGTCAATCTATGCACTATGATGTCTAAATTCTTTAATGTCACCGCGGGCATTCCGCGACTGACCATGGAAATAAACTAAAAATATAGGTTTATAGTGACTATGCGTAAAACAATCATTGCAGCCGCTTTGCTGCTAGCCTCAGGCCAAACACTGGCAGAAATAGACCGAAATAGCCCATCCGTCATGAGCAATTTTAGTTACGACTATATCGAAGCTCGTATTGGAGCAAGTCCAGTCACCTTTGGTGCTGCGATGAGCAAATCAATTCACCCAAATGCACATGTTATTGGTCGTATAGACTCTGAGTTTGAAGGTGATTTTGACGCAGCCGCAGGTTTTGGCTTTCATGCTCCTATTAACAACTGGGCTGACTTCACGGGTGAAATGCTATTACGCCTCGTAGATACCCGCGATAATAAAAGCGCCGATACAGGAATGGAATTAAACCTTGGCGTACGTCAATGGCTTGGACCACAGTTGGAAGTTGGTGGCAAAGGTGGCTTTGTTTCTATCGATGACAATGATGACTGGATTGCGTCTGTTTATGCCCGTTTTCATTCTACAGAACTTTTCTCTCTCGGTGCCGAGGCTCGCATCAATGATGCTTACGGCGATCAACTGATGTTTACGACTCGTTTTAAGTTCTAGATGTAAGCTAAATACAATAAAAAGCCGAGACGTAAGACTCGGCTTTTTATTTGATAACTATCTTTATTTATTTGATAACAGTGCTACAAAACTGTTAGCGTAATGAGCAGCTTTCTAATAATTGACGCTTGCGAGGCTCTTGCAGCAATTTCCAATGAATACCTTCGATCGCACCAGCAAACTTCCACAGTAGTTTTACATCGACGTCACTACCGTACGTTTTTCTCACTTTAGAAAATATCGTAGGAGCACCTAAGCGCATGAACGTTTCCACATCATTGATGCCCGCTTTTTTAACCATACGCTCTAACGTTAACTGCATGTTTGGTAAATCACGTAGTCGACGGCTTGCAGAGGATTTTTGAAAGCTACGTTGCTCAACAGAATAGCGAATGGAACGTTCAATGATCGAATCTAGGCTCTCATGATTGCTCACAAAAAGCTCAGTAATATCATAATAATTAACGGTTGCTGTGGTCTGCTTTTTAACGTGTTTGTATTTTTCGCAGCCTAATTTTGTAAGTGCATCATCGAGCTCTTCACCTCCACGAATAAAAACAGACTCTTCACTAATCAGTGAATACATCGCTTCTTTTTGGAAAAGCCCAACACCGCCAAACATTGAACGCTTTTGAAATGCGCCAAATTTAATAACGTAATTGAAAAATGCATGCTCAATCATATCCATTGATCCTTAATCAAGTTCCCCGATTAATAGTGATCACCAGATAGCAGCGTATTTTTGCGAATAAAAAGAGTAAGTTAGTAACAAGCTTGTAGTAGTTTAGTATTAGCTTGCTTAATATGGGTACTATCATAGTTAACGATACAAAATAAGTCTGGGCATACATCACATCAATAGACATATCTCAGCAGAGTTATGAGATAGAAATCACATCATTGTGTTTATGAATAAATTTTTTTGACACATACGCTTTCCATTAACGTATTAAGATTAATGCATCAAGAAAACAAATTAATGCGATTGATGGTGAATTGATTGCTTATTTGGGTTAGCAGACGGTAAAATGCCTTCAGTACAGATTGAGCACAAATTTATGAATCATCTATCTTTTTACTGGCTTCCAGATCATCATCAAATGCTCATCCAAGGGTTAGAAAGTGAATTTTCTCAATTGGTTGAACACTCACTCAGCACAGGAAAAATTTCACTTCCTCCTATTCCGGATGTTGTTCTAAAAATACAGCGCTTATGCACATTAGAATCTACTGAAATTTCAGATGTCGCCGATTGTCTACTTGAAGATCCCGGACTGACTGCAATTGTAGTACGCGTAGCAAACTCTGTTGTCTTTAATCGTCGAAATATTACCTGTACGGATTTAGTCACGGCTGTATCACGCTTAGGCATACTACGAGTACGCGACATTGTAACAGCTCAAGCGATTGAGCAGTTAAAGCACTCTGTAAACTTAAGCAAAGAATGCAATAAAATATTGGTTAATAGCGCCGCCATATCGCGAGAGCTTGGCGCAACCATGGTGATGGTAACTCACGCATTTAAACAGCTAGAACCAAGCCGATATCAACATTTAGAGCAAGAAAAAGCCTTACTTGTCGGTCTACTTGCGGATATTGGCTTGTTTTGTCTTGTACACGAATATCATTTATATCTTGAGAAAGGCAACTATCTCGATCAAGACATCGCCCTACAGATTTTTCAGTCGCGATGTTCAAAAACCAGTCAGCTTGTGTTAAGAAGTTGGGGGTTCGACTCAGATTTCCTTGAAGTAGCAGGAAATCAATCTTTAGTCGCATCTTCTCACGAAGTCAGTTACCTTGATGTGGCACGTATTGCTCACCATCTTTTACTGTTTCGTCGTCAAGATGAAGAGATTGAAGAGCATGACGTCGAAATTAATGCGACCGGAGCTGAGGTGCTATACAACTTAAGTAACCTTAGTGAGCTTGAATTCAAATCAAAACTCAATGATGTGATCAACGCAAGCGGCTTCTAAACCCAAAATAATCAGAGGATGAGATGTACTCAGGGATGTTATTTATTTTTGCCCCACTAATAGTGGGGTATCTATTTTCTATTGCCAATCAACAGTGGCTAGCAGCATTAAATAAAGCCACGTCTTGGTTAGTTTACGTCATTCTGTTTCTGATGGGTTTAAGCTTGGCAGCCCTCGATAACTTGGGCAGTAACCTACAGTTGATACTCAAATTTACCACCGTATTTTTCTTGATGATTGGTGCTTGCAACTTATTGGTCTTGCCTTTTATTGACAAATTTCTACCCATAAAAACCGATGCGAACCATTCAAAACTGCCACTATCTAGCATGGCGTTAGAATCCGTAAAGCTGATTGTGGTTGTCGGTGGAGGATTGGCGCTTGGGGTTGTATTAGGATTCGATTTAAGTTGGGTGAGCACCGCCAGTGAATGGATCTTGTTCGTATTACTTTTCTTTATTGGTATTCAGTTGAGAAATAGTGGTTTAACTCTACGACAAATTTTGCTCAATAAATACGGAATGGTCATCGCATTAGTCATTATATTGACCTCTTGGATTGGGGGGATCATTGCGGCCATGATTCTTGATATCCCAATTTATCGAGGACTAGCCATGGCTTCCGGTTTTGGATGGTATTCACTTGCCGGGATTTTAATGGGTGATGCTTTCGGCCCAGTCTATGGTGGTGCCTCTTTCATGATAGAGCTACTTAGAGAACTGGTTGCTTTAGTGATGATCCCCATGCTAATCCGAACCAAACCTTGCTCTGCCATCGGCTATGCTGGGGCAACCGCGATGGATTTCACCTTGCCCGTGATCCAGACAACTGGCGGGGTTCGTTGCGTACCGATCGCGATTGTCAGTGGGTTTATTCTCAGCCTACTGGTGCCTATTCTTATGCTGTTCTTTGTATCACTTGCAGGCTAGATCTCAGGAATCACTTTAGCCTTCATTTAAACTAACAATAGGGAGTAGAAAACTCCCACACAATAACAAAGCCCAAAGGAAGATTTATGAAACGTGTTATCGTTGCCCTACTGCTCTCAACTTCAGCGAATGTTGCTCTCGCTGCTAATAACCAATGCTTATCCGAAAAATATGACGCTTATGTCGACGCGTCTCTCCATTGGTATAGTGATCTCGCAGACTTAACGACCGCGCAATATCCTGAACTTACTGAAGTTAGCCAATGGTTTCTGCAAGGACGCCAGCATCACTTTGAATTAAGCCGTGCGGCAGTCCATTATTACCTAAGCAACGATCCTTCGAAAGTCGCCACCTCGCAACCTGTAGAAGCTTGGTTAAAACTAGAACAGCACGACATTAAAGTATTGGCCTCACGCAGTGATGATCTCGGCCACATTGCTAAAATCACCTATGAAGATCGCCAAGCAAAGCCTAACGAAAAAAACTATGAATTACGTTCAGCTTTAGCCGAATTGCTCAGTCATCCGAAGCAGATCGAAGCTGCGTTGAATAAATATAACGATGCCATCGCCTTGATCGAAAAGAAAGTCTGTAACTAGTCGCCGCCTCTACTCTAGCCGAATTAAGACGGGACAACTGTCCCGTTTTCGTTTAGATTGTGCCGCTCGCATTCCATAAAATCAAAATAACGAAGCTGTATGGTATCAGAACAAAAAACTGCAAATGTGAGTTTCGAGAGCTTGTTACGGATCTTCACTGTGCCCGAAGGCCCCGACTCAACACTGACAAAAATAGACCAAGAGCTATCGCGCAATTTGAACCTCTTCTTGCGTGAACATATTGTCGCTGAAGAAAAACCACTCAAAGAGATCGAAAAAGATTTCTCTAATCCGCAAATTCCAGAGTCACCGGAGTTCGTTTCAGAACATACTCAGCATTTGTTGGATAATTTAGTCGCTCATTCAGTGCATACCTCGGCTCCTAGCTTTATTGGTCATATGACATCTGCACTGCCATATTTCTTGATGCCGTTATCAAAGATCATGATTGCGCTGAATCAAAACTTAGTCAAAATTGAAACGTCAAAAGCGTTTACACCGCTAGAACGGCAGGTTTTGGGTATGTTGCATCGTTTGATCTATCAAAAAAACGACGCTTTTTACAGCCAATGGATGCATAGCGCTAATCATTCGCTCGGTGCATTTTGCTCTGGCGGAACAATTGCCAATATCACGGCATTGTGGGTGGCTCGTAATAATGCTTTGAAAGCCGATGGTGATTTCCAAGGCGTCGAAAAAGAGGGGCTGTTTAAAGCCATGCGTCATTATGGTTACCACGGGTTAG
The DNA here is from genome assembly GCF_963865925.1 of Vibrio sp. ZOR0018. Taxonomy (NCBI): domain Bacteria; kingdom Pseudomonadati; phylum Pseudomonadota; class Gammaproteobacteria; order Vibrionales; family Vibrionaceae; genus Vibrio; species Vibrio sp. ZOR0018. Next base: position 199,258 of record NZ_CAWMCN010000123.1, on the reverse strand, counting down.
CCATTTTAGTGTCTGATCGTGGCCATTACTCTTTAAAGAAAGCCGCTGACATATTGGGTATCGGCCAAGAAGGCTTGGTTTGTGTAAAAACCGACCACAACAACCGCTTATGCCCACAAGATTTGAAAGCCCAAATGGCACACCTAAAAAGCCAGAAAATTAAACCTTTTGCGGTTGTTGGCGTCGCCGGAACGACAGAAACGGGCAATATTGATCCCTTAAGAGATATCGCCAATATTTGCCAGCAAGAAGGTTGTCATTTTCACGTAGACGCCGCTTGGGGCGGTGCAACATTAATGTCGAATAATCACCGACACTTACTCAATGGTATTGAGTTGGCTGACTCCGTCACGATTGATGCACATAAACAGCTCTACATCCCTATGGGTGCAGGCATGGTACTATTCAAAAAGCCTGATGCTATGCATTCAATTGAGCACCATGCGCAGTATATTTTGCGGAAAGGTTCAAAAGATCTAGGCAGCCATACGTTAGAAGGTTCTCGTTCAGGTATGGCCATGTTGGTGTACGCTAGCATGCACATTATTAGTCGCCCTGGCTACGAATTATTGATTGACCAAAGCCTAGCTAAAGCTCGCTATTTCGCCGATCTAATTAAAGAACAAGACGATTTTGAGCTGATTTCTGAACCCGAACTGTGTCTTTTAACCTATCGTTATATTCCTGCTTTTGTTCGCCAAGCACTGCAACAAGCCTTGCCCAATCAAAAAGCAGAACTGAACGCGTTGCTAAATGAAATCACCCAGTTTGTGCAGAAAAAACAAAGGGAAACGGGGCGTTCATTTGTCTCTCGAACCCGTTTAAACCCAGAACGCTGGGACAAGCTTGATACCATCGTATTTCGCGTGGTACTAGCCAACCCGCTAACAACACATGCTATCTTGCACTCGATCTTAGATGAGCAGCGACATATTGCCACGCTAGCGCCTAATTTGATGGCCAAAATTGAGCTGCTTGCTCAAAGAATCATCAGCTAGAATCCCTATAAGTTACAGCGAATTGAAAATTTATTTCTTTTTGCTGTAACTAATACATCATTAATGAGCTAGAAATTTCCATTAATCATCGATTTAAATCTAAATGCTGTAGTTTTCATGAAATTTTGTTTGAGGCTTGTCATGTTCTCATCAATTGTTAACTTGAATTGTTACGGAAATCTACATCCTAGGTTTATACTCATTGCATGGCGTTGGTTTAACTTACCTTTTTGGAAATGTGTTATTTCCAATCCCCCCAAAGGGCGACCGGGTAAAACCAACGAGTTGTTCTCTTCGCCCGCGTGAACACTATGAATACATTAGAAAAAATTCAAAAAAATCTGGAAAACTTTAGCAAGTCGGAACGTAAAGTCGCCGAAGTAATTATGGCTTCGCCCCAAACCGCGATTCACTCAAGTATTGCGACACTCGCCAAAATGGCCGATGTCAGTGAACCAACGGTAAACCGCTTTTGTCGACGACTCGACACCAAAGGCTTTCCCGACTTTAAGCTTCATTTAGCGCAAAGCCTTGCTAACGGAACTCCGTATGTAAACCGAAATGTTGAAGAAGATGATGGCCCAGACGCCTACACCCATAAGATTTTCGAATCGACTATGGCGTGTTTGGATGTGGCTAAAAACAGCTTGGATCCAATGCAAATTAACCGTGCCGTTGACTTACTCACACAAGCAAAACGGATCTCTTTCTTCGGTTTAGGAGCCTCTTCTGCTGTAGCAAAAGATGCCCAAAACAAATTTATTCGCTTTAACATTCCGATCACTTGCTTTGAAGATATCGTGATGCAACGCATGAGTTGTATCAACTGTACCGACAATGACGTAATTGTTTTGATTTCGCATACAGGTCGTACTAAAAGCCAAGTGGAAATCGCCAATCTTGCGCGCGAAAATGGTGCGACTGTCATTGCGATTACGGCAAAAGATTCACCGCTGGACAAAGCAAGCTCGTTGTCGATCTCTCTTGACGTACCTGAAGATACTGACGTCTATATGCCCATGGCAAGCCGTGTGGTGCAAATGACGGTAATTGATGTACTGGCTACTGGTTTCACCCTGCGCCGTGGCTCTGGTTTTCGTGAAAATCTTAAACGCGTCAAGGATGTACTAAAAGACTCGCGCTACGATAAGCTGTCACAGTTCTAAGATAATCGCGATCCTAAAATAATCGTTAGAACGGAGCTCAATTGCTCCGTTTTTTTATCAACTTTGCTTGCTACTTTCAGGCGCGACTGGATCATGCCTAACTTCTACCTGATTGGATGAATTCGGTTGCCACTCCTCACACTCACCTTGGCACTCGCAAACTTGATTTAATATATGGATTAACCTTTCTTGTGTTAAAGGCAAAGGGTTACCTTTAATCGCGACCGACTTTAAAGCATCTAACGCCACGCGCTCAAACGACGTATTGCACACACCAAACTGGTTGAGTTTAGGCAGTTGCAACTTATCTAACATCATTTTCACCCACAGCACGCCATCTTCAACGTGAACATTTGTTCTGCCAGTCACAATTTGAGCGATTTTTTTTATAACGTGTAAGTACATCATTTCGCCCTGCTTTTTGCGCTGCTCGAATGTTTTCTCGCATAACATGAGGGGCCAAACGCGCCGTGATCACGCTGTGTGGAGCATCAAGTTTCCCTCCCAATGCCGATGCCAAGCCATGTGCCGCGCCAAGTTTTGCATTGGTAATTGCCATTCCTCCAAGCATTGCTGCAAAAGAGAGATCCGCTCGCGCTTTATGATCATCTTTTCGACACGCTGGCAATATAGAACGACTGAGTTTGCGCAACCCCTCTTCACACACCATATCGGTGAGTGGATTGGGTTCACCACACACATAGGCTTCCATTAAATGCGTAAAAGCATCCATTGCGCCTCTGCCAGAGGTGTAACTGTCGGTACCATAGGTCAACGTGGGGTCAACAATCGCAACATCTGCCAGCATATCTGGGCTGCGCAAGCTTACTTTTACTTTGTCTTGTCCCGATTTCAACACAGCATTACGCGTGACTTCGGATCCCGTACTGGCGGTGGTTGGAATAGCAATAAATGGCAACGGTTTTGTCTTTAACGGCACATTTCGGCCAACCACTTCCACATAATCATAAACGTTACCTTGGTTAGGAATGATTGCCGCGAGTGCCTTGCCCATATCAATCACACTACCGCCACCAATAGCAACGACCATGTCCGGTTGAAAACGTCGGCCTAAAATGGCCGTTTCCTCCACCATGGTAATATTAGGTTCACCAACAATAGCTACATGCTGATAGCGCATATTCTGCATTTTCAGGTATTGAACAATAGGGGAAGCTCGTTGTTGTTCTTTTCCCGAAACCAGCAGTACGCTATAGCCATATTGGTTGAGAACAGAAAGTGAATTCAATAACGCTCCTTCTCCAAAAATGATCCGCGTCGCCGTCATAAATTGGAACATGAATAACTCCCTTTTCTCTCATCTAGATTAGCTCTGTTTAGAGTGCACCTATCGTTAAAAAAATTTTTTGATGCAGTGCAATGTGGAGCAAATAACCACATAAAAAACACAAGTTTATGCGGCATGTCACAGCCAAGCCATTATTGATCTATTCCCAACACCATCGAGAGGTAAGCTTGCTTTGATTAAGGAATAAGCAATAGCTTTTACCTATTGAAGTAACTGGTGAATGCCACTTTATTTCCGACCTTGAATCGGGCATAGTTGCATGCAACAAGAATGAAGGAGAAAGCTATGTTCGTTGTTATTTTTGGCCGCCCTGGTTGCCCCTACTGTGTTCGCGCAAAAGAACACGCCGAAACATTGAAATTAAAACGCGATGATTTTAACTACCGTTATGTCGATATTCACGCGGAAGGCATCAGCAAAGCTGATTTAGAAAAGACAGTGGGTAAACCCGTTGAGACTGTGCCACAAATCTTTATTGATCAAGAACACATCGGTGGCTGTACTGATTTCGAAGCTTATGCGAAAGAGCATTTAGGCTTATTCGACGAATAAAACCAAGAAACATAAAAACCCGCTGATTTTTAGCGGGTTTTTGCTATTTATAAATAAATGGCTCTTTCTCTCAAATTAGGTCAATGAAATGTCAATTGTCACAAATTTCACTTATCTTTTTGCAATATTCAGATACAATTCCCACACTTTACCTACCCCACTTGGCACACATAACGAGTTGAGCCGTGAATATCGACGTCGTACTTTTGCTTGATCAGAACCCTATTCTTCTTATTTTTGTTGTCTTAGCGATTGGCCTTGGTTTTGGCAAAATTCGTTTTGGTAGCTTACAACTGGGCAACTCTATTGGGGTGTTAATTACATCTCTCATCATGGGGCACCTTGGTTTTTCCTTCAATGCTGAAGCCTTAACCATCGGTTTCATGCTGTTCATCTATTGTGTCGGCATTGAAGCTGGCCCTAACTTTTTTGGCATATTTTTCCGTGACGGAAAACATTATCTCATCTTAAGTTTAGTGGTGCTCATTACCGCCACTTGGATTACCTATTTTGGCAGTTATTATCTCGGCCTCGATTTTGGCTTAGCTGCTGGTATGATGGCAGGTGCATTAACCTCCACCCCCGTATTAGTAGGCGCACAAGATGCGTTAAACTCCGGGCTAGCCACCATTCCAAGAAATATGGATTTATCCCTTATTTTAGATAATGTTTCGGTGGGTTATGCGATGGCTTATCTAATTGGCCTTATCAGTATGATCATGTTTGCCAAGTTACTGCCTAAGTTGCAAAAACAAAACCTCTCTGATTCTGCTCAACAGATTGCTCAAGAGCGTGGTTTGGGTGGCAGCGGTCAACGCAAAGTCTATTTACCCATCATCCGTGCCTATCGCGTTGGTCAAGAGTTGATCAACTGGATTGATGGGCGCAATTTACGTGAGCTTGGTATTTATCGTCAAACGGGTTGTTATATTGAACGCATCCGACGTAATGGCATTCTTGCCCATCCTGACGGTGACGCCATCTTGCAAGAAGGGGATGAAATTGCACTGGTTGGCTTCCCTGACAGCCATGCAAGGCTAGACCCTAGCTTTCGAAATGGCAAAGAGGTGTTTGATCGCAACCTACTTGATTTGCGCATCTCTGAAGAGGAAATTGTCGTAAAAAGTGACAGTATTGCCGGTAAACGCCTATCGGATCTGAATTTATCCGAATATGGCTGTTTCCTGAACCGAGTGATACGCGCACAAATTGAAATGCCAATGGACTTAGACATTGTGCTTGCCAAAGGTGATGTGCTGCAAGTCAGTGGTGAAAAAAGCCGTGTTCAAGGCTTGGCCGATAAAATCGGTTTCATCTCTATCCATAGTCAAATGGCCGATTTACTCGCCTTTTGTAGCTTCTTTATTCTCGGCATTTTGTTTGGTTTGATCACCATGACCTTTGGACAAGTCTCCTTCGGTTTAGGCAACGCGGTTGGGCTACTGCTTTCTGGCATTATGCTTGGTTTTTTACGAGCCAACCACCCCACTTTCGGCTATGTACCGCAAGGGGCATTAAATATGGTCAAAGACCTAGGTTTGATGTTCTTTATGGTAGGCATTGGCTTAAGTGCTGGCGGGAAAATGTTCCAGCACCTCTCAGAAGTGGGGGTACAAGTGATCGGCCTTGCATTTTTAGTCAGTGTGGTGCCAGTCGTCTTTGCCTATTTGGTCGGTGCGTACATTTTGAAAATGAACCGCGCGCTTCTATTTGGTGCGATTATCGGGGCACGAACTTGCGCACCAGCGATGGATATCGTTAACGACTACGCAAAATCGACCATTCCCGCATTGGGTTATGCTGGCACCTATGCTATCGCCAATATACTGATGACACTGACAGGAACTATTTTAATTTTACTCAGTTAAACCTAATAATCCTCAGTGCGACTCGCCAAAGTCACATATGTGGCTTTTGGCGAGCTATCGCCCCTCTATTTACTTCGCTTTTATCTCAATGTTTGCCGCTTTATCGGCTCAGAACTGCATCTTTTCTCCTGAATTCAACTCACCACTGCTTAATTTTTCAAACAAAAGGCAATCGTTTGCTTTTTATCTGGCAGCAGAAAATAGTTCTGGTATGATGCGCACAGTTTATCGATATCCTTATTAGTGTTGAGCTAAGCGATATCTTCTCTGTATGACGTTTGAAAAAGATAGGAATGTCTAAATGAGCCTTGCTGATCAAATCCTTGCCGTCAATGACGACCTCCCAATTCGCACTCACCAACCTGTTCATAGCGGCAAAGTTCGCTCTGTTTATTGGCTAACTCCAGAAGATAGCCAGCGTTTGATCAAAGAAAAAGGTTACAACGTTGCTCCTGATGCACCTTTAGCCATTATGGTAATCAGTGACCGTATTTCTGCTTTTGATTGTATCTGGCATGCCGAAGGTGGCATCAAAGGTGTACCGGGTAAGGGCGCGGCATTGAACGCGATTTCAAACCACTGGTTTAAGCTATTTCAAGAGAACGGGTTAGCCGATAGCCATATTTTAGATATTCCCCATCCTTTTGTATGGATTGTGCAAAAAGCCAAGCCAATCAAAATTGAAGCGATTTGTCGCCAGTATATTACCGGTTCAATGTGGCGTGCTTACGAAAAAGGTGAACGAGATTTTTGTGGTATTCAATTACCAGAAAGCTTGCAGAAAGATAAAAAACTGCCAGAACTGCTCATTACACCATCAACCAAAGGCATCTTAAAAGGCATTCCCGGTGTTCCAGAAGCCGATGATGTCAATATCTCACGTCATAATATTGAAGAGAATTTTGCCGCTTTTAACTTCAGTCGTGTCGAAGATATTGCCTTGTATGAAAAGCTATTAAAAGAAGGCTTTGGCGTCATTAGCCATGCACTCTGCCAAGTAGAGCAAATTTTCGTCGATACCAAGTTTGAGTTTGGTTATGTCACCGATGCCAACGGCGTTGAGAAACTCATTTATATGGATGAAGTAGGTACGCCGGACTCTTCTCGCATCTGGGACAGCGCTTCCTATCAGCAAGGACGTATTGTGGAAAATTCGAAAGAGGGTTTTCGTCAATTCTTGCTCAACTACTTCCCTGACCCAGATATTTTACTCAACAAAGAACGGATGGCTGAGCGAGAAGCGCTTGCACGTGATAATGCGCTGCCTTTGGCTGCATTAATGGATATTTCCAACACCTATCTTGCGATTGCAGAGAAAATTGTTGGCCAACCGATCGTATTAAGCCAAAATCCAAAGCAAGAGATCATTACGATCCTGCGTTCTCAATATGGCTTGATTGACTAGTACTCAACAATAACGGGGCATTAAATATGCCCCGTTATCTGTTTATACCCTTACAGGGTGATAAGAAATTCATCTGGTTTTGTATTTTTTATCAAAGATTGGCTTTTATTTTGAATCAATTGGATCTGTTCAGAATCCAACGCATACGGCATTACTAATTTTAGCTCTTCAATCCCCTCTAATTTCGCCAATCTCACCAGTGAAATTAAATTCGCTTCATCACTACGGCGTGTTGATAACGACTTCAACGCCATTTCCCATAGGCGATCCTCTGGGCTTGATAATTCTTTAATGCTGTCTTTCCATACCGTACCAAAAATCGGTGCAAATGACGTCATGGCTTCGAGGAATGTCCATTTCTTATTACATGACGCACCAAGAAATGTAGTGTAATCAAACACCACCCGTCTCCTTTCTTGTGTATTCATTTTGTCCCCCGACAAATTGGCAGCACACTGTACTCAATATCATCCATGATTGTTCATATAGCAATAGGATATAAAAAAACAGTCTTTTATGCCTTAAAACCGAATGGATTGGCTATATCAAAACCAGATTTGTAACAAGGCATAAACAGACTTACTGACATATGTGTCTGATTGATTAATATTTCAAACCGTGAACAAAAAGTGGCTTTATCACTTAAAGTGATCATCGCTCAACACTACTTTTGAAATCTCTGCTTAAGGAGACCAATAGACAAAAATGTATACATTGGTGCCCTCAGCAATTAACACGGAGAATTCTACCGTTTTTATCGGCATTCTTCAGTATTCTGTGCCATGTGTCGCCGCTCGTCTATTTACAATCTCATGAGTAAACCGTTATCATTTTTGAGTTCCCTTCTACCCTAAAATAGGCCGACAATGAATAATGATAAACGCCCTCTTTATATTCCCTATGCGGGCCCCGCTCTACTCAGCACGCCTTTGCTCAATAAAGGCAGTGCATTTTGTGCTGAAGAGCGCAGTTCCTTCAACTTAGAAGGCCTGCTTCCTGAAACGACGGAAACGATACAAGAACAAGTTGTTCGCGCATACCAACAATACTGCAGCTTTGAAAGTGATATGGATAAGCATATCTATCTGCGTAATATTCAAGATACCAACGAAACCTTATTCTATCGTTTAGTACAAAACCACATCACTGAGATGATGCCCATCATCTACACACCAACGGTGGGTGCCGCGTGTGAAAACTTTTCAAATATTTATCGTCGCGGCCGCGGTCTGTTCATTTCCTTTCCGAATCGAGATCGCATCGATGACTTACTCAATAATGCAGCGAACCATAACGTAAAAGTTATCGTAGTGACCGATGGTGAACGCATTCTCGGCTTGGGCGACCAAGGAATTGGTGGCATGGGTATTCCTATCGGCAAACTGGCACTTTATACCGCATGTGGTGGTATTAGCCCTGCTTATACTTTACCGGTCGTGCTCGATGTTGGAACCAATAACCCACAGCGCTTGGCTGACCCGATGTACATGGGCTGGCGTCACCCTCGGATTACTGGGGCTGAATATGATGCATTTGTAGAAGAGTTCATCCAAGCGGTGCAACGTCGCTGGCCTGATGCACTAATCCAATTTGAAGATTTTGCACAAAAGAACGCAATGCCACTATTAGAGCGTTATAAAAACCGTATTTGTTGTTTTAACGATGACATTCAAGGCACTGCGGCGGTAACTGTAGGTTCGCTATTGGCCGCATGCAAAGCCGCGGGCAGTCAACTCTCCGAGCAACGTATCGCTTTTCTTGGTGCGGGCTCTGCAGGCTGTGGTATTGCCGAAGCAATCATCGCGCAAATGGTGTCAGAAGGTATTTCAGATGCTCAAGCTCGTTCTCAAGTCTATATGGTTGACCGCTGGGGTCTGCTGCAAGAAGGAATGCCTAACCTACTTGATTTCCAACAGCGCCTCGTGCAAAAAAACAAAGACACGCATAATTGGAATACAGAAGGTAATGGTTTCTCATTATTGGAAGTAATGAAAAATGGCAAGCCAACGGTGTTGGTCGGTGTTTCTGGGGCTCCGGGATTATTCAGTGAAGAGATTATCACAGAGATGCATAAACACTGCCCACGCCCGATTATTTTCCCACTATCGAACCCAACCAGCCGTGTTGAAGCGACGCCCAATGACATTATCCGTTGGACCAACGGTGAAGCACTCGTCGCCACAGGCAGCCCGTTTGCTCCCGTGTTGCATAACGGTAAAACCTACCCAATTGCACAATGCAACAATAGCTATATTTTCCCTGGTATCGGCTTAGGCGTACTGGCGGTCAATGCTCGTCGAGTTACTGATGAGATGCTGATGGAATCAAGCCGCGCACTCGCCAACTGTTCACCTCTGGCGCTTAATGGGCATGGTGCGTTACTTCCACCACTGGAAGCCATTCACTCCGTTTCCAAGAAAATTGCGTTTGCGGTAGCGAAAAAAGCAATTGAGCAAGGCGTTGCACTGGAGATCCCAGATGATGTGTTAGAAACCGCCATTGAGCAGCATTTTTGGCAGCCAGTATACCGCCGCTACAAACGCACTGCTTTCTAAGCTCCTACTCTGCTGCCCCTAAGCTTCGGCTGATGTTTAGGGGCTTTTTCTGTGAGTCAATATGATGAACTTTTTAGCGCCCGCAGGGCATTACTTATCACCGTATTTAACGGAGATATCAACCGCATTGATCGCTTGTTTGCTCGTAATGCTCGGTGGGGAGATTAACGCCGCGATGCGCAAGCTAATGCGCAACCAACACTTTGTCGTTCGCACATTTACGTTTATATTGATTAACGCTTTCGGCTACGGTTTGGTGATCATCAAAGCGAGCCCTTACCTTGCTCGGACACTTTCGCAGTTAGAATCAGGCATGATGTTTAGCATTATTATGCTCTGCTTTATTGCCATCGGGATCTGGGCACAAAGGAACCGTCAAATTTAGTGTTAAAATTTTCATCTTCAAATCACTCTCGCCCTGTTTGGAAAAAGCGGGTTAACACGCTGCTTCGCCACGTGTTTGTACTGTTGTTCATTTCAAGCCTTTTTGTGCTTGGCATTGATCGCTGGGTCAGTTGGCAAGCCGAAAAACAAATCGTCACCGAGCAAAATCAAGTCGGTCAATTCCAAGTCGCTGTTGTACTTGGAACCAGTAAGTACTTGGGTAAAACGCTCAATGACTACTACACCCACCGAATTGAAGCCGCGATCGCTTTGTATGAGCAAGGCAAGGTAAAAGGGTTTTTACTCAGTGGTGATAATGCTCACCGTTCGTACAATGAACCGTGGACGATGAAACGCGATCTGCTGCGCGCAGGGATCCCGAGTGAACATATTTACTTAGATTATGCAGGGTTTCGTACTTTGGACTCCATTGTTCGCGCAAAACGTATTTTCGAAACCGACAATTTTTTGATCATCTCTCAACAATTTCATTGTGAGCGAGCACTCTTTATTGCCAACTACCATAACATTAATGCTCAGTGTTTAGCGGTTGCAGGGCCAACAACTCGTTCTGGTTTTAAAGTGAGGCTGCGTGAGGTCTTTGCTCGTACGAAAGCATTCTTAGATCTCTATATCACGAATACTCAACCTAAATTTTTAGGTCCCAAAGAGCCAATTGTGATCGAAGAGTTACCCTTAGAGCCAACCGAAGATGAAAGCTAAAAAAGGCACTGTGCTCCAGAAATCTTTCTTTCGACAGATTTCCGGGCCACTTTGGTTACGCTAGTGTGGATAAGACATCAAACAAAGCGTCAATTTCACTGCGCGTGTTGTAGTGCATAAAACCGATACGGACAACTCCACCGCTGTTTTCAAGATCTAACTGACGCACTAAACCAAGCGCATAGAAATGCCCATTCCACACACAAATATTATGCTCGCCCAATGTTTTGGCCACAAATTCTGGATGGTGATTAGCTAAGCGAATGGCAAAGGTCGGTGTACGTAGCTCACTGTTAGCCTTGGTCAGGCCATAGAGCTTAGCCGAACTCAATCCTTTAAGTTTATACAGAAAATACTCACTCAATTGGCGTTCATGCTGGTTGTATTGAATGAAACTATCGATCAAACGCTCTCTTAACGAGCCACTCTCGTCTCCCCATTGCGCCAAATATTCCACTGCAGCAATCACGCCTGCCAAACCTTCAAAACTCTGCGTACCCGTTTCAAAACGTCCCGGACCAATATTGGTTGCAGGTTCAACTTTGTAGGGTTTAAGTGCATGTAACCACTGCGAAGCGATATAAGCGATACCAACGTGTGGACCAAAAAACTTATATGCCGAACAGGTTAAAAAATCACAGCCTAATTCTTGTACATCAATCAAATGGTGCGGAGCATAGTGAACGGCATCCACATACACCATCGCGCCGACTTGATGCGCCGCATCCACAATGCGTTTAACATCGACAATAGATCCTGTGGTATTCGAAGCATAAGTGACCGCGACCAGCTTTGTTTTAGGGTTGAGCAATGACAGTAAGTGCTCAACATCCAAAGTACAATCTTGTTGGTTCACCTTTACCTGGTGCACTGTAACGTGCTTATCCTGCGCCGCTTGCTGCCAACTGGAGACATTGGAGTAATGGTCAAGCGCAGTAACAATCACTTCATCGCCCGCTTGCCAATCTCGGCTAATGGCTCGACTTAGCTGAAAAGTCAACGAGGTCATATTCGCGCCAAATACAATATTTCCTGATGACTCAGCGTTCAGAAGCGCTTGCACCGACTCACGAGCCTGCTGCATTAAATCAGTGGTGATTTGGCTTGAAAAATAGTGTCCGCCCAAATTAGAGTTAAAATGGCCCAGATATTCACTCATTTTTTCTATTACCGACTTAGGTACTTGCGAGCCACCTGGACCATCTAAGAAACTCACTGACTTACCATGATATTTTTGCGACAAAGCACTAAACTGCGTACGCACTTTTTCAGGAGTGAAGATCATTTCGGCCATCCTTAGCGGTTAACACAAAAACATCCATATGACCTTCTTGCCCATGCTCAATTGAGCGAATAGGACAAGCGTTATGCCATAACTTACTGTCCGCGAGCATCGCAATCTCACCATTTTCTAACACTTTCCGAAAGAAAGGGGCTTCATGGCAGTCTTGATACAGCATAATTTCACCGCCGACGATGTTGTGGCGATTCACCCCCACCAACGCAATATGATCAAAACCGTCTTGATGGACACCTTCTGGCGCGACTTGCGTCTCATCAAACACAGCAGCAATTCGGATCTGATGGATTTCAATCTCTTGCCCATTAGGCAGACCATTCGTACTCACAAACACCTCGCACACTTCTCTCATCCCTTCACTTTGTAACGTAGAGGGTAAAATAGGATCGAAATGACGCTTAATGTTGCCTTGAAAATGATTGATTTGATCGGTTTGCATAAAGTCATGCTTGTCCAACGCCTCGACTTTCCCTTTGCTAAATTGAACCACAGAGTAGCGCCGTAAACGATACTGACCATCAGCATGCTCCGTATGTGGTAATTGCGCAAAGGAGGGAGCAAGTTGTTGAATCGCTTTTTTACTTAATTGCGTAATCTGTAAAGTGTTTTCGTGTACAGCTAACATCACCAGCTCCTTAATTAAATGACTGGATACATTAAATTAACAATTAATTTACATTAAGGATACGCACTAATAGTGCACATTCAAGTAAAAATGAATGTTATATCTGTATGTGACTAGCAATACAAAATTTAATACTTAAATAATAACAAAAATGAGAATTAACATCCAATAGCGAGCATGACACATAGCGATTTTTAGACAAGCTCACTACTTCAAGGTTAATAAGCTTTTAAAAACAATGAATTACCAACATTAGGATGATGTGGGAATGGTATGTAGACCATGGGCGGGTTTAAAGGAAATATCAGTAACTAATTTATCAGCTCGATTCGACTAAATTTAGCATGTATTAATCCATGAGCCATATAGCATCTCATTAACTCGAAATTAGCACCATTTAAGTAGTAAGCCATGCCAAAAATTAGACTAAAGTTAATACTAGATCATCAAACTAATTGATATATTTGACTATTAAGACTTAGTTGAAACATCGCTCAACTGATAAGGAGATCCTCAACTCGTGAACTCTAGTATTAAAGTCACACTGTGGACTTTCATCGCATTAGGTTTCAGTGTAATCAATGCCTATGCGGCTATGGATCCTAAAGATAAATTTCTCCAAGCATTGGAGGGCATTGAGCAGATCACCTATTCACTACCGATCAAGGCAAAAGCACAAATTAGTGAACTAGAAGAAGACTACATCATATTGTCACAGCCTTCCGCTCTCGTTGTTCGTTACTATTTGGCCAAAGTCACTGTATATGGGCTACTAGAGGAATATGATAGGAGCTTAGAAGCGGCACAATTAGGATTAAAGCGAACAGAACACACCAACGTTGAAACGCTCACTCTCAAACTAAGAGAGATTCAAGCTTTACGGCACCAAAAAGTCGACGTGTTGCCGAAACTTGACGCACTGTTAGTTGAAGCAGGAAACGATCACAATGCACAAATCGAATCAGAAGTATTACTAGCTAAAAGCCTCTATTACCAAGAGCAAGGCGAGTTTAAAAAATCGTACGCCGCAATAATGACCTCAATTGATACAGCAAAATCCATTGATAACAAAGAGTTAATGGAGAGAATATCTCACGGTCTAGGTCAAATACTGGTTCAGCTACAAGATTTTGATCGTTCACAACTGTTACTTGAAAATTCCTACAGTTACTTCAAGCAGCGTAAAATGTCTTATAGCCAATTGGTTAGCTTACTCGACATCTCTAAGTTGCAAGAGTCACGTAATCAAATCACGGCGGCGATCGAAACCTATAAAACCGCACTCAAGCTAGCACAAATACTGGGTGACGGGCGACATCGCTTTCGTATTAACATCGAACTTGCACGGCTTTATCGAGATACCAACAACCGAGATCAAATGCGCTTTTTCTTGAAAAAAGCAGAGGAACTGCAGTACCGAGAAAGCCAACCAGGCTACCTTGCCACTTTTCAGCTATTACAAACACAAGATCTATTGGAACAAAAACGCTACGGTGAAGTGATTGAATTTGTAGAACCACTCATTGTGCATATCAAGCAAAGATCAAATCTACTTATTCAACAGATAGAGTTGTTAAAAGTGGCAGCACAGGCTTATGCTGGGCAAAATAACTACAAACAAGCCTATGAAACTTATGATTTTTATCATTTACGATCGCTCACACTTCGCAATGTTGAACAGATAGAGAACTTACAGAGACAACAAATGTTGTTTGATCTTGAGCGTCTACAATATGAAAATCAGGATCTAAACTGGAACAACGTACTTCAAAAGCTAGAGATTGAAAACCATCAGAAAACGTTTCATCTATTAGGTGAAATCGTCTTTTTCCTTGCTCTTGCATTAATCGGATTATTGGTCATATTTATCTGGGCCAACCGCTCTCGCATCAAAATGGGCATGCTTGCCAAAACGGACACCTTGACTGGCTTGTATAATCGACGCTACATGGAAGAACGATTTGCAAAACATCAATCCAAATCTTACCAAAATAGTAGCGAAGCGCTTATTAAACTCGCACAACGGATTTTGATGTGGCAACAGACTTGGTTCAAAGGTCAATCTTCACCTAAAAAAAACGCCGAACCATTCGACTCAGCGCAATTAGACGAACAGATCCAACATAATGAAGATGCAAAACCGATTAGCCTTATTTTGACCGATATTGATTATTTTAAAGTCATTAATGATACCTACGGCCACCCCTTTGGCGATCAAGTATTAGTGGAAATTGCGGCTATCTTTAAGTCATCGGTACGCTCTTCCGATGTTGTCGCTCGCTACGGTGGGGAAGAGTTTCTCATCTTACTACCCGACACTGACTTAAGCGTCGCTAGCGAAATTGCCGAAACCTTGCGCCGAAAAATTGAAGATCACCATTTTGTAACCGAATCACGAGAATCGGTATCCGTCACTTCGAGTTTTGGCGTGTTGACCGCAACGAATACGGATTTAGATCTCCAAGCATTGTGTGAAGAAGTCGACCAACTGCTTTATGCGGCTAAAGCCAGCGGCCGAAATTGCTTAAAAACACGTTGGCTGACTTATTAGCCAAGTCCCATCATTGCTTAGTTTGGCTATATAACGATTATTTCTAAGCTAGCCCATGTAATCGCTTTAATTGACTCGAGATATTCCCTACAATCGTGTTAAATTTTCGAGCATTTTCGATACTGGAGTCCCCATGAGCAACGTGAAACATTGCAAACTTCTTATTCTTGGTTCAGGCCCGGCTGGTTATACGGCAGCCGTTTACGCAGCTCGCGCTAACCTTAATCCAGTTCTCGTTACCGGTATGCAGCAAGGTGGTCAGTTAACGACCACTACAGAAGTAGAAAACTGGCCAGGAGACGCCGAAGGCCTCACGGGCCCTGCTTTAATGGAGCGAATGAAAGAGCATGCCGAGCGCTTCGAAACTGAGATTGTGTTTGATCATATTAATGAAGTTGATTTTTCACAGCGGCCATTCCGCCTTAAAGGCGATAGTGCAGAATATAGCTGCGATGCTCTGATCATTTCAACAGGTGCATCCGCACGTTACCTAGGTTTAGATTCAGAAGAAACCTTTAAAGGACGAGGAGTTTCCGCTTGTGCTACTTGCGATGGTTTTTTCTATCGTAACCAAAAAGTAGCCGTTGTAGGTGGCGGCAATACCGCTGTGGAAGAAGCGCTTTATCTATCTAATATTGCGGCACAAGTTCACCTCATCCACCGCCGTGATTCGTTCCGCGCAGAAAAAATTCTGATTAACCGTCTGATGGATAAAGTCGCAAGCGGCAATATAGTGCTGCACACTGACCGTACCTTAGAGGAAGTCTTAGGTGATGAGACTGGCGTGACGGGTGTTCGTATGAAACACACCCAATCAGAAACGACAGAAGATCTGGACGTGATGGGCGTCTTTATCGCGATTGGTCACAAACCGAATACCGACATGTTTGCTGGTAAGCTAGAGATGAAAGAGGGCTATATCGTGGTCAGATCTGGCCTTGATGGTAATGCAACTCAAACTAGTATTGAAGGTGTGTTTGCTGCTGGTGATGTGATGGATCACAACTATCGCCAAGCGATCACTTCGGCAGGAACGGGTTGTATGGCCGCCTTAGATGCGGAACGTTACCTAGATAGCTTGAACGATAAGTAGGCATGAACGACAAGTAAGCAAAAGGTTATTTTCCAGTTTTATAACAAAACCCTACAGCCCGGTGGTATATCCATCGGGCTTTATTTTGTATACTACCGCCCTTCCGTTTACATAATAATTCTCATTAAGCCTTCGAAATGGATAAGAAAAAGCAACGTAGCTTGAATAATTGGCTCAAACAGCAAAGTAAACTGGCAAAACGCTGGTTAATGATTGCTGTTGGCCTTGGCGTATTATCAAGTGTGTTTTTGCTGGCTCAGGCCGCACTCCTCGCCTCCATTCTGCATCAACTGATTATTGAACAAGTTGATAAAGCAGAGCTCATTCCCTATTTTCTTGGTTTGGTGGTGACGATTGCCGCACGTGCCGCGTGCGCATGGGGGCGTGAAATTGCGGGTTTTCGCTGCGGAGAGCAGATCCGCATTTATATCCGTCAGTTAATACTGGATAAAGTTCGCGAGTTGGGCCCTGCTTACATTAAAGGTAAGCCTGCCGGTGCATGGGCAACATTACTGCTTGAACAAGTCGAAAACATGCAGGACTTTTTTGCGCGCTATTTACCGCAGATGTCATTATCTGTGTTGATCCCGTTTATGATTTTGATTGTGGTCTTTCCCGTCAACTGGGCGGCGGGTTTGATTTTCTTAATCACCGCCCCCTTAGTGCCACTGTTTATGGCCTTAGTCGGCATGAAAGCGGCCGATGCTAATCGTAAAAATTTCAAAGCTCTGCAGCGGTTATCTGGTCACTTTTATGATCGCCTGCAGTCGATGACTACAATACGCCTATTCAACCGCACACAAGCCGAAGCCGATCAGCTTAAAGGCGCTTCTGAAGTCTTTCGCACTCGCACAATGGATGTATTGAAAATCGCCTTTCTATCATCAGCAGTGTTAGAATTTTTCACCTCGATATCGATCGCCATCACCGCCGTTTACTTTGGTTTTAGCTTTATTGGCGAGTTGAATTTCGGCTACTACGGTACAGCCGTAACTCTATTTTCCGGCCTATTTATCTTGATCCTTGCGCCTGAGTTTTATCAACCATTACGTGATTTGGGCACCTTTTATCACGCCAAACAACAAGCTGTCGGCGCGGCTGAAAGCATTGTCGAGTTTTTGGAAACAGACATCAGCAAAGTGAAATCAGGATCTATCTCGCTCGACGGTGCACAGCAGATTGACATTGTAGCGCAAGATCTCGAAGTGTTTAGCCCAGAAGGAAAACGCTTGGTCGGTCCAATTTCATTTACGTTAGATAACCATTCAACCACTGCGCTTGTCGGGCCAAGCGGCGCAGGTAAAACCAGCTTAGTAAACGCCATTTTAGGCTTCATGCCTTACCAAGGCAGTTTGAAAATTAATGGTATTGAACTGAGCGATCTTGAGCATACCAGCTGGCGTAAGCAGATCAGTTGGGTTGGGCAAAACCCACTATTGGTGCACGGAACCATCGTTGAGAATATCAGCCTCGGCAAGCATGACATGAGTGACGAAGCGCTTCATTCGGCTTTAGACAATGCCTATGCAGCTGAATTTGTCGACAAACATGGTTTGGATTACGCCATCACCGATCGATCCGGTGGATTATCTGTCGGACAAGCTCAGCGAATTGCACTTGCTCGCGCACTGCTACAAAACGGCAATTTTTGGCTACTTGATGAACCAACCGCCAGCTTAGATGCACGCAGCGAACAGTTAGTGATGCAAGGTTTGAACCGCCAAATTCAACACCACACCGCTTTAATCGTGACGCACCAATTAGCACCATTAAAATCGGTGCAACAGATTTTGGTGATGCAAAATGGGGCGATAGTTCAAACAGGCGATTACAACACACTCAGCCAGCAAAAGGGTCTGTTTTCCGATATGTTACAAGCTAATCAAGCGCTTGATGAAGCCAATAAGGGGAACCTTGATGCGTGATCTCATCCCTTACCTTAAATTGTATAAAAAGCACTGGTTTGGTTTATCTCTCGGTATGCTGCTGGCCTTTTTAACCCTGTTTGCCTCGATTGGTCTACTGACCTTATCCGGCTGGTTTTTATCCGCAGCGGCCATTGCTGGCTTAACCATTGCTCGTGAAACATTCAACTACATGCTACCGGGCGCGTTTGTACGTGGGTTTGCCATGGGACGCACTGCAGGACGTTGGGGTGAGCGTGTTGTCAGCCATAATGCTACATTCAAGCTGCTGACGGATCTGCGTATTTTCTTCTTCCAAAAACTCGCGCCACTGATCCCAGGACGTGTGTCAAACCTCAGAGACGCTGATTTACTCAACCGTCTAGTGGCAGATATCGATGCTATGGATCACGTCTATTTACGCTTAATCAGCCCAGTAACCGTGGGTGTACTGGGCATTAGTGCGTTAACGGCATTCTTATGTTGGTTCGACCCTGCCATTGGCTTAACCCTTGGTGCAATTCTTCTGACGCTACTGCTCGTGTGGCCTGTCCTCTTTTATAAACTGGGTCAGCGTAATGGTGCCGAGCTCACCCAGCACAAGGCGGATTTGCGTATTGCAACGCTTGACTGGTTGCAAGGCTACAGTGAACTGACCCTGTTTGGTGCAGAAAACCGTTACCGTGAAGCGATTCTTAGCGCGCAGCAAAAATTGCTGGTCAATCAATTGGCTAACGCTCATTTTTCTGGCCTTGCACAAGCACTGCTCATGCTCGCTAATGGCTGGACGCTTGTGTTAGTGATCTGGCTTACCGCCGATGGTGTGGCAGGTAATCAACCCGACCCGATGATTGCACTGGTGGCTTTTGCAACTATGGCAAGTTTTGAACTGCTGATGCCGATTGCTGGTGCATTTCAACATTTAGGACAAACACTCACTTCTGCTCGCCGCCTCAACGATATTATTCTGGCTGAGCCTGAAGTCCAATTTCCTACCGCTTCAACTCAGCACTCAGGTCAATTCGATATTGAATTTTCAGACGTAACCTTTCACTATCCTGACAGCAGCCAAGATGTGCTACGCAGTGTCAACCTCCATATTCCCGCAGGGCATCGCGTTGCGATAGTGGGGCAAACAGGCTCTGGCAAATCGACCTTAATGCAACTGCTGTCACGCTATTGGGATCCACAGCAAGGTAGCGTCTCCATTGCAGGTACCCACTTAACAGCATGGAATGAGAGCGAACTTCGCCAAACCATCAGTGTGGTTAGCCAACGTGTAGATGTACTCAATGGCACGCTGCGAGACAACCTCGCGATGGCCAGTCCAAGCGCAAACGATCAACAGTTAGCTCACGCCTTAACGCAAGTCGGTTTACATACTCTATTGGACGATCTA
This sequence comes from Vibrio sp. ZOR0018, assembly GCF_963865925.1. Taxonomy (NCBI): domain Bacteria; kingdom Pseudomonadati; phylum Pseudomonadota; class Gammaproteobacteria; order Vibrionales; family Vibrionaceae; genus Vibrio; species Vibrio sp. ZOR0018. Next base: position 179,426 of record NZ_CAWMCN010000123.1, on the reverse strand, counting down.
GGTTTGGACGCATGGCTGGGTGATGGCGGCCGTCAGCTCTCTGGTGGAGAGAAACGCCGCATCGGTATCGCGCGCGCACTGCTCCACAACGGTTCAATTTTATTACTCGATGAACCCACGGAAGGCTTGGATAAACAAACAGAGCAGCAAATTCTGGCTCTATTTCAACAGCATTTTGCGCATAAAACGGTCCTCTTTATTACTCACCGCTTGGTCGAGTTAGAAACAATGGATGCTATTTGCCTGATTGAACAAGGTGAAATCGTGGAATACGGTAGCCACCAAGCGTTATTGGCCAAACAAGGCCGCTATTTCCAACTACAACAAACCTTGTAGCCATAGTTTGTCATTTGCTCGTTATGAGACTTATCTTTTTTAGGAACACTATGCTGAATTAGGTAACTGAAGCTTGGTATGAAAAATCTTCGCCCTCTTGCTTTGAGAGTCAGTGCATGAGGGTGAAGAAGCTGCCTTGCAAAGAAGCGGCAGTCAACCAAACTCGCTAAATATGTACCTCATCAGCTTAATAAATACTGAGCGTACTACTCATTTTATAGGTGAGATTTTTAATTAATATTCAAGGACAAATGGTTAATGAGATCTTCCGCTGGCATTGGGTGCCCTAGGTAGTAGCCCTGCACTTGTTGACAGCCCATTGCCTGCAAAATTTTCAATTGGTTGGCCTTCTCTACGCCTTCTGCCACAATGTCGATGTCAAAACTTTGCGCCATAGCAATAATGGCATTCACTATCGTTCTTGAACGATCATCATTTTCTACTTCAGAGACGAAACTGCGGTCAATTTTGATTTCATCCACAGTAAGATCTTTGAGCATGGCAAGTGACGTATAACCAGTGCCAAAATCATCGATGGAAAAAGTAATCCCGTTAGATTGCAGATTAGAAATAATTTCAACACTCTTTTTCATATCGGTAAGCGTTGCTGTTTCCGTAATTTCAATGCGTATGTATGAGTTCAAATTCTCATGCTGCTGAATAGCGTTCTTTTGTTTCTTTGCAACATTAAGAAAGAGCCTCAGTCGCGGAAACCATCAGCTCTCTGGCGCTGATACCATCGGCTGGGTAAATGGCAACACCTATGCAGCAAGTTGTTTCAATATTGTGTTGCTTGGCCCGATGGGTATACAGACGTTGGACGCTCCGAACATGAGAATCCATATCTACAGCGTCACTCAACTTTACAAAACTGGCAAACTGATCGGCATGTAAGCGCGATACTAATGAGCTGGGCAAAGTCATTTCGTTAATATCGTGAGCTAAATCCTGCAAAAATGCATCTGCACGCTCAAACCCCAGAGTTTCGTTGATACTTTTAAAATCGTCGACATCAAGGTAACAAAGAATAAATCGCTCATTAGACTTTAATTTTTTGATCGTTATATTGAGAGTACGCACAAACATACTAAGGCTGTGCAGCCCAGTGAGGCTGTCCATATCATTGGCTTTTTCTAGTAAGCGATTCCCTCTAAGCACCAACATGAGCAAAAGTAAGGCGGTAATACTGACAAACATCAACCCCTTATAGGTTTGAGCGAGAGCGCGCAACTGGGCGTTATCTAGCAATAATTCGACTGTCATATCCGAGAATAATATCCAGAGCACGGCAAATGTTGCGTAGATAAGTGCCACTTTAACGGCTGAGATGCCTGCTCTATCCATGTTTAACTAACTCCAAATCTACCCGCCTGTGATCGTAACATTGTAGCATCACTAAAATTTAGTCAACCATACCATACATGCCACATGTAGCCTGCTTCTTCACTCTACTCACTTAATACCAGAAAATATGAACATAGGGATGTCAATCCATGCACAAGTGCTCAATACCAACTCTATTGTTTTAATTTTTATTTTATTATCAATGTCTTAAACGAAAAAATCCCGAGCTTAGCTCGGGATTTTAATATCAACTAACAGGCAACGAGAAAGTTTCGCTTATCGACGTGGCGCTTTCGCTTTACCAGTTTGAGGCCGACCAGTGCCGCGGCTACCATCGGCACCACTGTTACGGGTACTTGAAGCAGGCTTGCGACGGCCAGTAGTTGTGCCATTGGTTGTCGTACCGTTAGTTTTTTTTCCATTCGTCGTTGTACCATTGGTCGTACGACTTTTAGGCTTGCTAGTCGTCGTTACACGCTCTTCATGGCGCTTAACGGCACGGCGAATTTTTTGGCTACGCGCACGCTCACGAGTACGTGAAGTGTTGTCTTTGCTCAAATCTAGCATCGTCTCTTTTTCAGGACGCAGTTCAACCAATTCACGTAAATAGTTTACATCTTTAAGATCCAGTTCCATCCAACCGCCGCGTGGCAGTTTTTTGTCCAAATAGATCTCGCCATAACGAACGCGTTTCAAACGGCTCACTGTGGTATCTTGAGATTCCCAAAGACGACGAACTTCACGATTACGGCCTTCGTTAATCGCGACGTAGAAAGTATGGTTCATACCTTCACCACCAGCGTAAACGATATCTTCAAAGCGTGCCAAGCCATCTTCTAGCTCAACCCCTTTAACGAGGTTACGCACTTTCTGCTCGTTCACTTCGCCAAAAACACGCACTAAATATTCGCGTTCTACTTGACGGCTTGGGTGCATAAGGCGATTAGCCAATTCACCATCGGTAGTAAAGAGAAGTAAGCCTGAGGTGTTGGCATCTAAGCGGCCAACTGAAATCCAACGCGAACCACGAATTTTAGGTAGACGATCAAATACCGTCCGACGACCTTCTGGATCATGACGGGTACAAAGCTCACCTTCCGGTTTGTAGTAAGCAAGCACTCGACAAATAACCTCTTCTGGCGCTTTAACGGAAACAGCATGTCCATCAATACGCACAACTGCGTTATCATCTTCTAGACGCTCGCCCAACATAGCTACCTTGCCATTAACACTGACACGTCCTGCTCTAATCAAAGCTTCTAACTCACGACGAGAACCATGACCAGCTCGTGCTAAAACTTTTTGTAACTTTTCGCTCATTTATCTACCTATGTGTCGTCTTCACAGACGTCGAATGAAAAAATGCGACCCCAAAATCGCGGCCGCATAGTATCTCAAATTCTACGCCAAAAAGCACTCGTTTTGATGGCCTACTCAAAAGCTATTCAAAAGGTGTTGGATCACCCGCTCCCACGCGAGCAACCACCATCTCATCTTCACTGAAATCAATCACTGTCGTCGGCTGTTCACCTAAATAACCCCCGTTTAAAATGACATCCACGGCGTGTTCAAGGCGATCCCGAATCTCTTCTGGATCCGATTCTGTATGGGTGTTGCCGGGCAAAATAAGTGAGGTGGACATTAGCGGTTCACCTAACGCTTCAAGTAAATCAAGTGCAATACGGTTATTAGGCACGCGGATACCTATCGTCTTACGCTTCGCATTCATCAACCGACGTGGCACTTCTTTGGTCCCTTTGAAAATAAACGTATAAGGGCCAGGTGTATTATTCTTTAGCAAGCGAAAAGCGGTATTATCCACACGCGCATAAAAAGAGAGCTCTGACAAATCACGGCACAGCAAGGTAAAATTATGCTTATCATCAAGGCGGCGAATTTGGCAAATACGCTCTAATGCTTGTTTATTTTCTAGTTGGCAGCCTAGTGCATAACCAGAATCCGTTGGGTACACAACAACTCCGCCATTGCGGATAATAGCAACCGCTTGAGTAATCAAGCGAGTCTGCGGGTTTTCTGGATGAACGTAAAAAAACTGGCTCATTGTAATTCCTCATTATTGAGTCTATCTACGGGGCTTAAACCCCAATCTTTCCAGACAGGATCGACGCCAGAAGGCAACCAAAGATTTCGCCCCAGTTCCATCCAAGGTGAGGGGTAATGAAAGTCACTGCCTTGAGAAGCTAATAGATTGTATTGTATGGCATAATCAGCCAAATTACGTCTTTCTTGTGGCGCTTGTTGTGGCTGTGCCACTTCCATAGCGTCACCACCCGCTTCTACAAACGCCGTTATTAAGCGCTTGAGCCACTTGGTCGTCAAGTCATATCGTCCAGGATGCGCTAATACCGCTTGGCCACCAGCGGCGTGTATTGCTTCAACGGCATCGGTCATCGAGCACCAACTTGGTGGTACATACCCGGGATTATCGCGGGTGAGGAACTTTTTGAACACCTGCTGCATGTTCTTCGCAAAACCCTGTTCAACCAGCCATTTTGCGAAATGCGCACGAGTAATCGGTGCCTCTCCGGCGATGGCTTGCACCTCTTCTAACACCCCTTCACGTGTCACTTTTTGCAATCGTTGTGCAATCAATTGTGCGCGCTGCACACGATGTGCCTTTTGCTGCTCAATTAACTGCTGCAAAGCTTGAGCGTTTGAGTCGATGTTGAGCCCAACAATATGAATATCTTTATTTTGCCAAACCGTGGAAATCTCGATGCCATCGATCAAGGTGATGGGTAATTGTTGCTGATTAATATAGTCATGAGCAATAGTTAATGCATCAGTCGTATCGTGATCAGTGATCGCCAATACCTCAATATCAAAGCTTAGCGCCCTATCGATTAACGCTTGCGGCGATAACCTGCCATCTGAAGAAGTGGTGTGGCTATGTAGATCAATTCTCATAATTTTATTTTGGCCATCTTTTAGGCTTGACTTTTTACTCTCGCACTAGTTAACTAGTACGCAAATGCAAGGCACGTATTTGAGGTTGACCATGTTACAAGAATTTAACCAAAACCATAATCACAATTTAAGCGCAGCTTCATCTGAGCTCAATTGGTGGCACACTTGGACAAGTTCTTGGTGGGCAACCGTGTACTTTTAAAATAGAACACGAATTCACAAAGCCCGCCTCAATGAGCGGGCTTTTTATTTTGTCGAATAGCTCACATTACATTGCGCAATAAAACAGCGCCCCCCCCAAAGTGATGATTGGGTCTCTAAGAGGATTATGCGAGTATGGACGACAGGAACATTAAAATTCATCAAGGAGGTCTTGTGAATAAGACCATTGAAATTAAAAACTTAGGCCAAATTGACGTAATCAATATGTCCGTGCCTTATACCCAAGATCCAACACGTCTATTTCATACGCTATGTGAGTCAAAAACAGATTGTTTGCTATTAGAATCCGCCGAGATCGACTCAAAACAGGATCTCAAAAGTCTATTATTGGTTGATGCTGCCGTGCGCATCACTTGCTTTGGTCACGTTGTCACTTTTCACGCATTGACAGACAATGGTCAACAGCTCATCGAACATCTACAGCGTAATATTAAAGCGGATATTGAACATCAGTTACAACAAAATACCTTAACGCTTCAATTTCAAGCACTATGCGACACGCTAGACGAAGATTCTCGCCTACGCGAAGCCTCTTCTTTTGATGCACTACGTCTCGTGCAGCACAGTTTCGATCTTCGTCATCACGATAAACATGCCCTCTTTCTAGGCGGTTTATTTGCCTACGATTTGGTGGCCAACTTCGAACAGCTAGGAAATGCCGATACGACTAATCAGTGTCCAGACTACGTTTTTTATATCGCGGAAACCTTGTTAGTGATTGACCATAAAACTGAGCATTGTCAGTTGCAAGCAAGTGTTTTTAACCCCACGCCAACAATGCGCGAAACATTAATTACTCGTTTACAAGAGATCGCGCAGCAATGTGCCGCACCCAAATTACTACCGCAAGCCAAAACCGTAGCTAACGTAAGCGTGACAACGAATATTTCTGACCAAGAGTTTTGCAAGACCGTTCAAGCGTTAAAAGAATTTGTCGTGAAAGGCGATGTTTTTCAGGTGGTGCCTTCTCGCCGATTTACCCTGCCTTGCCCTTCACCACTTGCTGCTTATAAAAAACTAAAAGAGAGCAATCCAAGCCCTTACATGTTTTATATGCAAGACGAACGCTTTACTCTGTTTGGCGCTTCTCCTGAAAGCGCATTGAAATACGCCACCGAAACCAACCAGATTGAGATTTACCCTATCGCAGGGACTCGCCGCCGTGGTAAACGCACCGATGGTTCAATTGATTTTGATTTAGATAGCCGCATTGAACTTGAACTACGTTGCGACAAAAAAGAGAACGCTGAACACATGATGTTGGTCGACCTTGCGCGCAACGATGTCGCACGTATTGCACAAGCAGGAACGCGCCACGTCGCTGATTTATTGAAAGTGGATCGCTACAGTCACGTTATGCATTTGGTTTCTCGCGTGGTGGGTCAACTCCGAAGCGATCTCGATGCACTGCACGCTTACCAAGCCTGCATGAATATGGGCACACTCACTGGTGCGCCGAAAATTCGGGCCATGCAGCTTATCCGTAACGTGGAAAAAGCCCGCCGTGGCAGTTACGGTGGCGCGGTAGGCTACCTTACCGGGGAAGGCGATTTAGATACTTGCATCGTGATCCGCTCGGCTTATGTCGAACAGGGTATTGCGCAAGTTCAAGCGGGCGCTGGGGTCGTTTATGATTCAGACCCTCAATCGGAAGCCGACGAGACACGTGGTAAAGCACAAGCCGTGATCTCTGCAATTCAAGCCGCGCATCAGGAGTAGCAGATATGGCCAACATTATTTTTATCGATAACTTTGATTCCTTTACCTACAACCTTGTTGATCAATTCCGCTCACTCGGCCATACGGTGACAGTTTATCGCAACAACATCGCCGCACAGAGCATTGAACAAGCGGTCTTTCAATTGGATGAACCGCTGCTGCTACTCTCCCCCGGACCGGGCGCGCCCGCAGACGCGGGATGCATGCCACAATTAATCCAACGCCTTAAGGGCAAAGTGCCGATCATTGGCATCTGTTTAGGTCACCAAGCGATTGTTGAAGCTTACGGCGGCACTGTCGCGGGTGCTGGCGAAATTATCCATGGAAAAATCTCGATGATGGAACACCAACATCACCGTATTTACCAACAGCTACCGTCACCATTAGCCATTGCTCGTTATCATTCCCTAGTGGCTACTGAAGTTCCGGATAGTTTAACCATCACGGCAGAGGTTGATGGGCTCGTGATGTCCGTGGTGCAAGAGCAAGATAAAGTGTGCGGCTTTCAATTTCATCCAGAGTCCATCATGACTACTCATGGCGCAGCATTGCTTGCCAATGCGATCGATTGGGCTTTAGAAAAAAGCACCCACTAACGGATTTATAGGGATATTTTATGGAAAACATCATTAATAAACTTTACGCGCAGCAGTCGCTCTCGCAAGCAGAAAGCCAGCAACTGTTTGATCTCATCATCCGTGGTGAACTCAACTCTATTTTGATGGCAGCGGTATTGACGGCACTGAAAATCAAAGGTGAAACACCCGATGAAATTGCTGGCGCAGCCAAAGCATTACTGGCTAACGCGGCCCCGTTTCCAAGGCCAGACTATGATTTTGCAGACATAGTCGGCACTGGTGGTGATGGCTCAAATACTTTTAATATTTCAACCACCGCAGCATTTGTTGCTGCTGCCTGTGGCGTAAAAATTGCCAAACATGGTAATCGTGGAGTATCGAGCAAATCAGGCTCTTCTGATCTACTGGATTCATTTGGTATTAACCTTGCGATGAGCGCTGAAAATACTCGCCAAGCCATCGATGATTTGGGCGTCGCTTTCCTATTTGCGCCGCAATATCATGGTGGCGTGCGTCATGCGATGCCCGTGCGCCAAACCATGAAAACGCGCACTATCTTCAATATATTAGGACCGCTAATTAACCCTGCTCGCCCCAACATTGAACTGATGGGTGTTTACAGTAAAGAACTGGTTCTGCCTATTGCCCAAACCATGTTACAAATGGGATTGAAACGTGCAGCGGTCGTTCATGGCAGTGGTTTAGATGAAGTGGCGATTCATGGTGAAACCTTAGTGGCTGAAATTCGTGATGGACACATCATCGAATACACCTTAACACCTAAAGATTTTGGTGTTGAAAGCTACCCACTCGAAGCCATTCAAGGTGGTGAGCCTGCGGAGAATCGCGCCATTATCACCAACCTGCTGATAGGGAAAGGCACGCCAGCGCAATTGGCTGCCGTCGCTGTTAATGTGGCGCTGCTGCTGCGTCTTTTTGGCCAAGAAGATCTCAAAGCCAATACACAACAGGCCATTAGTGTAATGAACTCGGGCAAAGCCTATCAGCTTGTCCAACAACTGGCACAAAGAGGTTAAGCCCCATGCCTGAGCAACTTTCTGACCACATTTCAACCCAGCATACTCAAATGGCTGAAGTATTGGCCAAAATCGTCAATGACAAATATGAATGGGTCGAGCAGCGTAAAACGCAGCAACCATTGGGCAGCTTCGAACACTTATTAACCGTATCGGATCGCTCGTTTTATGATGCGTTAAACACGGGTAAAACCGCTTTTATTTTGGAGTGTAAAAAAGCGTCACCTTCCAAAGGACTCATTCGCCAAGATTTTGATTTGGATTATATCGCCTCGGTTTACCATCAATATGCAGACGCCATTTCAGTTTTGACTGATGAAAAATATTTCCAAGGCAACCTCGAATTTCTGCCACGCGTTCGCGCGCAAGTAAGCCAACCTGTGATTTGCAAAGACTTTATGGTTGATGTTTATCAGGTTTATTTGGCTCGTCATTACAGTGCAGATGCCATTTTATTGATGCTGTCCGTCCTTGATGATCAACACTATCAAACGCTAGCCAATGTGGCTCACCAACTGGGTATGGGTATTTTAACCGAAGTGAGCAATGAGGAAGAGCTGCATCGGGCAGTCGCCCTGCAAGCGAAAGTTATTGGCATTAATAACCGCAACTTGCGCGATCTCTCAACCGATCTAAATCGCACTAAACAGCTGGCACCTTTACTCCCAGAAGGAACCGTGATCATCTCTGAGTCTGGCATTTATACTCACCAACAAGTGCGTGAACTTTCGCAATACGCCAACGGATTTTTAATCGGCAGCTCGTTAATGGCCGAAGAAAATTTAGAGCTAGCGGTACGCAAAGTGACGCTCGGCGAAAACAAAGTGTGCGGCTTAACTCACGCTGACGATGCGGCCAAAGCCTATCAAGCTGGAGCCGTGTTTGGTGGCTTAATTTTTGTGCCGCAATCCAAACGCTATGTCGACTTGGACAATGCACGTTTGACGATGAGCGGCGCGCCGCTGCGCTACGTGGGCGTGTTTCAAAATCACACTATTGAAGCCATTACGCAGATTGCTACGACGTTAAAACTCTTTGCGGTGCAACTGCATGGCGAAGAAGATCAAGCCTATGTTGACCAATTGAGAGCTCACCTACCTAGCCAGATTGAAATCTGGAAAGCTTATGGCGTGAGCGACTGCCTACCGACCAAGCTTGAGCGCCACATTGACCGTCACTTACTCGATGCAAAAGTAGGAACGCAATCTGGCGGCACTGGCCAACGTTTTGACTGGCAATTACTAACCGAGGTAAACGATGTCATGTTGGCGGGTGGCTTATCCCCTGAAAATGCTCAGCAAGCAGCAAACATCGGTTGTTTAGGGCTCGATCTCAATTCAGGTGTTGAGAGCGAACCGGGGAAAAAAGACTTACACAAGCTAACCCTAGCGTTCGACGCTATTCGGCAGTACTAACACTAAATCGATTCCCATTGGCTTGAAAAGCGAGTAACTCACCCAGCCGCAAGGTCAAGTAGCAAGGGAAACAACAGATTCATTACCGCTGAATCACTCAGCAGTAACACAGAGACTAAGGATACGAATCATGGCAAAACTCGATGCCTATTTTGGCGAATACGGTGGTCAATACGTTCCACAAATTTTAGTACCAGCGCTTGACCAATTGGAACAAGCTTTTATTGATGCGCAGGAAGATCCTGAATTTCGTGCTGAATTCATGACGTTACTACAAGAGTATGCAGGTCGGCCAACGGCGCTAACTTTGACGCGAAATCTCACGAAAGGCACAAAAACCAAATTGTACTTAAAACGTGAAGACTTATTGCACGGTGGCGCACACAAAACTAACCAAGTACTTGGTCAGGCACTGCTTGCTAAGCGTATGGGTAAACATGAAATTATTGCCGAAACAGGCGCAGGGCAACATGGTGTTGCAACGGCGTTGGCCTGCGCACTACTGGGGCTAAAATGTCGCGTTTATATGGGTGCAAAAGATGTTGAACGCCAAAGCCCCAACGTGTTTCGTATGAAGCTAATGGGCGCAGAAGTGATCCCCGTTCATTCAGGATCAGCAACACTTAAAGATGCGTGCAATGAAGCGCTACGTGACTGGTCTGCCACCTATGAAACCACCCACTATTTATTAGGTACTGCAGCGGGGCCTCACCCATTTCCAACTATAGTCCGTGAATTTCAACGCATGATTGGCGAAGAAACGAAACTGCAAATTTTGGCTCGCGAAGGTCGTTTACCGGATGCAGTGCTTGCTTGTGTCGGCGGCGGTTCGAACGCGATTGGCATGTTTGCTGACTTTATTGAAGAAAAGAATGTCCGTTTGATTGGCATTGAGCCAGCAGGAAAAGGCATTCATACCCACCAGCATGGCGCGCCATTAAAGCACGGCAAGACAGGTATTTTCTTCGGTATGAAATCACCTTTGATGCAAGATGAAAACGGGCAAGTAGAAGAGTCTTACTCGGTGTCCGCTGGGCTTGATTTCCCTTCTGTTGGCCCTCAGCACGCTCATCTTTATGCGACAGGCCGCGCTGAGTACGAAAGCATTACCGATGATGAAGCACTCGATGCTTTCCAATCGATCGCACGTAACGAAGGTATTATTCCCGCGCTGGAATCATCACATGCGGTTGCTTACGCCGTGAAGATGGCGTATGCCGAGCCAGAAAAAGAGCAGTTATTGGTCGTGAATCTATCCGGTCGCGGCGATAAAGATATTTTCACCGTCCATAAACTATTAGAAGAGAAAGGAGCGCTGTAATGGATCGCTATCAAACCCTATTTCAGCGTTTAGCTGACAACAATCAAGGTGCGTTTGTTCCATTTGTGACCATCGGGGACCCAGATCCAGAGCAATCACTGCGCATCATGCAAACGCTAGTGGAAGCAGGAGCAGACGCATTAGAACTCGGTATCCCTTTCTCTGATCCGCTCGCTGATGGCCCAACCATCCAAGGGGCGAATATTCGTGCACTGGATGCAGGGACGACTCCAGATATCTGCTTTGAGTTGATCACCAAAATTCGCGCGCAATATCCCGACCTGCCTATCGGACTACTCATGTATGCCAACCTAGTTTATTCACGCGGCATCGAAAACTTCTACCAACGCTGTAAAAATGCGGGTGTAGATTCAGTATTGATCGCCGATGTTCCGACTAATGAAAGCCGTGAATTTGTCGCGGCGGCAGACAAATACGGGATTCAACCCATTTTCATCGCACCACCCACCGCCAGTGATGAGACCCTAGCCGCGGTCGCCAAACTTGGCCGTGGCTATACTTATCTACTGTCTCGATCCGGTGTGACAGGAGCAGAAACAAAAGCCAATATGCCAGTACATGCCTTGTTGGAAAGACTGAACCAATTTGATGCCCCACCCGCATTGCTTGGGTTTGGAATATCAGAACCTGAGCAAGTCAAACAGGCCATCACCGCCGGTGCCGCTGGCGCAATATCAGGATCCGCAGTGGTGAAAATTATTGAACAACGACTTAATCAGCCAGATGAAATGTTAACGACTCTCAGCCATTTCGTTTCCAGCATGAAAGCAGCGACGTTGGAATAAATTGGTTTACAGCAAAAACCAACCCGATCGATTTCTGAGTCAAACCAAGAAATCGATCTTTTTTTTAACATTTACGCCTCGCCAAATTCATTCACAAAACACAAACCAACCACTCATTAAATTGACAAAACAAATAGCAAACGTTTTCTTTTTGAAAAAACCACGTTTCATGTCAATGAACTATCAATAATCTTGTCAATTTACCTTGTTACCATATTGCTAAATGTAAAATATCCGTGTAAAAAGCTAGTCGAAATATTTATCCACCGATTGATATTTATGTAGTGGGTAACACTAGGAATTTACAATTAATTAGCACAGAGGTTATGGAAGTGTTAAACAAAAAGAGTTTGTTAAGCAACATTGGCGTGCAAGTCGTCATTGCAATGATCATTGGTACTGCCGTTGGTGCCATGATGGGACACGATGCGGCCGTCTTTTCGCCACTGGGTGTCATTTTTATCAACCTAATTAAGATGCTGGTGATCCCACTGGTGGCCGTTGCGCTTATTTCCGGTGCTGCGGGCCTTGGTAATAGCCACGCGGCGGGTAAAGTCGGTTTTGTCACACTCAGCTTTTTTGCGGTCACTTCCGCACTCGCCGTAACGCTAGCACTGGTAATGGGCGAAGTCTTCCAACCGGGTATCGGCGTCGATATTTCGGGCGTTGAAGGTATGTTTTCTGCCGAATACGCAGCAAAAGGTGAACTACCTACTTTTTGGGCAACCATTACGGGTATGATCCCAACCAACGTTTTCCAGTCACTGAATAATGCCAACATTCTACAAATCCTTGTTTTTTGCTTGTTCTTTGGCATTGCCATTTCTAAACAGAGCAAAGAAAAACGTGACCCGATCATCAATGGCGTAAACACCATTGTTGATGCCATGGTGTGGATGATCAACAAAGTGATGATCATCGCGCCTATCGGTGTATTCGGTTTGATGGCTGAAGCCGTCGGCACGTTTGGTTTTGGTGCACTGATGGTGGTATTTAAGCTGTTTGTCGTTTATGTCGCGGCCATTTTAATTTTCGGCTTTATTGCTTACCCGCTGATGATTCAGGTCTTAACCAAGACGTCGGCTAAGAAATTTATCCTTGCGATGAAAAAGCCTCAAGCCGTAGCCCTTTCAACCGCGTCATCAATGGCGACACTCCCTGTCACTATGGATACCGTAGAACACGACCTTGGCGTACGCAACTCAACTGCCGCCTTTGTTCTGCCGTTAGGTGCCACCATCAACATGTCTGGCAACGCCATCTATTACGGTTTAGTTGCGATTTTCTTCGCCCAGCTATTCAATATTGATCTCTCGATGGGCGCTTACATTGCCATCATCGTAACAGCGACACTGGGCGCCGTCGGTCAGGCTGGTGTTCCTGGTCCTTCTTTCCTTGTAGTAGCCGTTTTGCTAGCGGCTGGAATTCCAATTGAAGGTTTGCCACTACTGTTCGCCCTAGACCGTATCTTCGACATGATCCGCACCGCGCTCAACATCACAGGGGATGCCGCGTGTGCCGTTATTGTTGATGCTTTGATTGAAGAAGAAGCCACTGAGGCCTCATTGAAGCAGCAAAAAGCCTAACTCATCACAGAGCATCATTGATCCAATACAAGCCGCATCCTATGCGGCTTTCTTTTTGCATCGCAATTTGCAAAAAAAACAGTTCTCATACTAAAGTTAATCATTAAAGCGCCCTATGACTGACGATAAAGTTGGCATTGCGATTGCTATAATAAACGACACCTCTTTCGTGCCACATAGCAGCGGCAAACTTTTGGCGTTAGCACGAATCGACTTGGAGTATGAGTAATGGATATTCATCGTGATACTTATTATGGTTTGATTCACCACGGGATCCGAGAATTGGTTATCGATCGGATTGGCCATTTCAGTGAATTTGAATACCACCAATATCTAGGCTTAATTACTGGCAAAGATTCCTGTTTTTCAATGACAGATGAAGAATTGCAGATAGCTGTCGCCAATTTAAAAAGTGAAGGCTATTTAGAAGATATGAAACGAGCAATACCACAACTTGAAACCAGCGGCTGGGAACGCTGATCCATTTCTAGTTAATTTGTTTCGAATTGTCTCTTTCTATTTAGCTCTGACACGGTTTTGGTTAGACTGTGCGCAACGTTTAAATCGGAAGCATAAATACGAATGAAGCAACTTATTGATTTTATACCACTTATCATCTTTTTTGCCCTTTTCAAGATGTACGACATCTATGTCGCCACAGGGGCACTTATCGTGGCCAGTGCGGTACAGATTGCCCTGACCTACGCACTGTATAAGAAAGTTGAAAAAATGCAGATCATCACGTTTTTGATGGTGACTATCTTCGGTGGTATGACGATTTTCTTTCATGATGACAATTTCATTAAATGGAAAGTCACCATTGTTTACGTTGTGTTTGCCTTGGGCTTGACCATCAGCCACATCATGGGCAAATCAGCCATTAAAGGAATGCTTGGCAAAGAGCTAACCTTACCTGAACACGTATGGGCAAAAATCAACTGGGCGTGGGTTTTCTTTTTCAGCGTTTGCGCTGTACTAAACATCTACATTGCATATCAACTGCCATTGGATGTTTGGGTCAACTTCAAAGTATTTGGCTTATTAGCCGCAACTTTTGTTTATACCTTATTAACGGGCGTTTTTATCTACAAACACCTGCCAAAAGAGAAGCAAGTTTCCGAGAGCAAACCCTCCTCGCACGAGCACTGATTGCACTAACCTTCTCGCTAGGATTCATTCAGAGGACTCTTTGAGTGCAAAACAGGCTGTCTTTGGTATAATCCGTCCCTATTTTTCAGCGACCACTTTGGTCGCTGTTTTGTTGTTGTGGATGTCGAAAAATGAATCAGGAAAATAGCGCCCCAAGAGGCCAATTATTGCTACGCACCTTAGCCATGCCAGCAGATACTAACGCCAACGGTGACATTTTCGGCGGTTGGATCATGTCTCAACTCGACTTGGCTGGCGCAATTTTAGCCAAAGAGATCTCATTTGGCCGCGTTGTCACTGTGTCTGTTTCTAGCATTACGTTTAAAAAACCCGTCAAGGTAGGTGATGTGGTGTGTTGTTATGGTGAATGCACCAAAATTGGCCGCACTTCAATGTCAGTCAATCTTGAAGTATGGGTAAAACCCATCAAATACGACAGCGTGGGAGATCGTTTCCAAGTATGTGAAGCAACCTTCAATTATGTCGCCATTGATACTGATGGCCGCCCTCGACCGATTAAGCCTAGCAACTGATCACAGAAATTCAGTTTGGTTGCTTTCAATACGCGCCAGTTTCAGTACAGTAAGGCCTCGACTTCATTATCAAACAATAAGGATATCAATATGTGGTACGTTATTTTCTCTCAAGACGTAGAAAACTCGTTGGAAAAACGCATGAGTGTCCGGCCACAACATTTAGAGCGCTTACAAACCTTGCAAGATGAAGGTCGTCTATTAACCGCAGGGCCAATGCCAGCAATTGATTCGGAGAATCCAGCAGAAGCTGGGTTTACGGGGTCAACAGTCATCGCTGAGTTTGATTCTTTAAGACAAGCTCAAGCATGGGCGGATGCCGATCCTTATGTTGCTGCCGGTGTGTATCAACATGTTATCGTTAAACCATTCAAGAAAGTGTTTTAAGATGAAAGTCATTCTCTGTGCTCTGTTGACAACTCTGGTACTGGTGGGTTGTAGCTCGAATGGTGATCAGCAAAAATATTTGGAAGCCGTAGCCAGTAATCGCGCGAATGTGATTAGTGCTGAGTTACCCTTAGAGTTTGGGCCTTTGTCCGTGATGCGTGCCAGTGCTAAAGGCAGTACGGTGGAAATTATGATGATTTACAATGAGGATCAAAAAGGAGCAAAGCCGATTGATCAAGTGTTGAAAACCAGCATCAATACCTACTGCTCGGATTCAACCACACGCGCTAACCTCGACCTCGGCTTAACTTATCGAATTAAAATGCGCAATACGCGGGGCCAACTTGTTGTGGACCAATTCATTAGTAAAGCAACTTGTTCGGCACAATAGTCCTCCCCTTATTAGTGATGACCACCACTTTATTCGTAAAAAACAGAGGCTTCATTTGAGGCCTCTGTCAAGATTAATGTGGCTTAACTTTGCTGGGGTTTAAGCTCTTTGCGCAGCGCTTTAGCTGCTGACACTAAGTTGGTCAGTGCTGCCTCCACTTCATTCCAATTGCGCGTTTTTAAGCCGCAATCAGGGTTAACCCATAATCTCTCTGCTGGAATTTTTTCCGCCGCTTTACGCAACAAACCTTCAATCCACTCTTGAGAGGGAATGTTTGGCGAGTGAATATCGTACACACCTGGGCCAATTTCATTCGGGTAGTTAAACTCTTCAAACGCTTTGATCAGTTCCATATTCGAGCGAGAAGTTTCAATCGTAATCACATCGGCATCCAGTGCCGCTACTGAGTCAATGATTTCATTAAATTCGCTGTAACACATGTGAGTGTGGATCTGCGTTTCGGGTTTCGCACTCGCCGCCGCAATTTTAAATGCCTCAACCGCCCACGCCAGATATGTTTGATGGTCACGCTTCTTCAATGGCAACCCTTCACGAATCGCAGGTTCATCAATTTGGATGATGTTAATGCCCGCTTGCTGCAGGTCTGCCACTTCATCACGCAAAGCAAAAGCCAACTGCTGAGTGATGGTTTGACGAGAAACATCTTCACGAGGAAACGTCCAGCATAAAATCGTTACAGGCCCAGTCAACATTCCTTTCATTTGCTTCGCAGTCAATGATTGAGCATAAGTAGACCACTCCACCGTAATCGGTTTTTCACGTTCAATATCGGCCACCACGATAGCCGGTTTTACGCAGCGTGAGCCGTAACTTTGCACCCAGCCAAATTGCGTAGTCTGGAAACCGGCTAAGTTTTCAGCAAAGTACTCCACCATGTCGTTACGCTCAGCTTCACCGTGCACTAACACATCGAGATCAAGTGCCTCTTGACGTTTTACTGCATCGGCAATGTGCCCTTTCAATGCATTGATATAATCAGCGTGTGCCAGTTTACCTTGACGGTAAGCACTGCGCTGATGACGGATCTCACTCGTTTGAGGGAATGAGCCTATGGTTGTCGTTGGCAAAAATGGCAACCCTAACACTTCAGCTTGGTGATGAGCGCGCTCTGAATAAGGTGCACTGCGCTCAGAGAGTGCCGCCGTTATGCTGTTGACTCTCGCCTGTACATGCGGTTTATTAACGTGAGTTGCCGTTTTACGTGCAAGTATCGGTTGGCTATAAGTTTCACAGGCCAGAATCGCCGCGTCATCACCGTCCAGTGCCTTACCAAGTAAAGCAACTTCTGTCACTTTTTGTTTGGCAAATGCAAACCAACTTTGTACTTCATCACTGAGCTGCTGCTCAAGATCTAAATCGACCGGGCTATGCAAGAGTGAACACGAGCTCGCAATCCACAGACGATCCCCCAGCTGCTGCTTCACTGGCTGTAAACGAACCAATAACGTCGCAAGATCGGCGCGCCACACATTGCGCCCATTGACCACACCTGCCGAAAGTACCCAATTTTTTGGCAATTTCTCTAGTACCGCGTTCAATTGATCGGCAGAAGCGGAGAGATCGATGTGCAATCCATTCACTGGTAGCTCAATAATTTTATCGAGCGTATCAAGCACCGAATCAAAATAAGTAGTCAGTAACAGTTTTACATCACCAGCGATCACTTGATAAGCCAACTTAAATGCATCTTGCCACTTTGTTTCTAGCTCTAACGCTAAAATAGGTTCATCGATTTGTACCCATTCCACTCCTTGTTTAGCAAGCTTAGCTAAAATTGCTTGATAAGCAGTCAATAAACGAGGCAGTAAGGTCAAGCGATCAAATCCCTCTTCGACCTCTTTACCCAAGTAGAGGTAGCTCAGCGGGCCAAGCAGTACAGGCTTAACTTGGTGGCCTGCTTTCGACGCTTCATTGACTTCCTCAAACAGTTGAGGCCAGCTGACTTCGAACGTATCGTCTTGGCTGAACTCCGGCACAAGGTAGTGATAATTGGTATTAAACCATTTAGTCATATCAGAAGCTGCGCTTCCGCTACAGCCGCAACCCGCTTGTGATTGCCCACGTCCAACGCGAAAGAGTGTATCTAAATCAGGAAAGCCGTTTTTATGACGTTTAGGAACGTGTCCAAGGAGCAATGTGGTTGTGAGTACGTGATCATACCAAGCAAAATCGCCTACGGTTGAAAAACTCAGACCCGCTTGTTGCTGCTCAGCCCAGTTTTTCTGACGAATGTCATGCCCTACTTGCAGTAACTGCGCTTGATCGCTTTCGCCACGCCAATATTTTTCTAACGCAAATTTCAGTTCGCGTTTTTCACCAATGCGTGGATAACCTAAGATGTGAGTCGTCGTTGTCATGTCCCTAGTCCTTTTGCTGTTGATCGTGTCTGATTCTTTATCGCATGAGGTAAAGATGTCTGGATGGCTAGACTATCCATCTAAACTGACCCACAGACAAGGTGCAATTATTCAACTTGTTTATTAAAAAAATTCATGTTGATTGCAGAGAGCTTTAATTGACATCAAGATAAATAGACGTCTAGATGTTTACAGCTCCATATTAAAAGCGTAACTTAGCTCAGAACAGCAGAATGGTCACCGTGTTGATGCGACCCACGATATTGGTATCAACCACCGTTCTCTCAAAGGAATGAAGGAAAATAATGGCAATGATTGAACTTAAGCATCTGAAGACTTTAGTTTCTTTAAGGGACAGCGGCTCACTCACCTCAACAGCTACCGCGCTCCATTTGACGCAATCGGCCCTTTCACATCAGATTAAAGATCTCGAAACACGCATTGGCGGGCCACTGTTTCTACGTAAAACTCGCCCAGTGAAATTTACCTCAGAAGGAGAGATCCTACTGAAACTGGCTGACGAGATCCTGCCAAAGCTGGCCAGAGCTGAAAATGATTTAGCCAGTTTGAAAGAAGACGTCAATGGGCGCTTACACATGGCGATTGAATGTCACTCTTGCTTTCAATGGTTGATGCCAGCGCTGCGCGAATATCAGCTTGCTTGGCCAAGTGTGACGTTAGATTTTTCGTCCGGCTTTGGCTTTGAACCTTTACCCGCATTGCTGGCCGGCGAACTTGATTTGGTCATCACTTCCGATATTTTGCCTCGCTCAGAGGTACATTACGAACCACTCTTTGATTTTGAAATGCGCCTTATCACCTCTACAACTCACCCACTTGCAGGAAAATCGGTGATTGAACCAGAGGATCTCGCCTCACAAACGATGCTCACTTACCCCGTACAAAAACAGCGTTTGGATGTGGTGAAACACTTTCTACAACCTGCTAGTGTTGAACCCGCGAAGTGGAAACAAGCCGACAACACTTTGATGCTAGTACAAATGGTCTCTGCTGGATTAGGTGTGGCAGCACTGCCAAATTGGGCCATCAGCGAGTTCTCTAGGCAGGGGCTTATCACCAGCAAGCCACTAGGGAAAGGTTTATGGCGTCGACTATTTGCCGCAACACGCCACAGCGAAAAAGATCGCCACTATTTACAAGCTTTTTTTGCCACCGCGCGCCAACAATGCAAAAGCCACCTTGACGGGATCAAGATGGCTTAAACTATTCGTCGTGTCGACATGGCTATTTGAATGACAGTGCGGTTGGTTAACTGTCACTGCACGCTGCTTAGCACTAGCGTTGGTTCGCTTTAAATTGGTTGGTCAGTGGGTCGTATTGGTAACCTAAAACATCCAGCTTACCGACTACATTTTCTCTATCCATTTCATACATACTGGCAAGCTCTTCGAAGCTGTCACACTCTAAGCGTAGCTTCTCATTGACGATGCCAAGTAATATATTGCTATCAAAACGGCTGACGTTACTCAAATCCATGGCTCACTCCTATAGCAAAGAGACCACTAAAGACTAGCGGTAAAATTCGCACTAAAGAGTGACCCAGGTCTAGAGATTAAACAAACCTTGAAAACAAATATTGGCTGCCAGCATCAATAACAAGGCTGCCGTTAATTGAGTTTTCTCAGCGCTTTTGGCAAACAGGATATGCCAGCACCACACGATAATACCTGCAATCATGAAACCGAATGCCGTTAGTAACAGCAATGTTGCTTGAGCCAACGTTTCATCATCTAACCCGTACGCGTGCGGCACAACGCATAAAGCGATGCCCATCGAGCAGAGAATGCCCACAACGGGTAGAACTCGATGGAAAGCTTGTAAACGCGAGCGCGCTATCGTTAGTAGAAGGTGCGAGAAACTCGCGCCCAACAAACCAACCAACAGCAACATAGCGATAGAAGCTGACCAATGACCCTGCTCTGATATCTGAATTGCGACATAAGCCAAGGCAAGGCCATTCGCCAAATACAGTGCCCATAACGGGCCTTCATCTCGAGTTTTCTTGGTTTGAACTTGTGAATAGAAATAGAAAATGGAAAAGACGACCAAAAAGGCTTCAATTTTTAGTGAAGCCACTGCCAACCAAAGCACACCAATGGCTGGCAAGACGCGATGAATACGGCCACGTTGTCCAGGACAAATATCCCCTTTGACCAGCACTAACGTCAGTAAGATTTGCGCACCGAGCAGCATGGGTGAAAAAACAGAAAGTAAGGTTTGAATCATAATCTAAACATCATCTGGAAACATCTGGGCGCGATAATAGCAAAGAGTAAGCGCGGATGCCCAGAGAAGGTTACTGACTTTCGGCCAAATACCTCAGCACGTCCGCTTGAGTCAATAAGCCTTTGTAACGAGTGTTATCGACCAGTACCCATGGAAAATCATGTCCTTTTTCGATCAAATTCACCACTTGATTTAGCTCGGTGTACGCGTCAAGCTGAGTGAAATGAAATTTCATGATCTGATTCACGGGCTTACGCCATACGGCCGCTTCACGCGTGGTTTCAAGATCGGTCCCCATGTTCGGCGTCAGATATAAATTGAGTGAGGCTACATCGACGATGCCGACACACTCTCCTTGATTGACGACTGGCAGCACATCAACTTTAGTCGCTTTAATATACTGATAAGCAAGAGAGATTGGCTCACTGGGATCCAAATGTGGTTTCCCCTCTTTGAACAGATTGAGCAAACAGTTGGGCTTTCGCTCTTGTTCCACTTTAGCGCCTGAATACGCAAAACGGTTACGATACTCCTTGGCCCGAACCAGTTCCTTAAGCGGTAGTGGTTTTGAAAAAATATAGCCTTGTATGTAGTCAATACCCAATGATTTAAGCACCCAAACCTCATGCTCTGTTTCCACCCCTTCAGCAACCACTTTCACGCCGAGTGTGTGCGACAGCTCAGTGATCATTTTAACAATGCTGTACTTATTGCTGTTGACCTGAATGTCTGTGACAAACTCGCGATCTATTTTTAAATAATCAAAATTGCAATCACTGAGGTAGGTAAAAGAGGAATAACCCGTACCAAAATCATCAATCGCAACCGTTACGCCGCGCGATCGAAGAGCATTGAGGGCATCAACCTGATGAGATTGACTATCAAAATAGGCGCTTTCGGTTAGCTCAATGGTGACTGATTGAGGCGTATCCGTGTAGCGATCAATGATCTCCATGGTATTGGTTAAAATCTGCGTCGCATCCATTTTGGTATTGAAAGAGCGGTTGATCGTTACCCCAACACCTTGGCCAAACAAGGTTTTTATCTTTGGTAAATCTTGCAAAGACAAGATACTGACACAACGATCAAGCTCGGCAATCAAATCCAGATCTTCCGCGATACCAATCATTTCTTGCGTGGTAAAAGGTAAATCGGGCACAGGCCTAAAACGGCATAACGCTTCGAATTTCGCAATGTTCCATGTTTTAGTATCGACAATCGGTTGGTAGTGTATCTCCAAGTCTTTCTGCGCAATCGCTTTAGCGACTCTGTCTTCCAAGTTTTTTCTACGTTTCACTTGTTGATGTATTTCACTGTGATAGAAACTGATGTTACGAGCTTCCCCTGCATGTTGTTCAAGCATTGCTTGCATCGCATGCGTCACCATTCGAGCTGGCGTTTTTGCATCGAACCCTAAAACAGACACACCGATTCGGCCATTAATAATCGCGGTATGTGAGCTGGATTCGTTCTTTAACTCTTTCATAAAGCGGCGGATCGCATGCTGGATGAGACGAAAATCTGTGTTTTTTTGGCACTCTGAACAACTCAAACTCACTAAATAAATATCTTTTCCCACATAGCCCACCAACTTAGCTTCTTTACAGCGCGCCAAAAAACTGGAAAGCATTAAAGTTTCTACATGGTGTCGATCTGATTCAAACGCAGGTTGAAAAGCCAAAACAATTTGTGTTTGACCTTTGGGGTACTCCATGCAATATGTTTCGAGCAAGGCTTTAAACTTTTGTTCGGTAGGCAGTTGCGTCAAAAGATCGATATCCCCAAGTGCCGTATCGGCTACGCGGTGAAGATTATCGGCTAAATCAAGCGTCATCCCTACAAAGAACACTCGACCATCTTGCAGTACGATTTTTTGAATAGTTAATTCTTGTGGTGCAACCAGCCCAGATGCCCGACGATTGAGAATGACACCGCTCCAATGATCTTTGGTGTTGATGTCATGCCACATCGATTGGTAAAACTCTTTGGAATGCTTGCCTGCATTAAATAGGTTGGCTTTTAATCCAAGTAGCTCATTTTGTTTGAAACCTGAATGCTGCTCAAAATAGTGGTTACAAGCCAAAACCCGCGTTTGATCGTCGGTTAGGATCAAACCATGATGTGTATTATCAAACACTCCTTCAAAAAGCTTGGCCACCTCTTGCAATGATTCCAGTTTGAGCAGCGGTCGAATCGTACCTTGCAACTGCGTGAGAGAAGTACGCTCGATAAAAATCTCCACATAAGTTAACGCCTGATCCGAAATAACAAGGTTGCAATTTAAAGCATGGCTTTTGCCACTTTCAATCACATACTTGAAGCAGCGCTTCATCTCTGCAGCTTTGCTCGGCGTCATATAACGCAAGAGTTCTTGGATATTGGCTATCGAAACACTGGAATGAAATAACGCATTCGCCGCTTTCAGATCACAAATAAACTCGGAAGTCGTCAGGTTAAACGACCAATCAATCGCATCATATCGAGCCACTGGCCGTTCTCGAAGCACTGCCTTTTCTCGTAGCTCTTGAGACTTCACCTGTGTCATATAGACTCCAACTCATTCAAATGATTTACCATTAATGGCACAGCATAGAGCAAAACTTAATCACAAGCCGTGAGTTAGCACTAATGATGTAAATGCAGTTGCTTATTTATTATTTTAGGCCAGACAAGCCATATAAAAAACGCCGAACATCAATACACCTCAAAAGGAGTAGCCTAGAATTGTCATCATCGAAATAAAATTACGAACACAAATTAGCCGACCTGTTCATTAAATAAGCTAACAAAATACATTAACTTGCCTTATCTGATTAATATATCTTGTCGATATGATAATTATTACTGATTGACGAGATTCATCAGCCTCTATATGGTACCGTTCCCACGCCTAAGAGGTGCTGGAAAAACTAATCCGAGGTACTCATGAACAAACCCCTTTTTTCAGTCGCGCTAGGAGCGCTTCTGTTTACATCTTTTCAGTTCAGTGCTTCTGGAACGGAATCCGGAATATCAACTAGAATCATCAATGGAACTCCTGCTGACGCGGGTAGCTTTCCCTTTATGGTTGCCTTACACTATTCAACTCTTCAAAGCTCTTTTTGTGGTGGCAGCTACTTGGGTGATAAGTATGTACTTACCGCCGCTCACTGCGTAGCAGGAAAAAACCCGCTCAATGCAGAGGATATTGAAGTGACGGTTGGAGCGTATGACTTACGTACTAATGCTGGTCGCCGGGTAAAAGTCAAACAAATCTATTATCATGAAGCTTATGATGATGAAACTCATGCTGACTATAACGAAAGATCCAACGACATCGCCATTCTTGAATTAGAAAACTCATTACCAATACAAGCAGTCACTCGCCCTAATACTGGTGCACTTGATACGCTAGCCGCTGGCACGGCTTTAGAGATAATTGGCTTTGGGGCAACGAGTTACAGCCAACTGTTGAATAAATCGAGCAATCCTTCTCAAATCTTGCGTAAAGCCGAAATATCGTTAATTGGTACTGCACAGTGCAGAACTTTGGGTGGCGGCTATTTAGATATACAAAATGATGCTTTTTGTGCGAGCAGTTACCCGCAAGATACCTGCCAAGGTGATAGCGGTGGCCCCGTTTTTATCAATGACGGCGGTAATTTTATTCAATATGGTGTCGTTAGTTGGGGGCGTGGTTGCGGCTTACAAGACGCGGCTGGCGTTTATGCCAAAGTCGACCATTTTAATGATTGGCTGACTCAAAGAACATCAAAGGTTTCTTTCCGACAATCTCAACACAAAAACGAGATTAAGTATGGGCTTCATACCCATCGCTTTAATTTTGTAAACGGCTCTGATGAGATTATTACCGCAAACAACGTCATACTGTCTCCAGCTTCTGCAAATATCACAGCCGAAAACTGTTCACAAGGCTTGGCTCCGAGTAGCCAATGTTATGTTGATGTTTCTTATACCATTGATTCAATGATACCTGCTGATGTGCGCTTAGAGATTGACACTAACAGCCCACTAAATTTAGGAACCGTCACCTCGTCACTAAAGCTCAATACGGTTCTACAACCTGCTTCAAAATCACTAGAGGGGTTAATTACCGTACCCAATAGCAGTCTTAGTGTGAATGTAAACCCTTGGCTAGAAGAAGATGGTTGGCTACGTTCTGCCATTATGAACGATAAAGCGAGATCGGTTTTGTTTCTTGAAAACGTCCCTAAAGGAAAAGTAAGTTTTGATTTCCAAGTCTCCTCTACTTTTATTTATGATTCCTTAATTGTGAAAGTGAACGGTAGCACTTACATAATCGAAGATGGTGAACGTAGTGGCAGCAGAACGTTATATTTGAATGAAGAAGTCAACGATATCCGCTTTGAATACGTAAAGACATCAAGCACACCAACCGGCAGTGATGCGGCTTACATCAAAAATTTGAAATATGAAAAGCCTTACTCCTTTACCTTACCCCCACTTTCAGGAGGTTCAGGCGGCGGTAGTACTGGTGGAATGACTTTATTGTCAATGCTGGCCGCCTTATTGATTCGACGTCGTTACTTGAGCCACTAACTCTTGTCTAAAGGTCAACCCGTTTTATTACTGGTTGACCTTTTTACTATTGGTGCATCCTTTTTATCACATATCACTTAGTATCTCTCCGACACACTTACCGCTCACTTTATTAATAATTTTCTTTATAAATAGAACGCAAAGCCAATGTTCCGCTAGATACTACCAGTGCAAGTCGTTATAATGCGCGGCTCATTAATCAGAGGTCAAAATATGCACAGCAACGTCACTCCTATTCATCAATATAAAAAATACTGGGCAGAGTGCTTTGGAACCGCACCTTTCCTGCCAACCAGTAAAAAGGAGATGGATGCCCTAGGATGGGACAGCTGTGACATCGTGATCGTCACGGGTGACGCTTATGTGGATCACCCCAGTTTTGGTATGGCGATCATTGGCCGTTTACTCGAAGCGCAAGGCTTTCGCGTTGGGATCATTGCCCAGCCGCAATGGCAAAATAAAGACGCTTTCATGGCGCTGGGAAAACCTAACCTGTTTTTTGGCATCACGGCCGGCAACATGGATTCGATGATCAACCGCTACACCTCTGACAAAAAATTACGTCATGATGATGCGTACACACCCAATAATGAAGGTGGCAAACGTCCAGATCGCGCCACACTTGTCTATTCGCAGCGTTGTCGTGAGGCTTATAAAGATGTGCCACTGGTACTCGGTGGTATTGAAGCAAGTTTGCGCCGCGTTGCCCATTATGATTATTGGTCAGACAAAGTGCGCCGTTCTGTGCTGTTTGATGCCAAAGCTGACATACTGCTGTTTGGTAACGCAGAGCGCGCATTGGTTGAAGTAGCGCACCGCTTAGCCAATGGCGATAACATCGCTGATATGACCAATATTCGCGGCACGGCCGTGAACCTGGCCGCTGAGCCTGAGCATTACACCATCATTGACTCATCACGCATTGAGAAACCGGGTAAAGCGTTTGTTCCTGTGAACCCTTACTCGGTGGAAACGCAGTGTGAAACTAATCAAGAAAAAGAAGCCGAAGCAAAGCCAATCACCATTCGTCCTTCTCGCCATGATGCCGCCACAACAGCGGTTCGTTTGCCTGCTTTTGAAAAGCTCAATAATGACCGGATTTTATACGCGCATGCAAGCCGTGTACTGCATTTAGAAACCAACCCCTACTCTGGCCGGGCGCTGATCCAGCGTCATGGCGACCGTGAGTTGTGGGTCAACCAAGCCCCGATCCCACTCACCACAGAAGAGATGGATTACGTGTTTGGCCTGAGCTACGCACGCGTGCCTCACCCTATGTATGGCAAAAGTAAAATTCCTGCTTATGACATGATCAAAACCTCGGTTAATATCATGCGCGGCTGCTTTGGTGGTTGTTCATTCTGCTCGATTACCGAACATGAAGGGCGCATTATCCAAAACCGTTCAAAAGAGTCGATTTTGAATGAGATGGAAGAGATCCGCGATAAAGTTCCCGGCTTTACTGGAACCATTTCGGATTTGGGTGGGCCAACGGCGAACATGTACCGTTTAGGTTGTAGTGATCCTAAAGCTGAGATGAACTGCCGCCGCCCATCGTGTGTTTTCCCCGGAATTTGCCATAAGCTCAATACCGACCACAAACATACGATTGATCTCTATCGTGAAGCGCGCAAAGTCAAAGGCATTAAAAAAGTGATGATCGCCTCTGGTGTGCGTTATGACTTGGCGATTGAATCTCCTGAATATGTGCGTGAATTGGTCACGCATCACGTAGGAGGCTATCTCAAGATCGCCCCAGAACATACCGAGAAGAATCCGCTCGATCTGATGATGAAACCGGGTATGGGCACCTATAATCGCTTCAAAGAGATGTTTGAGAAGTACAGTGCTGAAGCAGGTAAGAAACAGTACCTCATCCCGTACTTTATTTCCGCGCATCCCGGTACAGAAGATGAAGATATGCTCAATTTGGCACTGTGGCTAAAATCAAACAATTTTGAGTGTGATCAGGTGCAGAACTTCTATCCATCGCCAATGTGTAATGCAACCGCGATGTATTACTCAGAGACTAACCCGCTCAAACGGGTGAAATACAAAAAACGTGAAGAAGTGACTGTCGCGAAGGGAGAGCGTCAACGCAGGCTGCACAAAGCGCTGTTACGCTACCATGACCCATTAAACTGGCCGATTATCCGTGAAGCCTTGATCAACATGGGTAAAAAGCATTTGATTGGTGATAAACCTAACTGCTTAGTGCCTGCGAATGATGTGGATGCACTCACGCCTGCGCAGCGTCGTAAATCTGGCCGTCACGGAGCGAACCGTTTTGCGACCAAACACACCAAAACTCAGCCGGGTTTTGATGCTCTTAACCCGCGTAAAGAGAACGCTACTTCACCAAGTAAGTCGCCAAACAAACCACGCGCTAGCAGCGCGACAGACAACGGTAAGAAAAACCAAGGCGGCGCATCTAAACCTGCGCACTCTCGCCCGACAAGTAAAGGCAAACCGTTTGCTCAAGCCTCTAAGCCAAGAGCGCCACGCGCAGAACAGAGATAATTCCAAAGCCATATGATCAGCACAATAAGGCTCCTTACGGAGCCTTATTGTTTTTCAAAGAACAGCGTTAGTTTACCGACCTCGATACCAAATTTTTTAATTTTAGTCAGGTTAAACACCCGCTTTTCATCTTGCCGATAAAGCCAGTCGTCAAATGTAACGGTTAGCGTAGAATCACCATAAGGTAAGGAAAAATCATATTGCCAAAGCAAAGCGTTACCCACTTCTTCCCCTTGGGCTTGGCCTAATACATCATCCGCTTGACCGATATATTTTCCATCAGCAAAACGTTCAATCACCCATACTCTTTGGCTTTTTTCACCATCATCAAAATTGAAGTCTTCAACCAAAGTGAGTTTATTCCCCTCAACTGTTCCGTCGATGGCAACCTCGAAACGACGCGTTTGCATCCCTGTATAATCTTGCACCATCCCCCATGCTAACGTTCGACCAGAGAAGTACTCAAATAGATCAAACTTAGGTTGCGTGGATTGGTATTGAGTGAGATCAGCGCTGCACCCCACTAACCAAAGTAGAAGTAACAGATAACTGCGTCTGGCTATCGCTTTCATGGTTGCATTCCTATCAATTGCTTGCGTAAGTGTGGGTATTGCGTCTGTGGCGACAACCATATCGCGAGAAAGGCGTCATTTAACGCTTCGTCGACTACTGTACCAACCTGGGCTTGAACACCATTCTTAGGATGAAAAATAAAAGCGCCCTGCTGCCCATCGGAGGTGTAAATCAAACGATCGCCCTCAGTAACGCTGGGAAAAATGGACGATAGGTGCACCAGCCACGGTGCAATTTGTTGCTCGGTTAATTTGAGTTTTTGCCACTGCTCTGCGGTCGATTCCACCAGCTGTTTACTACTGATGTCGCGCTGATATTCAATTTCAAGCGCCAAGGGATGGGGTGATAAATCGCTTCCTTGCTCGTACTGCCCTGATGGGGTACGAAGCTGCGAGGAATAAATATCTAGCCATAACCAGCTTAAATTCGCTTGGCCAATCACTGGCCAAGTTTGCCACTCGGTCAGTTTATCGTCTGCCACCGCCGCAAAAGCATTATTCACCAAGCTGTGAAAGGCAATCACTATCAGTAACAGATTGAATTTTCTTAGACTATTTCTCTTTGCTAACATCATCGCTAAATATCCTAAGTATCAATGTACCGATCATCACCCACTGCAGCCACAAGATGGCCATAGTCAAACTCAATGGCCAATCAAAATGTACAGCTCCTAAACGTTCTGCCGCCCAATAACTTAAACTACCTAACACGCCGACCACCAAACAAATGAGTTTGGATGGATAACGTTTCAGCAGCACCACTAAATGGGAGGCATACCAAGAAAAAGCACCCCACAACACCATTAACCAAATGGGAAAGTCATTAGTAGCAAAGCGTAATAATCCGAAATACTGATTAAGGGTATCGATAACAATACCCAACATGGTTAACGCAATCACCCTTTCCAAAGGATAAGAGAAGTGCCGCAAGGAAAACATCAATGCGGCTAACATCATGGTCAATGCCAACCACTGCAAACGTTCTGTCCCCAATACAGCAACAAACCAGATCGCTTGAAACCAAAGAGAGACCGCAAACAGCGTCTTCATTACATCGGTCTTTGCAAAGTCATATGTACAGTGCTGATGGATTTTGCTAAAAATCCCCCCTCGCAGTAGCAGAAATAGTAACGCCACATACGCGTGAATCGCTCATCATACCCAAGTTGTGAAACCTGATGTTTTACAAGCTCAAAACGGTGACGCCAATGAGCGAGCGTATGCGCATAGTCAGGACCAAGATCAAACAGGTTGCGAACCACTAAATCACTGTGCTGTGTCGCCGCCGTTGTCAATGCGGTAATTGAGGGTAAAAAACCGCCGGGGAAAATGTATTTCTGAATGAAATCGACATTATTGCTGTAATAATCATAACGTTGATCAGCGATGGTGATGGCTTGAATCGCCATCAAACCATTGGGTTTTAGCAGTGACTGGCACTTTTCAATATAAGAGGCGAGGTACTCTTTACCGACCGCTTCGATCATCTCTATCGAGACTAATTTATCGTACTGACCTTGTAGCAGGCGGTAATCTTGCTTGAGCAAGGTGATTTGACTCTCCAGCCCCTGCCGCTCTATCTGCTGCGCGGTGTAGTAATGCTGCTCTTCAGAAATGGTCGTCGTCGTGACCTGACAGCCGTAAGTTTTGGCCATGTAAATCGCCATCGCACCCCAACCGGTGCCAATCTCAATCACGTGGTCGCTTGCTTTGAGTTGCAACTGCTGGCACAAACGTTCCATTTTATTGATTTGCGCCTGCTCTAACGTTTCATCCGGATGCAAAAACAACGCGCTGGAATAGAGCATATTACTGTCTAAAAAGGTGTGGTAGAGATCATTGCCTAGATCGTAGTGGGCATGAATATTCTCTTTGGCTTTATCGATTGAATTTCGGTTGAGCCAATGGCTGACTTTATAAAAAAGTTTGGTCAACACACTACTGCGAGCTTCAATGCCATCTAATGCACTGACATTACGAGCCATCAGTTCCATTAGGCTGGTCAAATTCGGGCTATCCCACCAACCATCCATGTAAGCTTCACCCGCTGCAATACTACCCCCTTTTAATAAACGAGCATAAAAATGAGGATGATGTATTTCAATAGTTGCATGGGGTTGATGCTCTTTAAGTACACCAAAAGTCTCCTGACTGGACGCGCCTTCATTGGAAAAGGTTTCAATGATGGTTAAAGTGCCGACGTCTAAACGCTGTAGACAGCGAAAAATGAAGCTTCTTGCACTCTTTTGCAACCCTGTCAGTTGCTTGGGCAACGCGAGAGTTTGTGAATTAAGCATTGAGCGTTCTCCTTGTTATTGTTATTTAGACACTGTCTCTGTGTAGATCTTGCGTATTTATGAATGTGGATTGGAGTAGAAAGGTGCTCCTTTAAGCCACAGCTTTAAAGCATGCCAGTAAATACCTATTGTCACTTTTACGGCCATCACGGGTGTTTTGATCAATAACTTGAGTAAATTTTTTGAATTAAATGGTTGTGCCTTCATCGATAAAGTCGCATCGAAAACTTTACCTTCTTTATGGCATTCCAAATGTACACTCAATGACGAACCAAGCGGCTTCAACTTCCAATGATATTGCTGATCAATAGGATTGAAGGGAGAAACATGAAACGCCTTTTGATGACGCCACTGTTGCTGCTCTTCTCCCGCTTGTGCTTTCACCGCGTAGTAGTGCCGTTGATTCCAAGGTGTATTACTCACTTCGGCCAGCAAGTATTGCCATTCACCTTGTTGATCATAAAGATAGTAGAAATTAACCGGGCTAAAATAGATTCCTAAATAACGAAGGTGACATACTGCCATCACCTTTCCAGAGCAGCGGTCACCCGTCAGCTCATGAACTTTATCTTGTATGCACTGTTTTAAATCCCCTTCACCAAGATAATCGGCTCTCTGAAAACGCGCCCAGTGCCACCATTTTTCGCCAAACCCCCAAACTGAATCACTCAGTTGCTCCAGTTCATCGAGATCAATACACGGCATAAACAATGGATAATTGAGCGCATGTTCAATCGGTGTAAAGCGTCGATGACGTACCATGCCAACCATCAAACAACTGTTGGGCTCAGTCTCCATCACGCCGCACCTTGTAACTGCTGCGCTTGCGCGTCAAGCTGTGTCACAACATCCAGCGCACTGGTCACGCCATCTTCATGAAAACCATTGCGCCAATAAGCGCCACAGTACCAAGTGTTATTCACACCGTTGACTTCAGGCTTGCGTTGCTGAGCCGCGATAGATTGCGTGGTAAATACCGGGTGGTGATAAGTAAACTGTCGTAAAACTTTCTCATCAGCAATGCGGTCACCGCTGTTGAGCGATACACAAAAAGTATGAGCGCCTTTAATATGCTGCAAGATATTCATATTGTAGGTCAGTGCTGGTAAACGCGACTCTTGATCTGGACTGCCATCAAGCCAATAGTTCCAAGCTGCCCAAGCGGCTTTTCGCTTAGGCAGCAGTGATGTGTCGGTATGTAGAGTGACTTCATTAGCTTGATAGTGCATTACACCGAGCACTTCTTGCTCAGCCTCTGTCGGTTGCTCTAACATACCTAATGCCTGATCGCTGTGACATGCAAAAATCACATGATCAAAGTGGTGTGATTGCCCATTAACAATGAGCTCGACACCTGCCGAGCCGCGTTTGACTTGTGTAACTGGGCTATCAAGATGAATCTTATCTTTAAAACCTTGCGTCAAGGGTTCGATGTACGCGCGCGATCCGCCTTCAACCACATACCATTGTGGTCGGTTAGTGATCTCTAGCAGGCCATGGTTGAGGAAGAAACGCAAAAAGAAACTTAACGGAAAAACCCGCATATCAGCCAAGGAAGATGACCAAATTGCCGCTCCCATCGGTAAAATATAATTTTCACAAAAATAGTCAGAAAATTGGTGCTCAAATAAGAAACCACCTAAGGTTTGCATTGATTGATGCGCTTGTTCTGCTTGCTGTTTCGCTAACCGATTGAAGCGAATGATTTCAAAAATAAAGCGATAAAAGACAGGGTTTAACCAGTTCCGCTTTTGTGCAAACAACGTAGTTGCGGTATGACCGTTATATTCCAGCCCATTCGCATCATTACGCACACTGAAGCTCATTTGAGTCGGAATGCCTTTTACGCCAATTTCATTCATCATTGCGATGAAATTTGGGTAGGTCCGGTCGTTGTACACGATAAAACCAGTATCAACTGCATGATTTTGACCATCGAGCTCAATATCGACGGTGGCGGTATGCCCACCAATGTAATGATTGGCTTCAAACACGGTAACATCATGATGTTTATGCAAATAATAACCGCATGTTAACCCGGAAATACCGCTACCAATAATGGCGATTTTCATACTCAATTCCTTTAATTACAAAACAGCTCGTTATTTAAGTAATGCCGCAACTAATTTGCCTTGCCATGAGTAAGGTAAGCTGCCAATCAAACGTAATAGGCTCGTAAAACGGGCCGGAAAATAGAGGGTGGTTTTGCCTTTTTCCAACCCACGGCGAATCGCCTGCGATGCATACTCGGCACTGACCATCATTGGCATCGAAAAACTATTTTTATCAGTCAAAGGCGTGGCAACAAACCCAGGATAGATCATCGTCACAGCAACACCTTGCGCTCGCCAATCTTGCATGAGCGAGCGTGCTAGGTAACTAACCGCCGCTTTAGAAGCGCCATAGGCTTCTGCTCTTGGCAGCGCGATTTCACTGGCGATGGAACCAACGATCGCCACACGGTGGTTAGCAACAAAGTGATGCTGTATCGCCTCAATGCAATGAGCTAAACCCAAAACGTTTACGTCAAACACACGCTTAAACCGAAGTGAATCCATTTGACCATGATCGATGTATTCGCAATCGCCAGCGTTGAGGATCCACAGTGAAGGAGTAAAAGGCAGTTGCGATAAAGCCGATTTCGTTTGCTCAAAATCGGTAATATCAAACGCAATACCTTGGATCTGCGGATACTCTTGATGCATTTGATTAAGCTTGGCTTGGTTACGCCCACAAGCAATAACTTGCCAACCCGTTTTTGCATAATCAACAGCTAGCTGATAACCAATACCAGAAGTGGCTCCCGTGATAAGTACACTCTTCATTGCCCTAACCTCTGTTTAATCGAACGAATAACACTTCCCAGCAGCGGAATGTGCTCATAGAGCATTTCTCCCAAGTCGAAGTAATCACGGTGATAAATAACTTGGTTGTCTTGAAACTTGAGATGGCTCATCCCTTGCACTTGTATAAGTTTTCCACGAGCTAGCCGAGGATGCTGCAAAGACATAGTCCATGTGAGAAAGCCGCAGTCACCGACTTGCTGGTGATCATGGATGGTAAAATCACAACGCTCTACGTTCTGATACAAACGAGCAAAATAATCCGATAGCGCACGCCAACCTTCTATTCGATGAGCGGCATCCTCAAAAAGGACATTGTCGTGATAAACCTGACGTAATAAAGGCAAGTTCTCTTTGTTGAGTTGACGATAAACTTGAGCAACCGATTCGACATCCATTGTACGTTTCCATAAGTTATACAAAAACTTCACATGTACAAAATAGTACAAGTCGCTTAGTTATACAAAATATTTCTTGTATAACTTTGTATCTTTTCAATGCATACGTGGTTGCAAGGAATTAAGATCAAAAAAGAAAATAAAGACCCAAATTCCAATAGTTACGACGATCAAAAAGGCCAGCGTAATTCGCTGGCCTTCTCTTTTTAGTTAGCTTAGATTAGATTAACTATTGCGCAAAGCGGCGATGCGTTTATCAAGCGGCGGGTGACTCATCAATAATTCCGTCATTGAACGTTTACCGTTGATACCAAAAGCCATCATGGAACCTTCTAATTGAGATTCTTGCCCCATTTTTAAACGCTCTAACGCCGCAATCATCTTGTGTTTACCCACAAGCTTTGCTGCACCTGCGTCGGCGTGGAATTCGCGATGACGGCTATACCACATCGTAATAAAGCTCGCGAGGAAGCCAAATACCAATTCCAGCACCATAGAGATGCCAAAATAAACCATCATATTGCTACCGCCACCCTCTTCTGAATCACGAGACGAGACGATGTTTGCGATAAAGCGCGATAAGAAAATAACGAAGGTGTTAACCACTCCTTGCATTAAAGTCATCGTAACCATATCGCCATTGGCAATGTGGCTCACTTCATGCGCCAATACCGCTTCGGCCTCGTCACGCGTCATGCTGTGCAATAGCCCCGTTGAAACAGCGACGAGAGAATCATCACGTTTAGCGCCGGTTGCAAAAGCGTTGATGTCTGGTGAATCATAAATTGCTACCGTTGGCATACCAATACCCGCTTGCTGAGCTTGACGACTTACAGTTTGCAATAACCAGTGCTCAGTTTCGTTACGTGGACTTTCAATCACCATTCCACCTACCGAGCGCAGAGCCATGCTCTTTGACATCAATAATGAAATAAATGAGCCGCCAAAACCAAACAACGCGGCCATGACGAGCAAGCCAGATAAACTGCCCGGCTGCATCCCCGTCACAGCATAAACAATATTTAATACAAGGCTAAGAACCAGAACCACCGCAAGGTTGGTTGCTAGAAATAACATGACTCGCTTCATTACTTATCTCCGAATGAAAATCTTATTATGAGTGTAGGCTGCAAGCGACGCTAGCATGAACCTACACAATTTTTCATATACATATAGTCTAAGATTTGAAAAACAAGGTTAAGCGATAAATTGAAACATTTAATGTCTGACGCCGAGTTTTCTAAAATCTGTTATTGAATAGCAAGATGGTTAACCTGCCCTTACAGCACGTGATGAGCAATTGAACGCATAAGACTTTGGTCGTATTGAGAGTCCCAGCTAAAGTGACTACATTGCATGGGAAACAGACATTTTCGACGGACAAAGGACAGCATCATGGCTGAAACGAGCAACTATCAAATGGCGATTGATTTACTGTGTTGCCACTTAGGTCTCTCTGAAGATGAAGCTAAACAACAATTGGGAATTGGCAGTACACCATCCGCGCAGCAGCAAATATCTGACACGCAACAAGCACTGATGGGGCTGATGCAAGAAAAATAGCCGTTAGCAAGGCTGGCGAGAGTTTATGCTAGCTAAATTGAAACAGCGCCGCTCATGGCATGATGGGTGGCGCTGTTTTGTTTGTGTTGCCTACAATGACCGTGATTAATCTCGCGGCGGCGCTGGCGATAGTACTTCGCGATTACCATTATGGCCGGGAGCGCTCACAATACCTTGTGCTTCCAGCTGCTCTACAATTCTTGCAGCGCGGTTGTAACCGATTTTAAATCGGCGTTGCACTCCTGAAACTGAACCTCGACGCGTTTCCACTACATGTTCAACCACTTGATCAAATAGCGGATCCACTTCTTCATCACTTTCCATCTTCTCACCGGGTAGCAAGGCTTCTGGTCCTTGGTCACCATAAGTGATCTCTTCTATGTAGTTCGGCTTACCGCGTGCTTTCCAGTTGTTTACCACCGCATGCACATCTTCATCCGAGGCAAACGCACCGTGAACCCGGATCGTGTGGCTAGAACCCGGTGGTAGATAGAGCATATCGCCCATACCGAGCAGTGATTCCGCACCACTTTGGTCCAAAATAGTTCTTGAGTCGGTTTTAGTCGAAACGGTAAACGCAACGCGCGTCGGAATATTCGCTTTGATTAAACCGGTGATCACATCAACCGATGGGCGCTGAGTGGCCAAAATAAGGTGAATACCCGCAGCACGAGCCTTTTGTGCCAAACGCGCGATCAACTCTTCTACTTTTTTACCCACCACCATCATCAGATCAGCAAATTCATCAACAACAACGACAATGTAAGGCAGTTTTTCCAGCAGTGGCGGTTCACTCTCCATACTGTCACCTTCTCTCCACAAGGGATCGTGGATAGGATGACCAGCAGCAGCGGCCATTTTTAGCTTATCATTGAAGCCTTTAATGTTACGCACACCAAGCACAGACATTAATTTATAACG
Organism: Vibrio sp. ZOR0018; assembly: GCF_963865925.1. Lineage (NCBI taxonomy): Bacteria > Pseudomonadati > Pseudomonadota > Gammaproteobacteria > Vibrionales > Vibrionaceae > Vibrio > Vibrio sp. ZOR0018. Next base: position 143,375 of record NZ_CAWMCN010000123.1, on the reverse strand, counting down.
ACGTTCCATTTCACCCACACACCAACGTAAAGCATTTGATGCGTCTTTCATGTCAGTCACGACTTCAGCTAGCAGGTGAGGAATACCCTCGTAGATCGATAGCTCTAACATTTTCGGGTCAATCATAATAAAGCGAACGTCTTCTGGGCTCGCTTTATAAAGCATGCTGAGGATCATCACGTTGACCCCAACCGACTTACCTGAGCCTGTTGTACCAGCCACCAACACGTGCGGCATTTTGGCTAAATCCGCGACCAATGCTTCGCCTGCAATGTCTTGCCCTAAAACGATGGTCGTGGGTGATTTCGCTTCTTGGAATTGACGGCTTTTTATAACATCTGACAAATAGACGGTTTGACGACTCATGTTTGGCAGTTCAAGACCAACATAAGGTTTACCGGGGATCACTTCAACCACCCTCACCGCCATTGCCGATAAGGAACGCGCCAAATCCATCGATAGGCTAGAAATACGGCTCACTTTTACGCCTGGAGCTAAATCTAATTCAAAACGAGTGATAACCGGCCCCGGAAAGATATCAACCACTTGCGCTTGGATTTTGTAATCCGCGAGTTTAGATTCAACCAAACGAGCAACCTCCTCTAATGCCTCTCGGTCAATAAAGTGTTCACGCTTTTCTGGGTGATACAGAAGCTCTAACGTCGGTAGTGGCTCCGTCGGTTTAGGCAGGTTAGTTTCTTTTTGCATTAAAAATGGATTTTGCTTGGCCGCCATATTGGCCTGAGCCGAAGACACCATGTTCTGAAAAGCCGTCACATCGCTATCTTGCTGGCCTAACGGTGGCTCGTCATCTTCTGACATCACATCAAGATCAGCAGCCAACGCTTGATCTGATTCATCTTCATCCAGCACATCCAAATTGGAAATAACCGGTTCAACACGCGACACATCAAGATCAACTTCTGTCATCGTAAGCGACGGATCGCTCACCTCTTCGTCCTCTGCCCATGCATATTGCTGAGCTTCTTGACTGGCATCGAGGTCGGCACTGGCTAATGCTTGATGCTCATTAGCTCTTTCATCTACCCAGTCTGCCGATGAAAGAGCAAGGTCATCCTCTTCCAACGCAACAGATTCTAACTCTTCAATCGTTGCACTAAGCTGCTTGCTGCGATCAAATGGCGCTTCATCTGAGTGAGTTTCACTGAATTCAGGAGAAGTGTTAGCCTGAGTTTTGGCCGCTGGCATGTGAATATTAAAACGTCTTGGCGAGTGAGTCTGTTCCAGCTCTTCTTCAACCTCTACCGCAGGCGTGTATTGCTCGGCCCCAAACGCATCGAGGGCTGATTTGACATATTCTTCATTTGGCGAACTAGACTCAACAACGGCTAAGTCTGCGGATGATGATTCAAGCGGCGACAATTCCATTGGCGACAAAACGGGCGCAATATCTTCATCTTTCTCACCACGTAATCGATTGATCAACGCAACGCCAAGAGAAATACTCATCGTGCCTAACCATTCCACGATGCTTAGCCAGGAGATACCCGTTAGCAGCGTAAAACCAGCGCCCCATAAAAAGAGCAATACTAGGGTTGAGCCTAGTAAATTAAGCGTTGGCAGCGCCAAACTGGTTAAGACATCCCCAATCACACCACCAGATGAAAAATACCAAATATCGTCAAAGTTGATATCCGCAAGACCACAACTGGTCAAAATCAAGATGGTTAAGCCGAGTAAACGCGTTCCCCACAGCACAAAATCAAGGGGTTCATTCTCTTCTCTTTTACGCAGAAAAACCCATGCTAGCACAGTAATCATGAGCGGTATTGGGTAGGCCAGCGATCCAAAAATAAAGAACAAGGTATCGGCAATCCATGCGCCAATAATACCGCCTGCATTTTCAATATCGCCTCCCCACGCGGTTTGCGACCATGAAGGATCGGCGGGACTAAATGTTAATAAAGCGATGGAAAGAAGCACAGAGGCAAGCACAGCGACAATAAGCCCGCACTCTTTCAGACGTTGCGATCCATTGAGGCGTGAAGACTGAGGCTCTTCGCTGGTCTTAATAATGGTCTCAACTTTATTTTGGTTCTCTTTGAACATAAACCTAGATTCTGATTAACGCCAACACTCAAGGTTTATTGCGGCTTGATGCGTTGGTTTGGGTGAAAACAGTCCGAGCGGCAAAAGCCGCTCGGTTTGTTGTGTGATTTAACCACATCAAGGTTAAAAACCCAATTGGCGAACGTCAGAATGTGGAAAGAAGTACCACTATTCAGACAATCTGGCGTTATCGAGTTTTGATAACCAACTGGTTACTTTGCTTCACTTCTTCCATCACAACATAAGTGCGAGTGTCATTGACTCCGGGCAAACGCAATAGCGTATCACCCAACAATTTACGATACGCCCCCATGTCAGAGACTCGAGTTTTGAGAAGATAGTCAAAATCACCCGAAACAAGATGGCATTCTTGAATGTCATCCAGTTTTTGAACCGCAGTATTAAACTGTTCAAATACATCAGGTGCACCGCGATTCAATGTAATTTCCACAAATACCAACAGCGAAGCATCAAGATATTGTGGATTCAACAACGCGGTATAACCGGTAATGAAACCTTGACGCTCTAAACGACGTACACGCTCTAAACAGGGGGTTGGAGATAAACCCACTCGTTTTGATAATTCTACATTCGAAATACGACCATCTTTCTGCAATTCATTCAAAATATTGCGATCGATACGGTCTAAATCCTTGGACGGCCTTTTATAGTTGTCTGCCATTTTTTATTCCACCTTATTACTTCCTTGCAAAAATATATACTACAACTTTTTAATATTCAGTATCAAATTTTACACATTCACATCTATACTAGTCACAAATTCGAAACAACAACCCTACATATAGTTATAACAACCAAAAAAACCTAAGGAGTCAGGATGATCATTGGAGTTCCTAAAGAAATCAAAAACCACGAATATCGTGTGGGCATGATTCCCGCAAGCGTGCGCGAACTTGTCTCACACGGTCACCAAGTTTATGTTGAAACAAATGCCGGTTCCGGCATCGGCTTTTCAGACGATGATTACATCGCTGTAGGCGCATCCATTCTTCCTACTGCTTCTAACATTTTTGCGAAAGCAGAAATGATTGTTAAGGTCAAAGAACCTCAGGCTGCTGAACGAGCAATGCTCCGCGAAGGCCAAATTTTATTTACCTATTTACATCTAGCTCCAGATTTTCCACAAACTGAGGAGCTAATCAAGAGCAAAGCTGTCTGTATAGCCTACGAGACTGTAACAGATAATATGGGTCGCTTGCCACTATTAGCACCAATGTCTGAAGTCGCTGGTCGAATGTCTATTCAATCAGGTGCGCAGTGTTTAGAAAAATCACACGCGGGCTGTGGTTTGTTACTGGGTGGTGTACCCGGAGTCGCACCAGCAAAAGTGGTGGTGATTGGTGGCGGTGTCGTCGGTGCCAACGCAGCCAGAATTGCCGTCGGAATGCGTGCTGATGTGACGATTCTCGACCGAAGTGTTGATATGCTGCGTAAACTCGATGAAGAATTCCAAGGTCACGCTAAAGTCGTGTATTCAACAAAGGATGCGATTGAAAAATACGTCCTCGAAGCCGATTTAGTAATAGGCGCAGTACTGATCCCCGGAGCAGCAGCTCCTAAACTCGTAACTAAAGATCTGATTTCTAGAATGAAACCTGGCTCTGCGGTCGTTGATGTGGCAATTGACCAAGGCGGCTGCTTTGAAACCTCACATGCTACCACTCATGATGACCCGACCTATATCGTTGATGACGTCGTTCATTACTGCGTCGCAAACATGCCAGGCGCTGTGGCTCGCACATCAACTTTCGCCTTGAATAACGCTACGTTGCCTTATATTGTTAAACTGGCCAATAAAGGTTATCAACGTGCATTATTAGAGGATAAAGGATTCCTAGAAGGTTTAAACGTGATACACGGCAAAGTCACCTGTAAAGAGGTCGCCGAGAGTTTCAACCTTGAATATCTTGAGCCATCTGAAGCTATCGCTCTGTTTAACTAACGATAACAATTTGCGGTAAAGCTCTCAATTCTTAGCCAAGTGCATCATGCGCTTGGCTTTCATTTTTTAAAAGCGTGAACCAATATATTGCGTGGCGTTACTTTCCTAGCGCAAAACTGCTCAATCTGCACCTCATAGCCTTGCTCTTGAAGATAAAGTGCCTTATCCAATACCAACCAAAGCTCAATCATGCGGCGAAATGCCTGTTGCACTAAGCCTATCCTTTCCATCTGCCAAAAACGCTGCTCGCCTTTACGTTCATAAGCAGGCCAATCCACTTCTGGTAATGCGATGCCTTTTTGTGCCGCCGCCCAATAACAAAAAGCTAAAAATCCTTCGGCTAGTTGTGATTTTTTGAGGCTCGGAATTGGGCAATATTGATGGTGCCCAAGCTCAGATCTTAGCAACAAATCAAAACCCAAACGAAACGTCATTTCTTGCAAACGATGACGGCGAACCCGCTCTCCCCCCGTAACGGTTTCTTGCAGCGGAATACGCAGCTCTTCTTTGGACAAGGCAAGAGAAGAAGTACGACCGTAGCTGGACATGGGTTGGTAGCTATCGGCTTTGATTAAATGGTAGCAACATGGTGAAAACGTAATCGCAGGCAAGCGATGAGCAACAGAATATTCGAGTAGGCGAACATGGAGATCACCACAGGCATGTAAAGCGACGGCATGCTGATTGGTATTGAAAACGCCAAACGCTTGCGGCTCAAAAGCGTCCCCTTGAATAAATTGCATCGGAAGATCATGTTCATCGGCGCAAGCTTGTCCTGCATGACAGAGCTGCAACTGATATTCAAAACTAGTGACTTTTTGTTTTGACTGTGCTGCGATAATTCGACCTAAAAAGCCTTTACCCGCGCACCACTCTAGCCATTCCGTTCCTGAATGCCTAGAGAGGAGTGATTCGCTCATTAAACGAATTTGTTCTAGCTTTCTGCCAGGGATCCCCTGCTCTAAGTAAGGGCTGAGTGCTTGCTGAGTATTACGAGGGGCATCTTGAAGCCTAATCATGATATCCGCTTCTTTTAACCCCTCGATATACGGATGAAGTTGCTCAATGAGCGCTTGCGGCGATGACTTTAAGCTATCGATACTGTCCAAAGATAGCGTTTGCAACCACTGATCCAGCCTATGGTCTGAATGTTTCCAAGGTGAACTGTCTAAGCCACTATGATGAAAGGGCTCAAATCGCCAAAAACGTTGATTTTCAATTAAAAAAGCATCGATATGTTTGAAAAGCGCGCGCATACATCCCCCCTAGAAAGGCCAATTCTAGGAGGTGATGGTTTAATTAGGAAGTGTTTCGTTTTAAATGATCAAAATTTGCTTAACGAACTGGCAATTCAATGTCTTTAAACATCTCTTCTATTTCGATATTCGATTTTAACGAGGTAGCCCGTTCGACGACAGGGCGAGTAAGATGAGGCGCGAAACGTTCCATAAAGTCAAACATATAAGAGCGCAGGAATGTACCTCGGCGAAACCCAATGCTAGTCGTGCTCGCACCAAAAAGATGGCTGGCATCAATCGCGATAAGATCGGTGTCGCGTGATTTATCTATCGCCATACTTGCGATAACACCCACCCCAATTCCCATTCGGACATAAGTTTTTATCACATCCGCATCGGTGGCGGTGAAGACAACTCGCGGCGTTAACCCTACGCGATTAAATGCAGTGTCTAACTCTGAACGACCAGTAAAACCAAACACGTAAGTGACCAATGGATACGCGGCTAAATCCTCAATCGTTACCCGTTCTTTTTTTGCAAGAGCATGATCTTTAGGCACAACAATAGAACGGTTCCAATGATAACAAGGTAGCATGATGGCATCTTGGTACAGATGAAGCGCTTCTGTTGCTATCGCAAAATTAGCGGTGCCTTTTGCAACCGCTTCCGACATCTGACTTGGAGTGCCTTGGTGCATGTGTAGCGACACTTTCGGATAACGCGCAGTGAATCCTTTGATTACATCAGGTAACGCGTAGCGAGCTTGTGTATGAGTCGTTGAAATATTCAGCGTACCCATCTCAGGGTGCGTATGCTCCCCTGCCACGGCCTTAATGCTTTCCACACGTGAAAGGATCTCTTGTGAGATACGAATAATATCTTCACCTGCACCCGTGACTTGTGTCAGGTGCTTACCGCTACGCTCAAAAATTTGAATACCCAATTCATCTTCGAGTAAACGAACCTGTTTACTAATGCCTGGCTGAGAGGTATAAAGGCTTTCCGCAGTTGCTGAGACATTCAGGTTGTGATTAACCACTTCAACAATATATTTTAACTGCTGTAACTTCATTATTGGCCCCGTAATCCATTATCAAAGATCCAGATCTTTCAATCATAGTTTATAATTATTAGTTATAACGCTTAACACTCTCAATTCAAAGCTTGATGATTCAAGAGCGAAGAAAAAAGTAAGTATTTTGCGTAGCTGACTAAATTTTTGCCAACTATCGCCCAATCTAAGCAATAAAAGGCAGTTTTTAGGGGTCAAAACAGGAATAATAAAAATAGTCAATTTGAAGGTGTAGTGATAACTAAGGATCGTGTATTCTTAATTGCTAGCCACTGAATTCTAATAAAGATACGGATTATATGAATATAGGTTTAATCATTGCTCTTGTAGCAGTTTTGCTGGTGTTAGTCCTTGGCTATAACATCATGCTTCAATACAAAGTAAAGGTCGAGTCAGCTAAAAAGCAGGAGTCGACTCGATATATCGCCATTATTGATGCGACAGAAGACCTTATCGGCAACGCACACCACATGCCGTTTAGTAAAGAACTCTTAGTGTGTTTAAATACCCGTATCCTTGATGCCCTACTTAGTATGTATGAGCTTGACCCGAAAAATAAGCAGTTGGCACAACGCATTGAGCATATGAAAGGGCAAATTAAGCATTTACAAGAAAACCACCCAGGTGGTGATAGTACAACGTTTAAAGTACCCACCAGCGATAAACAAGCTTTGATTATGCTTAAACTAGTGAAACGTTTAAGAGACACGATTCGTAGTGAGCACAATAAAGGACGTTTTGAAACACAATCTTACGTCGCTGAAAATGCGCGTCTAGAAACAATACAAATTCGAATCAACATTGAAAATGTTGTTAAGCGGGCAAATGATTCGATCGTTCGTGGGCAACCCGGAACTGCGATTCAGCTATTGCGTAAAGGGATCGATGTTCTGAGCTCAAAAAATGATGCTTATTCCAATCAAGCTCGTGAAAAACTTCAGTCAATGTATGATGACTTAGAAAAACGACGCCAAACAAAAAGTGCAACGGATCTTCAACAAATTGAAGATAACGAGAGAAATAGTGATATGGAAGCACTGTTTGGTGAAAAGAAAAAATGGTAGCCCATTATTTTTGATTAGGAAGTATTTTTAAGGTCGCATAAGCGACCTTTTTCATACAACAACGTAAAGAAAACATTAATTTAAATTAACGTATCATTTATCGCTTTTAGGACTTCATCCGGTCTTGTTGCCTGAGTAATTGGGCGACCGATGACTAGATAATCTGAACCAGCTTTTATGGCCTCACTCGGAGTCATAATACGTCTTTGGTCTCCTGTTTCAGAACCAATAGGACGAATCCCTGGCGTAACTAATTTAAACTCTTGACCAAGATGGCTCTTAAGCATGTGCGCTTCTTGAGCTGAGCATACCACTCCATCTAACCCTGCATTTTGAGTTAGGCTAGCCAGACGCATTACATGCTCTTTAGGCGCAACATCGATGCCAATACCACGAAGATCAGGTTGTTCCATACTGGTTAGTACTGTGACAGCAATAAGTAGTGGTCTATCGTTACCATAAGGTTCAAGAATCTGGCGAGACGCCGACATCATTCTCTCCCCACCACTGGCATGAACATTCACCATCCATACGCCAAGCTCAGCCGCCGCACGTACGGCTTTAGAGCACGTGTTGGGAATATCATGAAACTTTAGGTCTAAGAATACCGAAAAACCTCTTTTGTGTAGCTCACGCACAAAATCGGGACCAAACAGGGTAAACATCTCCTTACCCACTTTTAATCGACAGCTGTTGGGGTCAATTTTATCAACAAAAGCTAACGCTTCCGCTTGTTGCTCATAATCCAACGCGACAATTACTCTCTGGTCTTTCATTTTCACTCCTAAAATAATTAAGCTAAAAAAATGCAGCTTTCATAAGCTGCAGTTTTCGAGTCGATCAGTAACTCCAGTACATGAACTCTATTCACCATCCAAACCACGGATAGGTTTAATTGAACCCCAATTCTTACATGATGGGCAGTGCCAGTAGAGAGAATGGGTTGAGAAACCACACTTTCTGCATCGGTAGTGAGGTTTTACTTTTAGTTGCTCACCTACCAATTTTTGCAAGGTCGACAAGCTCTCTTTCGCTCGACCTTCCTCTGCTTCGATGAGATGGTAGTCAATTAAACGGTAGAAGCCCTTCATGGTCGGATTTTTAACCAATTGCCGTGTCAAAAGTTCCTGTGCAGCTCCAGCACCATCATGTTGTGCCACCAACTGTGCGAGCATCAGTTCAGCTGACACTCCAGCTTCATTGATAATGCACTCGCGTAAAAACTCAACAAGTTCACCCTCTTTCCCAATATGGTGATAGCATTCAGCAAGCGTAGGCAATACCTCGCCGATAAAATCAATGTCCTGCTCCAAGACCATTTGCATATACTGGATTGTATGACGGTAGTCATCATTTTCAAGATACAGCTTACCTAAAGAGATCGTTGCGCGTACACACTTCGAATCTTCAGACAGCGCTTTTTTAAGATATTGAATCGCTTTGCTATCGCGTCCTTCAGCCTTCTCTTGCATTGCAAGTTCACACCAAAAATGGGCTATAACACTGTGCATCCTTTTTCTGCCTAATTTTACCAACGCATAAGCGTAATCGATAGCTTTATGCCACTCTCGAGTCTGTTGGTAAATAGAAACCAATTGTTGCAACGCCGCTTCTTTGTGTTCGGGCTCTTCAATCAGTTGTTCAAATATTTTTTCAGCGCGGTCGAGAAAGCCTGCCACCATATAATCTTTTGCTAATTGTTGTAAGGCGAGATTTTTTTGGTCAATAGTAAGACTTGAACGAGATATGAGATTTTGATGGATGCGGATAGCACGATCAACCTCTCCTCTTGAACGGAATAAGTTGCCCAGCGCTAAGTGGGTATCAATCGTTTCATTGTCTACTTGGAGTAGCTCGATAAAATGGTCAACGGCCTTATCTGATTGATCAGAAAGCAGTAAGTTAAGACCCGTCACATACTGACGAGAAATTTGGTGAGAGTGTTTCTGCTTATCTTGCTGAGCACTGCGATTTCCCATATACCAGCCGTAGGCGGCGGCAATAGGTAATAGCAAGAAGAGAATTTCTAACATCAAGTCAGCCTTTATTTCACTACGCTTTACTTGTTACAGAGCTATTCTCTGCTGTTTGCTTTTTCAGTTGCTTATTCAACTTTCTAACTTGCAACTGAGACTTGAAGTAGAAGCTACTGCCAAGCAAACAAGCAAGTAAAAAACCAGAGACAAAGACAGTGCCAAGTAAAGTAGACAGGTGAAATTCGCCTTGAGCGATCAAATAGTTAAATGTCACAACTGCTTGATTTTGAGCCCCTAATGCTAAAGCAATCAAAAAAAGTGCAAGAATTAGAACGATTTTTATAATTTTCATATGCCACTACCTATCCAGTATTGATCTGGTCTGATTATGCAGGAAAATGGCCTTACAAACCACGTCTATTATGGATTCCTTTCTTAAAAAAACGGCATACTTAAACTGTATGCCGTTTTTTAGAATACTCTCTAAATCGCTTTAGATATTCTCATTAACTCGCTCACGTAACTCTTTACCTGGCTTGAAATGAGGGACGAATTTGCCATCCAACACCACTTTATCACCGGTTTTAGGATTACGACCTACTCTAGGCTCACGATAGTGCAAAGAGAAACTACCAAATCCGCGAATTTCGATTCGCTCTCCGCTTTCTAAAGTTGATGCCATATGTTCAAGAATATCTTTCACAGCGTCTTCAATTTCTTTAGCAGATAGGTGCGTTTTCTCAGCACAGAGTCTTTCTATCAATTCAGACTTAGTCATAGTTTCCCTCATTACTTATCAAAGTAGGCACTAACTGAAAAAAAAGGAGCCTTACGGCCCCTTTTAGCGAGTTAGATTATTCGCCTTTAGCAGCCTTGAATGCATCAGCCATAGCATTACCAAACGCACCTTCATCAGCTTTGTTCAGTGTAGCCATTGCTTCTTGCTCATCAGCTTCATCTTTAGCTTTGATAGATAGGTTGATTACGCGGTTTTTACGGTCTACACCAGTAAATTTCGCTTCAACGCTGTCACCAACGCTTAGGACTAGAGACGCATCTTCAATACGGTCACGAGATGCTTCAGAAGCACGGATGTAACCTTCAACGCCGTCTACAAGTTCAATTGTAGCACCTTTCGCGTCAACTGCAGTAACAGTACCGTTAACTAGAGTACCTTTTTTGTTATCAGCAACATATGCGTTGAACGGGTCGTTTTCCATTTGCTTAACGCCAAGAGAAATACGCTCACGCTCTGCATCTACTGCTAGAACAACTGCAGAGATTTCATCGCCTTTCTTGTAATCACGTACCGCTTCTTCTCCAGGAACGTTCCAAGAGATGTCAGATAGGTGAACTAGACCGTCGATGCCGCCGTCTAGACCGATGAAGATACCGAAGTCAGTGATAGACTTGATCTTACCAGTAACTTTGTCGCCTTTAGCTTGCGCTTCAGCGAATGACTGCCATGGGTTAGCTTTACACTGTTTAAGACCTAGAGAGATACGACGACGCTCTTCGTCGATATCAAGAACCATAACCTCAACTTCGTCGCCAACATTAACAACTTTAGATGGGTGGATGTTCTTGTTAGTCCAATCCATTTCAGAAACGTGTACTAGACCTTCAACGCCTTCTTCGATTTCAACGAAGCAGCCGTAGTCAGTTAGATTTGTTACACGGCCAGATAGTTTATGACCTTCAGGGTAACGCTTAGCGATAGCTACCCATGGATCTTCGCCAAGTTGCTTAAGACCTAGTGATACGCGAGTACGATCACGATCAAACTTAAGAACTTTAACTAGGATTTCGTCACCAACGTTAACGATTTCTGATGGGTGTTTAACGCGTTTCCAAGCCATATCTGTGATATGTAGAAGACCATCAACACCACCAAGGTCAACGAATGCGCCGTAGTCAGTAAGGTTCTTAACGATACCTTTAACTTCAGTGCCTTCTTGTAGAGTTTCAAGAAGTTCGTCACGTTCAACGCTGCTTTCTGATTCGATAACAGCACGACGAGAAACAACAACGTTGTTACGTTTCTGGTCTAGTTTGATAACTTTGAACTCTAGCTCTTTGTTTTCTAGGTGAGTAGTGTCACGGATAGGACGCACGTCAACAAGAGAGCCTGGAAGGAAAGCACGGATACCGTTTAGTTCAACAGTGAAGCCACCTTTAACTTTACCATTGATAATACCAATAACAGTTTCAGCTTCTTCGTAAGCTTTCTCAAGAACGATCCAAGCTTCATGACGCTTAGCTTTCTCACGAGAAAGTTGAGTTTCACCGAAACCATCTTCAACAGCGTCTAGAGCAACGTCTACTTCAGAACCAACTTCAACTTCAAGTTCGCCAGCAGCGTTCTTGAACTGTTCAGCAGGGATAGCAGACTCAGACTTAAGACCAGCGTCAACAAGAACGAAACCATTCTCGATAGCGACTACAGTACCTTTAACGATTGTACCTTGTTGAAATTGTGTTTCGTTTAAAAACTCTTCAAAGAGTTGAGCAAAAGATTCAGTCATTTATTTAATCTTCAATAATTAAACTTCCATGGGTATCCTACCGCATGGGGTTATTAAATTCGCCAGTCATCATCCTTGCGACCGACGCTCTTACCTAGCAGAACTATTCTGCCAGCTTAGATTCTACGTATTGTAATGCTTCTTCTACAACTTCGTCGATAGACATTGAGGTTGAGTCAAGCAATAGCGCATCCTCTGCAGGGCGTAATGGGGCCACTGGGCGGTTACGATCTCGGTCGTCACGCTCTTGGATCTCGCTTAAAAGGGCGTCAAATTTAACATCTAGCCCTTTGAGTTGCAACTGCTTAAAGCGACGTTGGGCTCGCTCTTGCGCACTGGCATCGAGGAATATTTTCACTTCTGCTTGAGGAAACACAACTGTGCCCATATCACGTCCATCAGCAACCAGTCCCTGCCCTTTCGCAAAGGCTCGTTGGCGACGTAATAATGCCTCACGAACTCTAGGCAATGCCGCTACTTTTGATGCCGCCATTCCTGTCTCTTCTTTGCGCAATTCTTTCGATACGTCCTCACCTTCAAGAATCACTCTAACCAAGTCGCCTTCTGCGATAAATTGGACATCTAAATGTGTCGCCAGAGGAACAAGCGCTTCTTCCGACTCCGTATCCACACCGTGGTGAATCGCCGCCAATGCAAGAACGCGGTAAATAGCTCCAGAATCGAGCAAATGAAAGCCTAATTTCTTAGCCAACAACATACAAAGAGTGCCTTTACCTGCACCACTTGGTCCATCTACGGTAATTACCGGAGTGTGAGAGGACATGATTTACTCCACTTAGTTTTTATGCGGCTTGCTTGCTCGCTTTTGTCGGCGACAAATTATAGTGCTTATCCGTTACAGGCGCTAGGAAGGAATGGTGATATGACTGAAATTTCACAGTGATACAAGCGTCGCTTTGAGGGCGACGCTTTTGATAGAGACTTTTATAAAATGATACGCTCAGCGTTTTGCCTGACAGTAGCGGCACCAATGCCTTTCACCAAGCTCAGATCTTCTTTGGTTTTAAAATCGCCATTTTGTTGACGATATTCAACAATCGCTTGTGCTTTTTTAAGTCCAATACCTTTCAACAAAGTAGCAATTTCCTCAGCGGAAGCCTGATTTATATTAACCGTAATTTCAATGCCTTGGTGCGTTTCTACCACCTTTTCTTCTGCTAATGTCGGTGAAAGAGGCAATACGATACTTAGAAGTAACAACCCGAGTTTTGTTTTCAATTTCATATGAACATTTCCTTGTTTATTAATGGGTACCAATATTAATTGAGCTTGGAAATGAGAGGGAATCAAAAAGGTAGAAATTGAAATGGGCTGCATAAGCAGCCCATTTTGAGTTTCATATCAATTACATTACTAGCCTTTATTGGCTCACAACATAATATTCAATGTCTGTATTTTTACGCAAAGTTGTAAGTATCGCAGCCAAATCACGTTGGCTACCGATGCGCTCTAACTGAGCCGTAATTTGATCGTTGTACTGAGGTGTGACTTTAGCCTCAACCTTATGTAGTTCAACAAGAACAATATCACCGTTCATTGCTTTCGCTTGACCGTAAACCACACTATCTGTAGCGGGTTTAGGGAGAGAAAACACCGTACTCGCCAATGGAGAGCTACGATCAATCATTTCCAACTCAGCAAATTTTAACCCACGCTGTTCCAATAAGGATTGGTCACCTTTCTTTAGGGTATCAATCAATTTTGTGGCTAACTCAATCGCTTGTTGTTCGCCTTTAACTTTAGAAAGCTGAGCAACCACTTGCTCTTTCACTTCAGCCAAAGGAAGAACCATTTGTTCCCGAGCATCATCAACACGAACAACGATAACGTGTTCTGGGGCAACTTCTAATACCTCAGAATTGAGCCTATCTTCTTTTACCTCTGGGCTTAGAATAGCTTGAAGAACAGCTGGGTTTTTAAGAATTTCAGGCGCATCTTGCTGAGCAATAAAATCGGTTTTCTGAATCTTAGCTGAGATAGCGTTTGCTGCTTCATCCAGAGAGTCAGGTGATTCAAATGCCACTTTTTCTAGCTTGGTCTGCAACTCATAAAACTGATCAGCGGCCTTTTGGTCTACCATTTCAGCTTTGATTTCAGAGGCAACCTGTGCGTAGGGCTGTGCGATAGGGGCTTTAACATCATCAAGACGGATAATGTGATAGCCAAATTCAGATTTGACCAACCCTGTGATATCCCCTATCTGTTCGATAGCAAAGGCTGCTTGTTCAAAAGCTGGGTCCATCACATCATGTTCAATCCAACCTAGCGAACCACCCTCTTCTGCGCTTCCTACGTCTTCTGATTTTTCTTTCGCTAAAGTCGCGAAATCAGCGCCAGCATTCAGTTCATCGAGAATCGCCTGCGCTTTAGTTTTATCATCACCTTGAACCAAAATATGGCTTACTTTACGCTGTGCTTGAGTGGAGTATTTGTCTAAATGCTCTTGGTAGTACTGCTCGGCCTGTTCATCAGACACTACAATTTGGTCTTTCAATTGTTGGGCAGAAAGCTCGATATAAGCCACTTTAACCTGCTCTGGACGGGTATAGCGCTCTGCATTTTGTTGATAATATTGAGTAATTTCTTCATCACTCAACTCAACATTTTTAGCAAAGTCGCTGAGTGACAATGTGAGCGCACGGATATCACGGGTTTGAGAGATCAGTTTACTTTGCTGATTAACCTCACCCTGCAACGTAAATTCACTACCTTGGATAGCACTAAGTAACTGGTTACGGATAAGATCACGACGTAGATATTCTGCAAAGCTTTCAGCAGAGAAACCTGCACGGCGAAGAGCCGCTTGATAGATTTCTTGGTCAAACTTACCGCCAGTCTGGAATTGAGGCATGTCTAAAATCATTTTACGAACCTGATCATCGCTCACTCGTAAACCTAGTGATTGTGCATGCTGCTCCAACAATAAATCGTTAACCATACGATCAAGCACTGACTTACGAAATGACTCGACATACTGAGGATCAGCGAGCAAGTTAGCAAAATAATCCCCTAATTGGGATTGCATGCGATTGCGCTCGTTCTGGTACGCTTGTTCAAATTCACCACGGCCAATCTCACTATTGCCAACTTTAGCCGCAGCATTACTGCCACCGCTGACCAAGTAGCTACCGACACCTGCGAATACGAATGATAAGATAATCATTCCTAGAATAATTTTCACCGCGATGCTGTTCACGCCTTCGCGTAATCGATCCATCATAATCTAACTGCTCTCCGGATAAGAAGCTTCACACTTCAGCCTAAAAATTGAATAGCGCGATAATATCAGAAAAAGAAATGCGCATCAGTAGGATGCGCATAATTTCAAAAGGTTCGAATTAATTTTGCGCTTAAGCCGCAAAAAATAACGATTTTGATTAGTTGCAAGCGTCTTTAAGCGCTTTGCCTGCTTTGAAAGCAGGTACTTTTGCTTCTGCGATTTGGATCTCTTCACCCGTTTTAGGGTTACGACCCGTGCGCGCTGCACGAGTGCGAACGCTAAATGTACCAAAGCCAACAAGCGCTACTTGATCGCCAGATTGAAGAGTGCCACTAACGGCTTCGATGAATGCATCAAGAGCACGGCCTGCCGATGCTTTAGAGATGTCAGCGTTTTCTGCGATTTTTTCTACTAATTGTGTTTTATTCACTGTGATTCCCCTTTGCGTCACCCATTATTATTTTTTAACGGTGACTTTTCGTTCCATTAAGTTCCCAAACTAGCTTGAAGCCTTATTACATCTGGGCTGCAAGCTATAGGGGCTTACGTTAGCGCCCAAAAAAAACGCTGACAAGCCTTTTTAAGCCTATCAGCGTGATCTTTTACTTATTTTTGCTGCACATCACTATTTTTTAGCTTCAAATTCAACCCCAGAAGGGTCTCGTTCAAGTGCGATCTTCAAAACTTCATCAATCCATTGAACGGGAATGACTTTTAGATCAGCAATCACATTTGCAGGGATCTCTTCCAAATCACGCTCATTCTCTTTTGGGATCAATACGGTGGTGATACCACCACGATGTGCTGCGAGCAGTTTTTCTTTCAAACCGCCGATAGGTAATACTTCACCACGCAACGTTATCTCACCCGTCATCGCGACTTCCGCTTTCACGGGATTACCCGTCAAGCTAGAGACAAGCGCCGTACACATAGCAATACCCGCGCTTGGGCCATCTTTTGGTGTTGCGCCTTCTGGCACGTGAACGTGAATGTCACGCTTTTCATAGAAATCAGCGTTAATCCCTAATTTCTCGGCGCGTGCGCGAACCACAGTCATCGCAGCTTGAATGGATTCTTGCATCACCTCGCCCAGAGAACCAGTTTGCGTCAACTTGCCTTTGCCAGGCATTGATTCGGTTTCAATAGTCAGCAAATCACCGCCTACTTCTGTCCATGCTAAACCCGTAACTTGGCCAATTTGGTTACTGTCGTCGGCTTTGCCAAAATCACAACGTTGCACACCTAGAAACTCTTTTAAATTCTCTTGGTTGGCTACCACGGTTTTTATGTCTTTATTCAACAAGATTTTCTTCACCGCTTTACGGCAAATTTTTGAAATCTCTCGCTCTAAGCTTCGTACGCCCGCCTCACGTGTGTAATAACGGATAATACCAATAATGGCTGAATCTTCGATAACAATTTCATGAGGCTTCAAACCATTCCGCTCAACTTGCTTAGTCACTAGATGGCGTTTAGCAATATTCAGCTTTTCGTCTTCTGTATATCCGGAAAGGCGGATAACTTCCATACGGTCAAGCAGCGGACCTGGGATGTTCATTGAGTTTGATGTCGCAACAAACATGACATCAGACAAGTCATAGTCCACTTCTAAATAGTGATCGTTAAAGGTGCTATTTTGTTCAGGGTCAAGCACCTCCAACAATGCGGAAGATGGGTCACCACGCATATCTGAAGACATTTTGTCGATTTCATCAAGCAGGAACAGTGGGTTTTTCACACCAACTTTCGCCATTTTTTGAATCAACTTACCCGGAAGAGAACCGATGTAAGTACGGCGGTGACCACGAATTTCTGCTTCATCACGCACTCCACCTAACGCCATACGGGTATATTGTCGACCTGTTGCCGCCGCTATCGAGCGGCCAAGAGACGTTTTACCAACGCCCGGGGGACCAACAAGACACAAAATTGGCCCTTTCAGCTTGTTGATACGACTTTGTACCGCGAGATATTCTAAAATACGCTCTTTGACACGATCTAAACCGTAGTGATCGGCATTTAAAATCTCTTCAGCTTTTGCCAAATCTTTCTTAACTTTTGAACGTTTTGCCCAAGGAACATTGACCATCCAATCAATATAGCTACGCACAACGGTTGCTTCTGCAGACATTGGAGACATCATCTTCAATTTCTGCAGCTCTTGTTCCGTTTTTTGGCGCGCTTCCTGCGGCATTTTGGAATCGTCAATCTTCTTCTTCAGCATTTCAAATTCATCAGGTGCGTCATCCATCTCACCTAATTCTTTCTGAATCGCTTTCATCTGCTCGTTGAGGTAATACTCACGCTGAGATTTTTCCATCTGCTTTTTAACACGACCACGAATGCGTTTTTCAACCTGTAATAGGTCGATCTCCGCTTCCATTTGTCCCATTAAAAATTCCAAACGTTCACTGACATCAACAATTTCGAGAACTTTTTGTTTTTCAATCAATTTCAATGGCATGTGAGCGGCGATGGTATCAGCCAAACGCGCTGCTTCATCAATCCCATTTAACGACGTTAATACTTCAGGCGGGATTTTCTTATTGAGTTTGATAAAACCATCAAATTGGTTGATTGCGCTGCGAACGACGACTTCCTGCTCTTTATCATCCAACTCAGGAGTGACAAGATACTGCGCTTCTGCGGAGAAAAATTCACGCTCGATGAAGCGATCAATTTTCGCTCGCTGTTGGCCTTCAACCAACACTTTCACGGTACCGTCAGGTAATTTCAGAAGTTGTAAAATCGTTGCAACTGTCCCGACTTCAAAAAGATCTTCAATTTTCGGTTCGTCGGTTTCCGCTTGCTTTTGTGCCACAAGTAACACTTGCTTGTTGTTATCCATCGCCGCTTCAAGGCATTGGATGGATTTTTCTCTGCCAACAAACAAAGGAATGACCATGTGAGGATAAACCACCACGTCACGTAGAGGTAGTACGGGGATCTCGATACGCTCGGAACGTTCCAAGTTCATATTATTCTCTCTTCCGCTTCAACTGATTACCGAGTATATGGGGGCTAACTCACTGGATTCAATAACAGAATAAAAAAAAGGAGGTATTTGCTACCTCCTTTAAATATTTCTGATTGAGATTTACTCTGCGCCAGCCGCTTGGCTCTCATTTCCGCTGTAAATTAGTAGCGGTTGTGATTCACCATTAATGACTGATTCATCGATAACCACTTTGCTGACATCGTTTACCGATGGCAGTTCATACATGGTTTCGAGTAGTACGCCTTCCAATATAGAGCGTAAACCACGTGCGCCCGTTTTGCGGTTCATTGCTTTTTTTGCAATGGCGCGCAATGCGTCTTCACGAAACTCTAGGTCAACGTTCTCTAACTCAAACAAGGCTGCGTACTGTTTCGTCAGCGCGTTTTTCGGCTCACACAGGATTTGAATCAGTGCTTCTTCATCCAGCTCTGTCAAGGTAGCCGTTACGGGAAGACGACCGATAAATTCAGGGATCAACCCATATTTTACCAAATCTTCAGGCTCTACTTGATTGAACAACTCACCGATAGTTTTGGTTTCATCTTTAGAGCGAACTTCCGCACCAAAGCCAATACCTGAACCTGTCGCAACACGTTGTTCAATCACTTTATCTAGGCCCGCAAATGCACCACCACAGATAAAGAGGATTTTGGATGTGTCTACCTGTAAAAACTCTTGTTGTGGATGCTTACGGCCACCTTGCGGTGGAACCGAAGCGATAGTGCCTTCCACCAATTTCAACAGCGCTTGCTGAACCCCTTCACCTGAGACATCTCGGGTAATTGAAGGATTTTCTGCTTTACGAGAAATCTTATCAATTTCATCGATGTAGACGATACCACGTTCCGCTTTTGCAACGTCATAATCACATTTTTGCAGCAGCTTTTGGATGATATTTTCAACATCTTCGCCGACATAACCTGCTTCAGTTAATGTGGTGGCGTCTGCCATTGTGAAAGGTACGTCTAGGAAACGAGCTAATGTTTCTGCAAGCAGTGTTTTACCACTACCTGTTGGGCCAATAAGAAGAATATTACTCTTACCTAACTCAACCCCATCGCTCGTTTTATCACCGTTTCGTAAACGCTTGTAGTGATTATATACGGCCACTGCGAGCACTTTTTTTGCATGTTCCTGGCCAATCACATAGTCATCAAGATGTTCACGGATCTTATGCGGCGTAGGTAACGCCTCAGATTCCTTTTTTGGCAGAACATCCTTAATCTCTTCACGAATGATGTCGTTACATAAATCAACGCATTCATCACAGATGTAAACAGAAGGACCGGCGATCAGCTTGCGAACTTCGTGCTGGCTTTTGCCACAGAAAGAGCAATACAACAGTTTACTACTACCGCTCTCTTTGCTTTTGTCTGTCATTCGCTAACCTCTTAGCCTTTACTTTTAATCGTCTGAGTGTAACTCAAATTACGCCAAAATGCGTTAAACAATTCTGAGAACTGTTATTCGCCACGGTGACGCAAGACTGCATCGACTAAACCGTATTCCACAGCTTGGTCAGCAGACATAAAGTTATCACGGTCGGTATCACGCTCGATAACTTCAAGCGGTTGGCCTGTATGCTCAGCAAGCAATTTGTTGAGTTTTTGCTTGATGGTAAGGATCTCTTGAGCATGGATCTGGATATCCGAAGCTTGGCCTTGGAAACCACCTAACGGCTGATGAATCATCACGCGTGAGTTAGGTAACACATAACGTTTCCCCGGAGCGCCACCAGCCAATAGGAATGCTCCCATTGAACAAGCTTGGCCCATACAAACAGTGCTAACATTCGGCTTGATGAACTGCATGGTGTCATAAATTGACATACCAGCAGTCACACTGCCTCCTGGCGAGTTGATGTAGAGGAAAATATCTTTATCAGGGTTTTCCGATTCTAAAAACAACAGCTGCGCTACAACAAGGTTAGCCATGTGATCTTCAACTTGACCCGTTAAGAAAATCACTCGTTCTTTGAGTAGGCGAGAATAAATATCGTATGAGCGCTCACCGCGGGAAGTCTGCTCAACCACCATGGGTACTAGCGCGTCAAAAATTGGCGACATTGCGTTTTTTTCTTGGTAGCTCATATTGTTATGTCCCTAAAATAAATGGCCCGAATGATGGGTATCACACGGACCATTGTTAGCAGAATAGTTAACCTGTAGTCAACCACCTACGCTACATATTGCTTATTAAGCAGGTTGCTGGTTCATTAGCTCATTGAAGCTAACAGCCTTTTCAGAAACCTGTGCTTTAGCAATGATCGCGTCGATTGCTTGCTCTTCTAGAGCAAGGTTACGCATGTTGTTCATCATTTGCTGATTTTGAGAATAGTATGCCATTACTTCAGCTGGATCTTCGTACGCTGTTGCCATCTCTTCGATCAATGCTTTCACTTTATCTTCGTCAGCTTTTAGCTCTTCAGACTTGATCACTTCACCAAGAAGTAGGCCAACCACTACGCGACGTTTTGCTTGTTCTTCGAACAATTCACGTGGTAGTTGAGCGGCCGCTTCTGGGTTACCGCCAAAGCGTTGCGCAGCTTGTTGACGCAGTACGTCGATCTCTTGATCGATCAGTGCAGAAGGAACATTGATATCGTTCTCTTTTACTAGACCTTCAATCGCTTGCTCTTTAATGCGGTTTTTTACTGCTTGCTTAAGTTCACGTTCCATATTTTTGCGAACTTCAGCTTTCAGCGCTTCAACACCGCCTTCAGCCACACCAAATTTGGCAACGAACTCGTCGTTTAACTCTGGTAATTCACGCACTTCAACTTTGTTGATTTTAATTGCGAATTTCGCCGCTTTACCTTTTAGATTTTCCGCGTGGTAATCTTCAGGGAAGTTAACGTCGATTTCAAATTCCATACCTTTGGTTTTGCCAACGATACCGTCTTCAAAACCAGGGATCATGCGACCTGCACCCATTTCTAGAGGGAAGTTTTCAGCTTTACCGCCTTCAAACTCAACGCCATCAATAGAACCAACGAAATCGATCGTCGCGCGCGAACCCGCTTCCGCAGCTGCGTCTACTTCTTTCCACGTTGCTTGTTGCTTGCGTAACGTTTCTAGCATCTCAGCAACGTCTTCTTCCTTCACTTCAACCGCTGGTTTTTCAACAGTGATGTTTTCTAGACCTTTTAACTCAACTTCTGGATATACTTCAAAAGTTGCATTGAAAACAAGGTCTTGGCCTTCTTCGATAGAAACTGGTGCGAATGTTGGTGCGCCTGCTGGGTTGATTTTCTCTTTTACGATAGCTTCAATGAAGTGGCGTTGCATCACTTCGCCCATGACGTCTTGACGTACCGCTTTACCGTACATTTGCGCAACCATTTTCAAAGGCACTTTGCCTTTGCGGAAACCATCGAAACGACGATTCTTAGCGATATTGCGTAGCTCTTTTGTAACTGCATCTTCGATGTTAGCAGCAGGAACAGTAATATTCAGACGGCGCTCTAGGCCTTCTAGCGTTTCAACAGTAACTTGCATTATTTATAAACCTCAAAACTGGCCCAGTATTTCTGAGCAATATGAGCCGCAACTTAGGCGATGCCTTGTGCTTGGCTGCATCCTTGTGTTGTGCTCTATCCGAACACTTATATTAAAACCAGCATCAACATTGGCCAAAAGACCCAATATTGGACTAATAAGCGATATCTTTAGAGACTCTAATGCATCACAAAAGGTATCTCTGATTAGTCTCAGGACAGAAAATTTAGACGCGACATTCTACCGACCAGAATCAGTGCTGTCGAGCCAATCACCGCAGAGAGATGATTCCGTACCCTAAATTGCTTTCTAAGTGCTAAAAATTCCACCAACGTGAAAAAGCACAGTTTTGAAATGGGGACAATAAAGGCTTTTTCAAGGGAATCGAGGCTTTTTTTACCCCAAAAGCGTAAAAAGAGATCTTGCTCCTGTTTTGCACCCCACAATTGCGCTCTTTTTAAACATCACCCAAAGGAAAACCAGTAGAATTATGAGTCAATGCTGGGAGCATTATCACTTGCAAAAATGGATATCTCTCGCAAAAGAACTGCCCTTGTCGCGCCGCTGAACATGGAGAAAGGATGCTACATATTCGCCGAGTAAACCTTATTTTTGTAACGTTATTCCTTTTGTCTACCGCGGCTGGGGCGCATTTTGTTTGGCGGCACAACTACCAAAGTTTATTGATTGAACATCAAGCTCAGCTAGAGCGATTCTCTAGCCACATCACCACAAAACTTGATAAATATGCACATATCCCAAGATTGCTAGCCAAAGATAAAGAACTCATTGACGCTTTACACAGCCCCAGCAATAGCGCCCAAATTGAAATCACTAATCGCTATTTAGAACAGGTCAATGAAGTGATTCAAGCCGCTGACACCTACCTCATCGACCAATATGGCAACACGATCGCAGCAAGTAACTGGCACCTCACTCATTCATTTATTGGCCGAAACTTCGCTTGGCGGCCTTACTTTAAAACGGCCATAACTGGACAAGAGAGCCAATATTTTGCGTTAGGATCAACATCGGGGCAACGAGGATATTACTACTCCTACCCTATCGTTTATGCCGCGGATGTCATTGGCGTAGTGGTAGTGAAAATGGATCTTTCCGCGATTGAGGAAAACTGGCAGAGCAAACAAAGCTATTTTGTCGCCACCGACAGCAACAACATTATTTTCATGTCCAGCCAACCGGAGTGGCTGTTTAAAAGTGTTGCCATGCTGAGCGAGAGCGATCGAATTGCGGTTCAAAATAGCCGCCAATATCTTGATACCTCCATTCGCTCACTCGGATTGATCGGCGATTTCAGCGCATCCGTTGCCGAATGGGAAAATCCTTATCAAACTTGGATTAAAGGCGATTTCATCGTTTCAACCAAACCGCTGCCCAGTATCGGGCTAAACATTCGGGTTTTATCGCCCAAAATAAACATTTTCTGGGATAGCTTTGGATTTACTCTGATCAACAGCATGCTGTTTGCCATCGTCTACTTAGGGCTATTACTGGTTCATCACCGCCAACTTAAACAGCGCCAAATCGAACAGTTACAGTCTGAAGCAAAACAAAAATTAGAGTTTCTGGTGATGGAGCGAACCTCTGCACTGCACGCGGAAATTGCGGAGCGAAGTAAAACAGAGAGCATGTTACGCCAAACTCAAGATGAATTGATTCAAGCAGCGAAACTGGCTGTGCTTGGGCAAATGTCCGCCAGTATTAGTCACGAGCTGAATAATCCACTGGCCGCTATCCGCAGTTTTGCCGACAATGGGCGGCGTTTTTTAGCCAATGGTAAGCCGGAACGGACCGATGACAACTTGACTCGCATTTCAGCGCTCACCGAACGCATGGCTAAAATCAGTGAACAGCTCAAATCGTTTGCGCGAAAAAGTAACACCGATGAGAAAGTGAACGCGCAATTATTACCGATTATTTTGTCGACAAAAGAGTTGATGCAACCGCAATTTAAATCGAATTTGATTCAGTTTGAAATGGAATTACCCGCGATGGATCTTTGGGTGCGTGTCAATCCAATCCAACTAGAACAAGTCTTGATTAACTTGCTAACCAACGCGATGCAGGCCCTTGAGGAACAACATCAAAAATGTGTTCGTTTGAGCACTGAGTGCAAGGCCTCTCAAGTGTTGATCCATATTGATGATAACGGCCCGGGAATTACACAAGAAAAAATAGCCCATCTTTTCGAACCGTTTTTCACCACGAAAAAAAATGGCTTAGGCTTAGGCTTGTCGATTTCACAGCAGATAATACAAAGCATGGACGGTGAGTTAACGATGGCCAGTTCACCGCAGTGTGGGGCGCGATTTTCAGTCTCTCTACCGATCGTTACGCCAAGCGCGTGATTTACAGACAAAGTATGGTTTAAAGATAAAAAGCAGTTAAGGACAACCAATGTGTGATGTATTTTTTATCGATGATGAGGCGGATATCCGTATCGCCATTGCGCAAAGTTTCGAGCTCGCCGACCTCACAGCGCGGTTATTTTCCAGTGCGGAAGAAGCCTTACTGGCGGCCAAAGCCGACGGGCTGCCTCTTGTGGTGGTGAGCGATATTTGCTTACCTGGCCTCAGTGGCCAGAGCTTACTCAACTCGATTCATCATCAAGATGCTGAGGTCCCTGTTATTTTGATCACAGGACATGGCGATATTTCGATGGCCGTACAAGCGATGCACGATGGCGCATACGATTTTATCGAAAAACCTTTTGCTACTGAACGCTTGATAGAAACCATCCACCGCGCGATAGAAAAACGCCACTTAACGTTAGAAAATCAGCAGCTAAAACGCAGCTTAAAAGCGAGCCAAACTCTTGGACCACGCATTATCGGTAATACTGGCAACATCCAAGCGTTAAGGGACACCATCACTCATGTCGCCGACACTCAGGCTGATATTCTACTGTTTGGCGAAACTGGTACAGGAAAAGAGCTGGTTGCTCGATCGTTACATGAGCAGAGTTCTCGCCGCGAGCTCAATTTCGTCGCACTGAACTGCGGCGCAGTGCCTGAAAATTTGATAGAAAGTGAACTTTACGGCCATGAAAAAGGCGCCTTTACTGGCGCTGAAACCAAACGCATTGGTAAATTTGAACACGCACAAGGCGGCACCTTATTTCTGGACGAGATTGAATCAATGCCGATGCAGGCACAAATTCGTTTATTACGCGTATTGCAAGAAAGAGTCATTGAACGAGTTGGGTCCAATACCTTGATTCCTCTGGATATTCGAGTCATCGCCGCAACAAAAGTCGATTTAAAGCAAGCAGCTCAAGCAGGAACCTTTCGTCAAGATCTCTACTATCGCTTAAACATTGTCACATTAGATATTCCACCACTTCGCCAACGTAAAGAGGATATTCCGGCCCTTTTCCATCACTTTTTGTTAGTGGCCGCGGCTCGTTACGGTAAAGCGGCAACCGCACTCTCTCAACCTGAAATGCAGCGCTTAATCAGCCATGACTGGCCGGGAAACGTGCGCGAACTACGCAACGCCGCAGAGCGCTATGTGCTATTGGGGAAACTGGCTCAGTTAGGCGACAGCGAGCCATCACAAAAGTTACCCACCCATTTAGTCGAACAAGTGGCCGAATTTGAAAAATCAGTGATTGAACAAGCATTGATTGAGTGTGGTGGGCGTATCAATGAAACAATGGAAAGGCTCAACGTACCGCGTAAAACGTTGTACGACAAAATGCAGCGTTACGGATTAGACAAAGAGCTCTATAAAATATAGAGCTCTAATAACATGCCGCAGCCATAGAAATTTCAGGTCAGCATTTTGGTTACTTAGTGATGATTTCCGGCCCCATTAAGGTGGTTGGTAACCAAGTGGAAATCCAAGGCACGTAGGTCACAATCATCAAAAATAGGAACATAATCGCCACCCACGGTAGCGCCGCTTTCACCACATTCATCATCGACATTTTGGCAACCCCTGCGGTGACAAACAAGTTTAACCCGACGGGCGGTGTGATCATCCCTATTTCCATGTTCACCACCATCATGATCCCAAGGTGAATGGGGTCAATACCGAGTGCGATGGCGATGGGGAAGACCAATGGAGCAACAATGATCAGCAGCCCTGATGGCTCCATAAACTGACCACCAAGTAGCAGTAATATGTTGACTACAATCAAAAATGTTATAGGCCCGAGACCGGCGGAAAGCATCGATTCAGCAATAATTTGCGGAATGCGCTCTTCGGTCAGAACATGTTTCAATATCAATGCATTGGCGATGATAAACAGCAGCATGATGGTCAGTTTACCAGCGTCAAACAAAGTCGCTTGCGTATCTTTATGGAAAAAGGCTTGCACGATTTTGACCAAGGCAGGTTTGGTATTTTCTTTGTCGGCGAACGGCCCCATATCTTTGTAAACAAAATTGGCAATCAAGAAAGAGTATACCGCTGCCACCGCAGCCGCTTCGGTTGGCGTAAAGATACCACCGTAAATCCCGCCGAGAATGATCACCACCAGCAACAAACCCCAGCTGGCATCTTTGGCGGCGAAGATCGCTTCTTTCCAACCCACAAAAGGTTGTTTCGGCAGGTTTTTAATTCGTGCAAAAATGTAGATAGCAACAATCAGCATCAAACCCGCTAATAAACCGGGGATCACACCGCCTAAAAACATGCGCCCTACCGATACATCAGTGGCAGCGGCGTACACGACCATTACAATCGAAGGTGGGATCAAGATGCCCAATGTACCAGCATTACAAATAACCCCCGCAGCAAACTCTTTGCTGTAGCCATTTTTGACCATTCCAGCAATAACAATACTGCCGATCGCCACCACTGTCGCCGGTGAAGAACCTGACAGCGCTGCAAACATCATACAGGCCACTACCGAAGCAATCGCCAGCCCTCCCCGAAACCAACCCACCATAGCGATAGCGAAACGGATAATGCGTTTTGCCACACCTCCGGTTGACATAAAGCTGGAAGCCAAAATAAAAAATGGAATCGCAAGCAAAGTGTAATGGCCTTCAAAAGCGTTAAACAAGGTTTGAGCCACTGACGCTAAAGAAGTATCGGAGTGCCAAAGTAGGAACAGAACGCTGGATAATCCGAGCGAGATAGCAATGGGTACACCGACTAGCATAAAGCCGATGACCATAACAAACAGCAGTAAAATATCCATGAATTAACGCTCCTTGCGAGAATCAATAGGCGGGGTCGCTCCGCGGTTCGGCTCTAACATGGTCTCGCTCACTTGTGCCATTTCCGCTTTCAGCGCTTCAAGATCTTCCTCGGCTTCATGGCCAGAAATCATTCTGTCTAACTTACCGCTGAGAATTTGATAGGCGATTTGTAAAAAGCGAAAAGTGAGTAATCCCATTCCGATAGGCAATGCCATGTATGGAATAAAGCGCGGCATTTTTTCATAGCGCTCCCCTTCATTGAGCCAATCGGAGAGAAATTGCAGCATTTCCGGCATAGGAATATCGTCGGTTTCATACCAAGCACGCTCAGTCGCAAACGGATACCAGTAATTCCACGAACCGATGAGCAGTAAAATAGAAAAGGTTAAACAACAAGCCACCGCGACCAGTGCAGACACTTTTCGCATGGTTGCAGGCACCATGTTAATAACCACATCAACTCCGATGTGAAAGTGTTTCTTTACCCCATAGGACGCACCAACCAGTACCATCCATGCAAACATGAACACGGTTAATTCCAATGCCCATAAAATGTTGCCGTTAAAAACATAGCGATAAACAACGTTAACGAACGTTAATAAGGTCATCGAGCCCAAGAAGAATGCAATCAGCATTTCTTCAATCGCATCGGTAAATCGGCCGACTTTAGAGAAAAAAGAGTGTTCCATGTGATACATCGCTCTCATAGTAATTATCGGAATTGACTCAAGGTCACCGCACGGCTTCAGGTTAGTTATCAATGAGACGAGCAATAAACGCGTTGAGTCCAACCCCACCACGCAAGGTGGGGTTGGAGGCTGATTATTTGTTTGAAGCCAGCGCTGCCTCAATCAAATCTGAACCGATGTCTTTTTCAAATTTCTGCCACACAGGCTTCAGCGTTGTAACCCATTGCTGGCGCTGTTCAGGTGTGAGAGTGCGGATCACGCCTCCGGCTTCCAATACATATTGTCTATTTTGGAGCTCGACTTTATTTGATTCCGCATTACGCGCTTCAGTGACTTCTTTTAAAATGGTCGCGAACTGGTCACGCACGTCGGCTGGTAGGCTGTCCCACCACTTGCTTGATGTCACCACTAGGTAGTCCAAAATGCCGTGATCGGTTTCGGTAATGCCATCTTGCACTTCAAAGAATTTCTTACCGTAAATGTTGGACCATGTATTTTCTTGACCATCAATAACTTTGGTTTGCAAACCGCCATACACTTCTGCAAAAGACATTTTTTGCGGGTTTGCACCAAGCTGCTCAAACTGAGCCACCAGTACATCAGATGCTTGCACACGGAACTTTAATCCTTTTGCATCCGCTGGAACGAATAGAGGTTTATTGGCTGACATCTGTTTCATACCGTTATGCCAAAATTCCAACCCTTTCACACCACGACGTGTCATTGAATTCTTTAGTTTTTCACCGTCAGCTGAGTTTTGGAAACGGTCAACTGCGTCCACATCCTCAAATAGGAATGGCAGGTCAAAAATACGGAATTTTTTGGTGAATTTTTCAAATTTTGATAATGAAGGCGCCGCTAGCTGCACATCGCCGTTGAGCATGGCTTCCAATACTTTGTCGTCATCGTATAAGGTTGAATTAGGGAAAACTTGTAGGCAAGCCTTACCATTCATCTCCTTATTAACACGCTCTTCAAGCAGCGAAGCCGCAATGCCTTTAGGGTGCTTATCTGTATTCGTGACGTGGCTAAATTTAATGACGATTTCGCCGGGGTCGCAATTTGCGGCCGCATTAAAACTGGTTACAGCAAGAATGGAAGCGGTCAGCAAAGTCAGTGGCTTTAACATTATTATTCTCCTTGATTGAACATATCAGCCCCATCAATGGGTGCTGGTTGTTTTCTATAAGGCAATTAACAAGCCAACATGACACATTCCATTAACAAGCCAGTAACCATAAGGTGTCACCAGCTATTCAGTTAACAACAACCCATAGAATCTTATGATAGAAAGCAAAAATGGGTAGAAAATGACCCAAGGAATATGAATTTTGGGTGGGAAATGACACCCAGCTAAATCCATCAGAGGGTGGCGATGAGAATGACGAAAAAATGTGAAACAGGAAGGAAGCGCACCCTCCGCCCAAACAGCAAGCCTAGTTTGGGCACTCCCCCCGAGCTCTTTATCGGAGAGCGCGCTAATTGGTTAGAACCGACAGATTATGTTAGTAGCACACTGAAAGTGGTGTGCTACAAAAAAGAAGAGGGTGAGCAGGCAGGCTAAAAAACCTACCCACTCTGGGGGTTAGGGCTACATCGCAGCTTTCACCGCTTTCGCTAGTTTTTGTGCTGCTTGTTTTGGATCCGCTTTCGGATCATTGAAAAAGTTCGTTACGACATCAAAAATCGCGCCTTGGGCATAGCTGGTTGTCGACATACCATGGGCAATACTGGGCACAAGGTTGTTGGACTTAGCCGTCGCTTTAAAGGCCGCCATTGAGTCCAACGCGCACTGGTCAAATTTTGACATATTCATATCTGTGCGTACCGGGATCGAGCCTTTGTTGAGGTTAAATACCTCTTGGAATTTAGGATCTAGGATCGTGGCGGATAGCGCTTTTTGCGCCTGCTTATTGTCTGCATCAGTTAGCTCAAAAAAGACAAAACTATCGACATTATGGATAAATTGATCGGCCGTACCTGGCGCGGCCACGCACAGGTAATCTTTACCCGCAACTTTGCCCGCTGCGGTAAACTCCCCTTTTGCCCAGTCGCCCATGATCTGCATCGCCGCTTCACCATTTATCACCATTGAAGTCGCAACGTTCCAATCACGGCCTGGAGAGTTAACATCAATGTAGTCATGAACTTTTTTAAACTGGCTGAACACGTCAACCATTTTGTCGCCCGCGAGCACAGCCATATCGAGCTCAACAAACGCTTTCACGTAATCTTGTGAGCCAAGAACGCTCAACGCCACCGTTTCAAAAACCGTCGCGTCTTGCCAAGGTTGGCCACCGTGCGCCAGTGGCACATAACCCGCGGCTTTGATCTTATCGCCCGCAACAAAAAACTCGTCTAACGTAGTTGGCACTTTAGCACCCACTTTAGCCAGTACCGCAGGGTTAACCCACAACCAGTTGACGCGATGCACGTTAACTGGCACGGCCACATACTGGCCATTCCACTTCATGACATTGGTGATCATCGGTGGTACGACTTCATCCCAACCACCCTGTTTGGCTACATCATTAAGATTCGTGAGAAAACCAAGCCCCGCCCATTCTTGAATATCGTGTCCTTTAATTTGAGCCGCCGACGGTGGGTTACCCGACACCGCGCGCGTTTTCAATACCGTCATGGCACTTTCACCACCACCACCTGCGACAGCGAAATCTTTCCAACTATGGCCTTGCTGCTCCAACATTTCGGTGAGCACAGCTATCGACTTGGCTTCACCACCGGAAGTCCACCAATGGAGTACTTCCACTTCACCAGCGTGAGTCGAAGGGATGAAAGAGACAGAGAGGAAAGATAAAGCAAGCAGAGTGTTATGAAATTTCATCATCATCTTCCTTGGTTTTGATTCGGCAACCTGATTCGCAAACTTTTATTAACCATTAAAGTGCTGATCGTTTACCTACTAGTCTAATCAAAGAAAATTTTTTTCGTTGAAACAAACCGTAATTTTAACGTAACGAAAGCGTTACACTACACCGCTAACGTAGGTGGGATAAAGACTTGTGCTTCCAGACCACCATGAGCTGGATTGCGTAAAATGAGATCTCCGCCGTGTCCATGTAAAATACTTCGGCATATTCCAAGACCAAGACCGTGGCCTTGGTCATCATCGGCAAGGCGAAAATAGGGCTCAAAGACCGCTTCTAATTTATCTATCGGGATCCCCGGGCCTTGGTCTTGAATGGTGATAACCACCCACTCTGGATTTTCTTCCAACTTCACCCACACTTGCTGACCATACTTCACGCCATTGCCAATCAAGTTTGTCAATACTCGTTGAATAGCTAGAGGCTTAGCGATTATCGGTTCAAGCTGTGTAGGCGTAAAATGGACCACTTGGCGAGTTAAGTTGTACCCTTCAGCAATCGTCTGAATTATCTCATTGAGATCAATACTGCTGTTATTTTCGTGTAAATCGGTATCTCGCACGCACTGCAATGCCCCTTTAACCATCATCTCTAGCTCATCGAGATCGCGGTTAAATTTTTCGCGCTTAACATCGCTTTCGAGCAATTCAGCCCTTAGGCGTAAGCGGGTGATGGGTGTTTTTAAATCATGAGAGATGGCCGAAAACAGATGCTCTCTATCGGCCACGTAACGTCGAATTCGTTGCTGCATACGATTGAATGCGCGGGTCGCCGTGATCAATTCTGTCGCACCCTCTTCACGCAAGGGACGCTGTGCAATATCCATACTCATCTCATTCGCCGCTTTGGCTAAATTTCTCAGTGGTCGAACTTGGCGGCGCATAAGCAAGTAGGTCAACGCTAACAAAATGGTGGTGGAAAAAAAGAGAAATAAGATCTGCTCTTTTCTTAATAGAGTGTCATCCAGTTTCACGTATGGGGCGGGAAGTAGCGCCGCCACGTAAACCCATTCATGGCTTGATAGTTCGATTTGCACCACCAGCACTGGCGGGTTTAGCGGTTCAAGTGTGAGTGTATGATAGGCCCACGACTTGGGTAAGTCGCTGAGAAAAATATCGTTTTTTAGTAACCGCAAATGTTCTGGTTTGGTAAATTCAACTTGAATACTCTCAACGTTATTGAGCTTTTGTTGCAACACTTCCCTCACTGCATCGACTGAAGCTCGCTTGAGCGGCGTATCGATAATCGGCTCCACAGTCAATGGCTCTTTATTGAATGAGACAAAAAAACGGGTTCCCCCCATATTGCGAATTTGATCCAGCACGATATGCCGATACTTGACGGGTAGTGATTGAAAAAAGGTCACGGTGGAAGCAAACATACCTGCCATGCTAGAAGAAACGGAACTGATCCCTTCCAACTCTTTTTGTTTAGATTGGCTGTACCAAATCGCCGTTGCAATGCCCTGCGCTATCACCACCGCCAACAAAGTCAGCAGCAGTGTTCGTGAGACAAGAGAGTTGGGTTTTAAGCGTGAAAAGAGACGTCTTAGCGTCATTTTTAATGGCCGTAACTGACCGGAACGGCCAGAATATAACCGTTGCCACGCATGGTTTTAATATAGTGAGGGTATTTTGCACTATCACCCAATCGCTGACGTAAACGGCTAAGTTGCACGTCGATACCTCGCTCAAAAGGGAGCGCTTCACGTCCACGAGTAGCAAATGAGATGGTATCGCGATCAAGCACTTCCTTAGGCCGGGTTAAAAACAGCATCAGTAGTGCAAAATCACTGCCCGACAAGTCATGCTCATCGGCACGCTCTAGATGTGTAATTCGGTGTGACAAGGTATCGAGTTGCCAATCACCAAACGTAATTTGTTTGGGCAACGCATCGGTTGTTTTTTCATCATTGACTTGTACCCGGCGCAGCAAAGCCTTGATGCGCGCCATTAACTGACGCGGGTTAAAAGGTTTCGCCACATAATCATCCGCGCCAATTTCTAAACCAATGATTTGGTCAGTTTCATCAGAAACCGCGGTCAACATAATGATAGGAACGTTCGAATGACGACGGATTTTTTGGCATAAAGTAAAACCATCGTCTCCGGGCATCATCACATCCAACAAAATAAGATCGGGATAACTGTTGCGTTCCAAATAGGCTAATAGCTCGATGCCATCCGCGGTGGTGACGATATCAAAACCAGACTTCGTCAAGTACTCATCTAATAATTGCCGAATCTCTTCGTCATCATCCACGACTAGAATGCGCGTTCTTGCCTGCATGTCCACTATCCATATTTTCAACTGATCGGCCTAGTGTAGCTATAGGTCATTTTTTTGATTATTGATATTTATGTAAAGTTTGAATTCTGTCTAGATAGAGATCACAAAATGCGTTACTTATGAGGAACAACTGATTTCCATTTTTTTCCCCCATTCAGGAGGAAGCTGGGCAAAATGACTCTTTTCCGGCTGCTCGGCATAAGGGTTGGCTAACAATTGTGCTAATTGGTGCACTTGTTGGTAATCACCTTGTTCTGCCTTATCGATCGCTTGTTGAGCCAAATAATTACGCAAAATATATTTCGGATTCACTTTTCTCATCTCTGCGCAGCGCTGCTCAATCGAAATCGCGTTCCCCGAACTGTCGATTTCTCGCTCACAACGAGCCAGATACTGTTCAAGCCAAGACTGAGCGGCAGCGCGGTCAATGAAGAGATCCAATACAGGTTGCTCCCCTTCTCGATCCAAGTTGGATAGTTGCCGGAAAAAGCGAGTGTAGTCGGTGTGATTTTTGGTTAATAACTCAAACATTTGCTCAAACAACACAGAATCACCGGACAGAGAGGTCAACAACCCCAATTTACGACGCATTTGCTGGCTAAAATAACGGCCGAGCTGCGCTTCAAACTGAGCGAGTGCCGCTTCCAGATCGCTTCTTTCCACTAACGGTGACAATGCATGTGCTAAAGCGGACAGGTTCCACAACGCCACACGCGGCTGCTGATCAAACGCGTAGCGGCCTTGATAATCGGAGTGATTGCCAATATAAGTCGGTTCATAATCGTCGAGAAAAGCAAAAGGACCGTAGTCAAAGGTTTGACCGAGGATAGACATGTTGTCGGTATTCATCACACCATGGGCAAATCCAACCGCTTGCCAATCGGCAATCATCTTAGCAGTACGCTCAACAATGTGACTAAACATGGCCGCATAAGGTTTTTCTTGTGTGAGGCAATCAGGGTAATGCCACTCAATCACTTTATCAGCCAGTTGCTTTTGCTCTGCTAATTGGTTGGTATAGAAAAAATGTTCAAAATGGCCAAAGCGAATATGGCTCTGCGCTACACGTACCAGCAGCGCACCTCGCTCTTGTTTTTCTCGATAAACAGGCGTGTCACTGCTCATCATCGCTAATGCTCTTGTGGTCGCAATCCCAAGACCCGCCATCGCCTCACTACACAAGTATTCACGAATAGTGGAGCGCAGTACGGCGCGGCCATCCCCCATACGCGAATAAGGCGTAAGCCCTGCACCTTTCAAATGCAGATCATACACTTCCCCCGTTTTACTCTCGATTTCAGCCAACAGTAACCCACGGCCATCACCTAAATCAGGGTTATAAATACCAAATTGATGGCCCGCGTATTTCATCGCTAATGGCTTAAATTGCGCGGGAATAACTTGGCCAGACAGGCTGTGCAGTAGCTCATCATTAGGTTGTGTTGGTAAAGACAAATCGCCAGCCAGTGAGGCATTCCAAGCAACCCAACGCACGCTGTCTAAAGGCGCTGGGTTCACTTGAGAATAAAAAACCGAGGGTAATTCACCATAGCGAGTGTGCAGTGTTACTTGATCCCAAATCGACATGCGAAGTCCTCATAATATGGTTTTTGGTTAGACTTTTGCACGTTAGCAAATACTTGAGCTCTAGACTAGGGTATTATTAGGCAAAGTTGTCACCTATTACAGGTCACATTCAAGGTGAAGTCGATGTTATCCATTTTTGATATTTTTAAAATTGGTGTGGGCCCTTCTAGCTCACACACCAATGGGCCAATGATTGCAGGCTATCAATTTAGCCAAATCATTGCTGATTTAACGCAAGTGGCAAGAGTGCAGATTGACCTTTACGGTTCATTATCACTTACAGGACGTGGCCACCACACTGATCGCGCCGTGATATTAGGTCTGCTGGGCAATAAGCCTGACACCATCAAAATCACCAGCGCCAATCAAGCGCTAGCGCATGCTATTGAACACGGTGAGCTTAATTTAGCGGGAAAAAAGCTCATTCCATTCCAGCTAAAAACTGACCTCCTCTTCCAAAATACTAATCTTCCCTTACATGAAAATGGTATGACGATTACCGCTTTTGGAGCGCAAGGAGAAACGTTAGCCTTTGAAACTTACTACTCGGTGGGAGGCGGTTTTGTTGCTACCGCCAAAGAGTTGGAACACGGTAGTGCAAATGCACCCGTGGAGGTCGAATTTCCTTTTACTTCTGCTGATGAATTACTCTTTAAAGCCGAAAAACATGGCTTAAGTTTAGGCAGTCTCGTTTTGCGCAATGAAATAGCGTTTCATGATCTTGAAACGATTAACCACAAAGCCGATCAAATTTGGAAAGTGATGTCACTCTGCATGCAGCGCGGCTTTGAAACGGAAGGCATTCTCGAAGGTGGATTGCATGTCACGCGCCGCGCACCAGCACTGCTCAAAAAGCTGGAAGCTAACGCGGCGATTGAAAGTGACCCAATGGAGATCATGGACTGGATTAACCTGTTTGCTTTCGCGGTCAGTGAAGAAAATGCAGCGGGAGGGCAAGTGGTTACCTCGCCAACCAATGGCGCGGCAGGAGTGATACCCGCCGTATTAATGTATTACCACCGCTTTATCCGAGAGCTTGACACTAAGCAGTTGAAAGATTTTCTCGCCGTGGCTGGCGCTATTGGTATTTTGTACAAAACCAACGCTTCTATTTCGGGGGCCGAAGTAGGCTGTCAAGGGGAGATTGGAGTCTCTTCCTCAATGGCAGCGGCAGGGTTGACCGCGCTAAGAGGTGGCAGCAACGAACAAATTTGCATGGCGGCTGAAATTGCCATGGAGCATTCATTGGGTATGACATGCGACCCAATGGGTGGCTTAGTTCAAGTCCCTTGCATCGAACGCAATGCAATGGGGGCAGTGAAAGCGATTAACGCTTCACGCATGGCCCTAAAACGGACCAGCAAATGCTTAATTTCTCTAGATAAAGTGATTGAGACCATGTACCAGACGGGGAAAGATATGAATCGGAAATATCGTGAAACCTCGTTAGGCGGCTTAGCGTTAATCCACCTATCACCACCTTGTGAATAGTAATACCGTTCAATCCTCATCAAGCCCTGTGTGAATACAGGGCTTGTTTAAGCGGTAAATTCAGGAATGCGTAACTCTTGGTTCTGGGTAATCGCTTCTCGCTGCACAATCCACTGAAAGCTGAGCGACAACACACAAATCTCAACCGCACAAACCACTAACCAGACGAGTGACAATAGTAATGTCAATGGCAGAAAATGCAGATTAAACAAGGGCTGTAGTAGTGCGTTGATAAGCATGGGGATCACACCTATCAGCACAAATAGTGCTTTGGCGTGGGGCTTTGACATTTGCCACGCGACACTCAAACCTCTAGGTTGATGATCTAGTGCTGTTGCTGGCAAAACTAATGACCAGCGGGAGATAAACCAGCCAATAGGCAGCATTGCGGCATAGGTACAAATCTGGATTAACCACATTGGCATAGTCACTATATTTGCCAGCGAGCCAATGATAAACATGGGTATGATTAGAATGGCAAACAGCATAGCGCCTAACGCAGCCCACCATCCAATAAAGCGTAATTCACACGAACTTAAGTAAAAAATCGTGCTCAAACGGCAAGATTTTTCACCCAACAGAACCAAACGATGCAAGCGCACTGTCGCCATCGCCGCCGTTACCGTATAAAGCACATAAACAATGACATTCGTTAATGTGAACAACTGTTGTGTATCATCAAAGTCAACAACACCAATCGTGAAATAGAGATTCACCACCAAAAAAGGTGAAGATTGCAGCATGAGAGTCAGCCAATTTTTTTGGACTAATTTTAACGCACTCACCACAGTATACTGAATCGGTAGCTGCTGATATTCCATGAATCTATTCCCTGACAAATAAGTAAGGTTAATATATCGAAAATAGATCCCACTTGTTCTAAAAGCTCTGTGATGCCAATCCAACTCCCTGCACTCATTGATAACAATCTTATTGGTATCTCATATTAGTGACTCGGCAACGAGGCGCTATTCTGAATAAGGAGACAATCGCTGACACTGAGGTATCTCACCGCATTTGAAAAGTTCATGCTAGAATGCGCCGAATTTGCGATGAGTTGCACTCAAAGTATTAGGGCGTAGCGCCTTACGATGAGAAAGCCATCGCTTGCTAACTGTTTTGACTTTTTAACTCTGAGAGCCCGCATGCCATTTTCCAACCTAGGATTGAGCGATCCAATCTTAAAAGCCGTTCACGAACTCGGCTATTCTGCCCCAACACCGATTCAAGAACAGGCAATCCCTGCCATTTTGACGGGTAAAAATGTCATTGCGGCAGCGCAAACCGGCACGGGTAAAACCGCTAGCTTTGTACTGCCCATTTTGCAGATGCTTAGTCAAGGAACAACTCAGCGCGCCAAACGTGTTCGCGCATTAATTTTAGCGCCCACTCGCGAATTGGCTCTGCAAGTGGAAGAGAACGTCACTCAATACGCAAAGTATCTGTCCTTAACCTGCCTTGCGATGTACGGCGGTGTCGATTCGCAAAAACAAAAACAACGCTTGATTGAAGGGGTGGATATTTTGATCGCCACGCCGGGGCGCTTGCTTGATATGTATGGCCAACGCGCCGTTCATTTTGATGAGCTTGAAGTGTTGGTGATGGATGAAGCTGACCGCATGCTCGACATGGGGTTCATTGAAGACATCAATAAAATTGTTGATCGCCTGCCACTAAACCGTCAGAACTTGCTGTTTTCGGCGACCCTTTCTCGCCCAGTGCGCGAGTTGGCTAAATCAGCCATTAATGATCCGATTGAAATTGATGTCGCTGGTTACAACCGCACGCCAAATCAAATTGAGCAGTGGATTATCACTGTCGATAAAGATCAAAAATCTGCACTACTGAGCCATTTGATTACTGAAAACCAATGGCAACAAGCGATGATTTTCATCGAAACCAAACACGGTGCGGCAAAGCTGGCGAGCCAACTGGAAAAGCGTGGCATTGCGGCAGAGGCGTTTCACAGTGGCCGTAGCCAAGAAGTTCGTGAAAAATTATTAGCCGATTTCAAAGCAGGTAAACTGCAATTTTTGATTGCAACGGGCGTTGCCGCGCGCGGTATTGATATTGATAACTTAGAAAGAGTGGTGAATTACGACTTGCCTTATCCTGCGGAGAACTACATTCACCGTATTGGACGAACCGGTCGTGCTGGTGCAACCGGTGAAGCAATTTCTCTCGTATCACGCGATGATTTTAAAAACTTGTGCATGATTGAAAGCCGCTTAGGACATTTGCTTGTGCGTAAAGAAATTGAAGGTTTCACACCGAAAAAAGACGTGCCTATTTCCATTTTAAATTACCACTTGAAAAAGCGTGATAACGAGCACTCAAGTGCACCGCGTCGTAGCCCTCGCCCTAAACAAGAAAAACGCTCATAAGCATAATGCTTTTTTACAAATCCCACCGCCCGGTGGGATTTTGTTGACTAAACCATTCCCGCATCACACTTTTACGCCTTCTTTCTCTCTACGCCCCAAAATCACTACTCAAGGATGATTCTGTCTTCATCAACTTCTATTAGCCTGCAACTCATCTCCTATTTCTCGCATCCCATCATCGCTTAGGTTGACACGTTATGGCTTACAACAAATACACTATCTATCAAGTTTTCACGCGCTTATTCGGTAATACAAACTGTTGCAACACACCTTGGGCAACGAAAGAACAAAATGGCGTCGGTAAATTAAGTGACTTCACTGACGATGCACTCAATGCAATTCATCAACTTGGGATCACTCATATTTGGTATACTGGTGTTTTACATCACGCACTGGTGGGTGATTACCGTGCATGGGGAATAGAGAATGATCACCCAAGTGTTGTCAAAGGTAGAGCGGGCTCGCCTTACGCCATTAAAGACTACTATTCGATAAACCCTGATTTAGCCGACGACCCAGCTCAGCGTAATCACGAATTTGAAGCCTTGATTAAGCGTACACACCAAGCGGGCATGAAAGTCATCATCGACATTGTCCCTAACCACGTGGCGCGCCAATATCAAGGGCTCAATAACCCTGTCGGAGTCAATGATTTTGGTGAAAATGATGATACCAGTGTGCAATACGCCAGGGACAATAACTTCTATTACCTACCCGACACCTCCTTTAAACTGCCAGATATGCCCACCTCATTGCTACCGTTGGGCGGTGAATGCCACCCAGATTTAGCCACCCCGTTTTACGAACACCCCGCAAAATGGACAGGCAATGGATCTCGTTTAGCCAAGCCGAACATCGATGATTGGTATGAAACCGTCAAAATAAACTACGGCATCAAACCTGATGGAGGCAAAGATTTTGCCGAGCTTCCGCAGCAATACCGTTTCCTATCTCACCTTGAACACGCCATTTTCTGGCAAGACAAAAGTGTCCCGGATTCATGGCGTAAATTTAGGGATATCGCTCTTTATTGGCTCGATAAAGGCGTGGATGGCTTTCGTTATGATATGGCCGAAATGGTACCGATTGAATTTTGGAGCTATCTCAACTCGGCAATTAGGCTACACACCCCCGATGCTTTTTTAATGGCAGAGGTGTATCAGCCAGATTTATACCGCGATTACATCCAGATCGGGAAAATGGACTATCTGTACGACAAAGTCGACCTTTACGATAGTCTCAAAGCCATCATGCAAGGACACGGCTCTACCAAAGAGATTGGTCGTATTGAATATCAACTGCGCGACATTGAGCATCACATGCTGCATTTCTTGGAAAACCATGACGAGCAGAGAATTGCCTCGCCTGAATTTGCAGGGGAAGCACATAAAGCACGCCCAGCCATGTTGATTTCAGCCTGTTTATCCAGCTCACCAACCTTGCTTTATTTTGGGCAAGAAGTGGGCGAACCGGGAGCGGAACATGCCGGCTTTGGCCAGCCTTCTCGCACCTCTATTTTTGACTATATCGGTGTTCCACAACACCAAAAATGGATGAATAACGGCGCATTTGATGGCGGCCAATTAAACGAGAGCGAGAAGCAGCTGCGCCATTTCTACTCAACATTACTGAATTTAGTCAAACAGAGCCCCGCACTGACCGGTGAATATCATGATCTGTACGCCGCCAATGTTGAACACTTCTCCGACCAACAAGATTACTTATTTGCCTTTGCTCGCTCTAACCCGTCACAAAAGCTGATCATCGCAGCGAACTTCAGTGCCACAAGTGGCAAAACCGTAAAACTGCATTTACCTAAAGCATTGACCACTTATTGGCAGTTAACCTGTGGTGAGCACACTTTATTCGATCCGCTAAATCAACAAACGCTGACGCTCTTCGTCAACGAACAAGAGAGCTATGTGATGATCGACTTCACCCCACTTTCGACCCATTCCATGGTTCTCAATAATATTTAAACCTCAAAGAGAGTCATTGGTCTTCTTTCAATACAACAAGCCAGCATCTTCATCGTGCTGGCTTGTTTTGCTAAACGCTATAAGGTTAAGGCTTGCTTTAAGTGACTTTCATTAACACGGGCTCTTGATCAGATTCCCGCTTATGCTGATTGGGCAAAATGCCTAAAGTATGTAAAAAGGTTTTGAGCATGATGGCGTAAATGAACATCATAGGAAGGCCTGCGACCACACAAAGCGACTTAATGGTTTCAATCCCTCCCCCAGCCAAAAATACACTTAAACTGATCAGCCCAATCGCACAGGCCCAAAGCAATTTTACTCGATTATCGGGATCACCATTCAAAGCCAATTCATTGGTGGTGAGCATCGCCGTCGCAACACTCGCACTGGACATAGTGGTCAGCATCAATAAAAACTGAATGAGCAGAAATAGCCCAAGCACCCCATTTCCCCCAGGCAAGGTTTTTATCAATAAAACCACTGCGTAGGTTAAGCCACCTTCTGCCATCCAGCCCTGAACGGGTAAACCGCCCAGCATTTGAGCCCACACCGCATAGCCACCAAAAATGGAGATAAAAAATGCACAACCCAAAGCGCCCATCGAGATGGTGTACAAAACCACTTCACGAATCGTTCGTCCACGAGAAATTCGCGTGATGAATAGGCCCATCATAATCAAGTACGCGTAATACCAAAACCAATAGTACTGAGTCCAGCCTTGTGCAAAACCACTTTGCTGAACAGGGTCTGTCCACAATGACATTCTAAAGAAATTATCCAACATCACGCCCAGCGAGTCAGTGAAACTATTAAGAATGAAAGAAGGTTGAGTCGCCAATAATACAAACAGGGCAAACAACACTGCCATGCTGACTGTCCAGTTAGAAATCATGTTGATACCTTGATTAAAACCAACCCCCATCACAACCACTAACGCAGCCACAAAAAGCACAATAATTGTGCCTTGTAAGCCAAGGCTATTCTCAATCTGTAACAGCTCTGCCACACCGGCGCTGACCAAGGTCACAGTTAAGGCCAGCGAGCTAGCAAACGCGGCCAACGTACCAAAAATCGACAATAGATCGATACTTTTTGCCACCAAAGGATGGTCACCCACTACCGAAGAACACAAACTGGAAACTTTTAACGTGCGTTTTTTTTGTACATAAAATGCGTAAGCAAACGGAATCGCTGGAAAGCAGTAAATCGCCCAGCCTGTAATGCCCCAATG
Organism: Vibrio sp. ZOR0018; assembly: GCF_963865925.1. Lineage (NCBI taxonomy): Bacteria > Pseudomonadati > Pseudomonadota > Gammaproteobacteria > Vibrionales > Vibrionaceae > Vibrio > Vibrio sp. ZOR0018. The sequence continues at coordinate 102,022 of NZ_CAWMCN010000123.1, read as the reverse complement.
AAAAATAGAGTAGGTAACGGCCCATGCCGCAGCAGGATAACTATTAGGCTCAGCAAATAACGGCGGTGATTGTAAGTAATACATCGGTTCACCTATCGCCCAGTAAATGAGTGACGCCCCGACGCCAGCGGTAAAAATCATCCCGCCGTAAGAAAAATTACTGTATTCGGTTTTTTCTTCACCTAAACGAATGCGGCCGTATTTCGAACACGCCAGCCACAGTAAAAAAACTACTAACGCCAAACTTGCCATCTGTACTAACCAGCCAAACCAGTGGCTCACCCAGCCCATAGCTTGCGCCGCCATCGCTTGAGAGGTGGCTGGATAAAGCGCAGATACCGTTAACAAAACAAGCACTAACGCAATCGCAGGAAAAGCCAACCCATAATTAAGATTTTTCAAAACTGCGCCTCCATTCATAAAGTGCTTGAATATGGCGAGAGGTGATGCCACAACATCCGCCGATCACGGTTGCACCGAGGGCATACCACTGCTTGGCAAATGCGAGATAATCTTCTGCACTAAACTCACGCATGGCTTGTACGGTTTCGTTAGCGGCGTGATCCGATTTAATCGGAGTGAAACTGTTTGCATAAACGCCGATTTCAATCTTTTGCGCTCGGCCTTCCAACACCGTTTTCGCCTGTTGAATGGCATCAGCCATCACCTCGGGTATTGAGCAGTTAAAGAAAATACCCGCCCCACCCGCAGAACAGATTTGTTCTGCGGCTTCAGACACTGACTGCCCAGAGCGCAATTGTGCGATATTAGTGTCATCTTTCAGAGTCAGTGCGTAATAGCAAGGCTTGGTTGATGAGGCAAACACCGATTGGATCATGCTCAACTCTTCTAAACTGGCAATCGTCTCCGCTAACCAGACGTCCACATAAGGATCTTGTGCTTGATACAAAGTAAGTGAAATCGCTCGTGCGACTTCGGCTTGAAAGAGATCAGGCCGATAGCTTCCCATAGCCGGTGGCATAGAACCCGCCACTAAAATCGGACGTTCTGACTGTTGTGCTACTTCCGCAGCAATCTGCGCGGCTAAGTTCGCTAACCTTGCACCATCGGTTTGATATAGTGACTCGCCCAAGTGAAAAGGGACACACGCATAGCTATTCACCGTGATAATGTCGGCACCGCTATCAATAAATCCTTGGTGAGCTAAACGAACATGTTGTGGAGATTCAATCAGCGCTTGCGCGCTCCAAAGTGGCTGAGAAAAAGGAGCGCCAATTCTTTTTAATTCACGCCCCATACCACCATCAAGAAGGGTTAATTTGCTCATAATATCGTATCCATAATGCTTTATTGGTCAGTGCCATTGAAGCATACTGTGAGCAAGATCATAGTGAATAACATTGAACTGCAATATGAATTTTATTCAAGTAAGTGACTTGATTTATCTATTCTTTTTCGCAAGGTCACTATCTGTTGTTCATGCTGTCATTCGTGCTGTAATTCTTAGAAAACATGGGGCTTGGTCATTTCACAACAAATGCTCAACGCATCATAAACAACTCTTCATGGAACTGAGTTTCAACGTCTACATGGTAAGGCTTCAACGCCTGTTTTAAAGTCCGTGAAAACGCAACAGGACCACAAAAGAAAAACTCAAAACCGCGTAAATCACCACACTGGCGAGCAATAGTCTCGGCAGACAAATGCGGCGCAATGCTTGAATCAATCACTGTGAGGGAGACACCTGCACGCAATGCTTTCTGCTTAAGCTCATCACACAGGGCTTGCTCTGCATGATGGCAGCAGAAGAACAGATAAGTAGCCGGATGCGCTTTTACCGTGTGTAAATAATCTAACCCAGCCATAAATGGAGCGATGCCGACACCGCCACCAATCCAGACTTGTGGCCTATCACTATAAAACTCAAATCGTCCATATGGACCTTCGACCTCAATCGGCTCACCCACGGTAATTCTCTTATAAAGGCCTGTGGTAAAATCGCCGAGCTCTTTGATCAAAAATCGCAGCTCATTAGCCTCATTGTACGAAGCAATAGTAAACGGATGTGGCTCTTCGCCAACAAAACTCAAATAGGCAAACTGCCCTGCTTTATGCCCGGGCCAAGGTTTCTCCATCTTAATTCTTAAATCTAACGTTTGGCTCGCTGCGCAGTAGTGGCATGCGCTAATCTTCGCTGAATAACGTGCATTTCGGCCCACAAATCCAAACAAACTGTAGATTGCTGCCGCGGAGCCAAGCGCAATAAACATCAACACTAACCAATAAATCGGCCAGTCCCAATACGCCTTTTTCAACAATAATACCGAATGCCCAGCCAGCAAAAGGTACACCACCGCCATCAAACGGTGCGATAAGCGAAACGGTTTGTATTTAATGGTTAGCCACAGTGATACACCCACCAACAGCAATAATGAGTAGAACCCCCATTCGCCAATGGCTAACCCCATCGGGCGCATCTCTTTTACCCAAAGCACAAAACTCGACAAGTTCCCCTGTGGACCAAAGCCATTGAGCCGATTAGGTTTAGTCAGGAGCTCAAGTGCAATCATCCATTTCGGTATCTGGTAACAAAGCCAGTGAAATAAACCAAGCAACGTGGCCGAAATGCCCAGCCATTTGTGTATCCGATAACCTTTATCGATTCCTTGTGTCCACTGCTCAACAAGGGGCAAACGAAGCGCCAGCACCATAGCCAATGACATCGCCACAATGGCCAAAATGCCTGACCACTGGATAAAAGCCGATCGCCACTTGAAGAGGTTTTCAGACACCAAAAGCATTGGCTCGGCTTGCATCCATAATACCGAGACAACCACCATCACAATCAATACCGTTTTGCTTACTCTGCTCATCACAATAACCACTTAAATAGAAAGGTTATCTAAGAGTAACAATCACAACGTAAAGTAGATGAAGTAACAAGTAAATCTGTGTAAAGACGACAATCCAAGCTCTTTAAGCGCTATGTCCTTTTTATTGAACGCAGAAAAATCTGACCAATCAAACAACGCTGATCTTCCGCACGATAATCTTAGGGAGGGTCACTGAATTCTGTTAGAATGCGGCCCCTTCAACTAGCGTGTTAAGAGATGATCATTCGTGATGCCACGTTGTTTGAATAAAAAACCAACGAAAACCATACACCCCTGCTGGCCTCGGTTAGTGAACTACTTAGGAACTCGTTATGATGACTGAAGAAGAAAGAATTGAATTACAAAGAAATAACCCATTACACGGTCTTAAGTTAGAAACATTACTGCAAGAACTAGTGGATTTTTACGGTTGGGATATTCTCGATACGGCAATGCGTTTTAACTGCTTCCATACCAACCCATCGGTTGCCAGCAGCGTGAAATATCTCAATAAAACCGATTGGGCGAGAGAGAAAGTAGAAAACTTCTACCTATATCGCTTTAAACGTATGCCACGCGCTTCAGCTGAAGAATATGATCTGCCACCGCGCGCGCGCACTTTCCCACATGGCCTCAAACCTAAAGAGCCAATGGAGCTGACGGTTGATTCCATTTTAAACTCACAGGCTAAAGCGGCTTCTGCCCATAAAGAGCGTTCCGCACGTAACCGTTCGTTTCGTCGTTAAAGAACGATAAGTCAGTGATCGGCTCACGACACAACAAATCGGTTGAGCACAAAATGAATGTTGGTGTAAGAGAGAACCTTGCACCAACATTTTCCATCACAACATTTCAGCGTGAACCTTAATTATAAATAGGTTGCCATAAGCAGACTTTCTGCTGCTTACGTTGGTCATACAGCCATGTATATTGGCAATGATTATCGTAACTATATCGCCCAGTCTGAACCTTATATGGCCCAAAACTCACACCTTGTAAAGATTGAAAACGCCCTTGATAAAGCAATGAGAAGTGCAAGTGAGGGCCGGTGGACGATCCACCTTCACACAAAGCAATGGAACGCTGATTAGCATAAACACCCAACTTACTGTCTTTCGTCACCCACTGATTATTCGCGACTTGGATTCCGTCCATATGGTAATAGTTCGTCGCCCAACCGTTTGGATGCGTCACGCGCAGTTGGCACCGAGACATCACCGACACGTAGCCATCATGCGCGGCCGTTACACTGTAAGTTGGCGCGCCCCAAGCTGGCCAATCGTAAGAAACGTCGATTGAAGAAAGCGGAAAACCTGAGCCACTGTGCGCATGCGTACCGTTAGGTATCCATTGATACCCTTTGCGCCATGGCCACTGCATAAACCCCTCACTAGGCGAAGCAATGAGGTTTCCCATACGCATAGGAGCTGGTGTGTTTTGTGGCTCGCTGAAAGCACCAAACCAAAGCTCATATTGCGATTTCCATAACGCCCAATCATCCACCCGATTCAATTGCTGCATGACCGCTAATGTCGCAGCATTGTAGTGAAGAGCCGATGAACTTTCTTGATAGTGATAAAAACGCTGAGACAGTTGATTCGCAATATCTTTGATCTGCCGCTGTCTATCGTCCAAGCTTTGATCCAAAGCACTCTCTTGTTCTAATAACGCTAAAGTGGTCAATAACACTCGAGGATCAACTCCCGTTGCCCCAGCCCAATGGCTAACTGACTCGACAAGCTCAAGCCAATTTGGCTGATGGGTGCCAATAAAATCTTCAATATTGAAAGGACGTTGATGAGGTCGAAAAACAAACTCATCATCGCTAATCAGAGAAAATGGCAGTTGACTCTCTGCAAGCTGCGCTTCGTTAAGCCGTGGAGTATCGACATCAGGATACAACTGATGGCTTACCACCATTGGGCTAAAACAGATAAACCATGTCACTAAAGAAGATTTGGTTAGATTCATTACACACCCTCCATATGAGTTAAATTTCACATAGAGTGTGGCACAAAATATTCGTGGGATAGCTAAGAAGGTGCGTTTTGCGAAGCCAGTAGGAGCAAGATGTAATAAGATGAAAGCGATGAAATTATCAACACTCTGCACAAAAGTACCATCGGAGTAAAAAACCGAACGGATGAACATGAAAAACAAAAGCCCCGACAACTTTTTGAGTTATCGGGGCTTTCTTGAATAAATGGCGCGCCCTGTAGGATTCGAACCTACGACCACATCCTTAGAAGGGACGTGCTCTATCCAGCTGAGCTAAGGGCGCGCTACAGGGACAGGATTATACGAGTTGAACTCCGTAAATCAATCGCTTTCTCTAACATTCTGTTTCAAATGCCTAAAAAACTGCCATTCGCTAACCATGTGACGAAAAACAGAACAAAGCAAACGTTTGCTTATAGATGTTACTTTAAATATCTGCGACAATGCGCCCAAAAATATTTGCGACCAATGTGTAAGGAAAGCCATGACTGCTCAAAATATTGATGGGACACTCATCTCCCAGACGGTTCGCTCTGAAGTAGCGGCGCGGGTAAAAGCTCGCACTCAAGTGGGTCTTCGAGCTCCGGGGCTAGCGGTGGTGCTGGTGGGAGAAGATCCTGCGTCACAAGTGTATGTCGGCAGCAAACGTCGTGCTTGTGAAGAAGTGGGTTTTGTTTCTAAATCCTATGATCTTCCGGCCACTGCAGGTGAAGAGGAGCTACTGGCGTTAATCGATAAGCTCAATGCCGACCCTGAAATTGACGGCATTTTAGTGCAACTGCCCTTACCTGCTGGGATTGACACAACCCATGTGCTTGAACGCATTGTTCCTGAAAAAGATGTCGATGGTTTTCATCCTTACAATGTGGGCCGTTTAGCCCAACGCATTCCTAAACTGCGCTCTTGCACGCCCAAAGGGATCATCACTTTGCTTGAGCGCTATAACGTTCAACTGCGTGGTAAGCATGCGGTGATTGTGGGCGCATCCAATATTGTCGGCCGACCAATGACGTTAGAGCTGCTACTGGCTGGTTGCACCACAACCACATGCCATCGCTTCACTAAAGATTTAGAGCACCATGTTCGCCAAGCTGATTTGTTGGTGGTGGCCGTTGGTAAACCCAATTTTATTCCCGGTGCATGGATTAAAGAAGGTGCCGTGGTGATTGATGTGGGCATCAACCGCTTGGAGTCAGGCAAACTGATTGGCGATGTCGAGTACGATGTAGCGCGCACCAAAGCAAGCTTGATCACCCCTGTTCCGGGTGGTGTCGGGCCAATGACGGTGGCCAGTTTGATTGAAAACACCCTGTTGGCGTGCGAGCAATTTCACCCCAATAACTGATCTTGCTATTGATTATTGCTAGTGGTTATTGATAGCTATGATCAGCGAGCCAAAAAGAACCCCAGCACTGCGCTGGGGTTCTTGCGTTATAAACCAACTTAGCCTTTATTGGGCATTATTCATTTGCGTTAGTTTGTTGCCTATTGGCGTAGAGAAATTGTAGCCGTCGTGTTCGTCCCAGTTAATAGACCATGTCATCACACCACCGTAGTTAGGGTAGTTGAAACTCGGTTTCACCGTCGCGCAAGAGGTTCCCTTGGTTAAGCAGTCCAACGCATCAAGAATGTTTTGCGTGGGCGCTTGCCCAGAGTTGGCAGAGCTCGGGCCAGAAGGCAAACCGATTGCAACTTGATCGTCACGCAGTGGTTCAAAGCGTGAACCATCGGCCAAATCAAACCCTTCTAACAGCATTTTTGATTGAGCGACCATCATATCCACCGAACCTTCAGGTGCTGCACCCGGTAGATAAGGGTTTGGTAACCCACCGTTGTTATAGAGCTGGACATGAAGTAGATCGAGTGTGTCACGAACCTCATTGATGATAGGAATATACGCACCCCAAATGCCGCTATAAGCCACCATTCCGCCTTGAACATAAGGGTGTTCTGGTGCCATGGTCAGGTACATATCACCGCCGATGTTGGCTTCAATTTGCTTTAATGCCCGGCCCAAGCGCGCTTGAATTTGCGAGCCATGCATTAAGTTAGAACCACTTTCTAAATCAACATCCAAACCATCAAAACCCCACCCTTTGATCAACGCCGTCAAACTATCAACAAAGTGCGCTTCATCACTGTCAGTATTGAGCGTAATGTTGCCTTCAGCGCCACCAAGTGACAAAACAAAAACTTTGCCTTTGGCTTGCAAAGCCGCCATATCTTGCTTGAACTGGGTAGCATCTAAGGCGGGACAGCTACTATGCGCATCGCCTGCGAAAAGATTGAAATGCACGGTTCCATTACTGTTGCGGTCATTATCGGCAAATGCAATATCGATCACATCCCACGCATCAGACATATCAGCGAGACGCATTGGGCAGCCAGCAGCATTGACAAAATTATGCCAGTAACCGATCAATTTGTGCTTTTTCTGTGTCTGTTCAACCACCTTCACGGCAGCTGCGTCTGACAATACACTACTGCCTGCATCATAAGCTTGCGCAGCCACTGTGTATTCGCCGATAGCCGTAGGTGTCCAAGTGTAGGCATAAGGCGCACTGGTATCAGTTGCGACCACCGCTCCATTCACTAAGAAATCGACTTTAGAAACAGCACCAGTGAGTGACGTCGCATTGGCAGCAATATTGACTGGTTTACCCAAACCGACGGTTTGCCCTGACGTTGGCGATGTTAACGACACCACTAACGCTTGATCGCTCACTGAAACGTTAATCTGACTTTCAGCGCTATTATTGTCATTATCGGTTGCGATGGCTTTTAGTGCGGTACTTCCGACCTTGCTCGCAACCCACTCAACCGAATAAGGCGCTTGGTTTACTACGCCAAGGCTCGTGCCATCAACAAGAAATTCCACTTGTACTGCACTGCCATCGGCATCATTAGCTTGTGCACTGAGCAGGATGGTAGAACCAGCCAGAATCACTTCATTATCAGCAGGGCTTGTCAATGAAACGGTAGGTGGCGTGGCGCACGCGCCCATTCCTGTCCACGCTTCTTGCCAATAACTTCCTTTGCCCGGCTCATAGGCCCACGCTGAGCTAGAAGAGCACCAACCTGCGATATCACAACGGAACTTTTGATTATTGTTTTGCACCAGTTCGCCTGCAGCGTAACTGCTACCCGCCACATAGGTTGCTAAACCTGCACAACCACCACTTGAGCCTCCAGATACAACTAAGGCGACCTCTTGGCTATGAGTCGTTTGGTTATCATTATCCGTCGCTTTGGCTTTAAAGGTGTGAGAACCTGAGACAGCAGTCCAATCGTGGGCATAAGGTTCTGAAGTATCTGAAGCGACGAGTTGTCCATCCACATAAAAATCAACTTGCGTGACGGTTCCATCCGAATCGGTGGCATTAGCGCTTAGAGTCAATGAGTCACCAGCCGCTAGCTGCTCAGCACCTGTTGGGCTGGTTAAGGAGATGGAAGGAGGCACTAAACCACCAACAGGCGTAACCGAGATAGTTGACGCGGTTGACGTAGTCGCACCCTGATTATCAGTGGCAATTGCAGTCACTTGGGTTGCGCCTAAAGCGGCAGTCCAATCGGTTTGGAAAGGCGCTTGTGTGATGACGGCGATCGACACGCCATTAATCAAAAATTCAACCTGTGCCACGCTACCATCGCTATCAGACGCGGTGGCTTGCAGCGTGATTAAGCTGCCTTGTGGGATTTGTGCATTATTGGCAGGAGAAACGAGATTTAGCGTGGGTGGAACATTGCCACCGCTGTCACACTGCCCGAGTGATAGCCAAAATGCCCAGGGGCCGTTATTGCTTGCAGGATCATTTCCCTGCGTCCAATAGTTAGCTTGATAGGCTGCGTTAGATTGCGTCACTTTATCGCCGGACGTATAAATGGCGGCCGTATCCCAAGAGCCCAAGCCATCACAGTTATAGGCTTGAGCTTGGTAGCTTATCCCTAACGTTGTAATAATGGCGGCTCTGAGTAGATAAGAACTCATTGTTCTCTCCTTTGCTTATGAATAATTAACCCGTTCCCAAGTAACTTGACGTGGTGGCCTGCAATACGCGAGATAAAAACAAGGCAACATCAAGTAGGCAGGGTATATAACTAATAAGCTAGAGGACGAGAATTGCACTCTAAATAACTGATAATTTTAATTATCTCAGCTCAAAATCACGGCATAATTTCAACATCAACACCGCTTGCAAATCTTTTTCGGCGGACTTCACGAACTTACCTAATCACACGTCGTTGAGAAATTGATATGGTCAATATTATTTTGGTGAGATGGATGGATAAAAATGCCGGCTCTGTTAGCCGGCATCGAAGATACAAAATGTATGGTGGGTTTTCGTAACCAATAGAAACGCTACGTTTATAGCGACAAAATAACCCCAGCAAGTGCAGCACTCATCAAGTTAGCCAGCACGCCAGCGCTGATCGCTCGAAAACCATATTGAGAGATGAAGCTGCGACGCTCTGGCACCAAACTGCCCAAACCACCGATCAATACTGCCATGGTCGAAATATTGGCAAAGCCGCACAGAGCAAAAGTTACAATCGCTTGAGAATGTTCACTGAGCGAATCTTTTACGTCCATCAATTGGATAAAAGCGACAAACTCGTTCACGACAATTTTATTACCAATCAGTGAGCCTGCCGTCATCGCTTCGCTCCATGGAATGCCCACCAGCCACGCAACTGGAGCAAATAGGTAGCCTAAAATCAATTCAAAACTAAGGGTTAAGCCAAACAGCCCCCCCACCCAGCCCAATAGGCCGTTGAGTAGCGCAATCACACTGATAAAGGCCAGTAACGTTGCCCCAACCGCAACCGCGATACGAAGCCCAGACATTGCACCATCAGCCACGGCTTCAACCACATTGGTTGCTTTTGGTATCTCAACCTCTTCATTGACCACCTGCTGACTTTGCGCTTCGGTTTCCGGCACCAAAATTTTCGCCATCAACAAACCGGCTGGAGCTGACATAAATGCCGCCGCAATAAGATAGTTAAGGTTAACGCCCAGTGAGGCATAGCCAACTAACGTTCCGCCCGCAACCGAGGCTAAGCCACACGTCATCACCGCAAAAAATTGCGAATCACTCATGTGCTTTAAATAGGGCTTAACGACTAACGGCGCTTCAATCATGCCGACAAAAATGTTCGCCGTGGCTGACAGTGACTCTGCACGCCCCGTACTCAATAATTTTTGCAAACCACCGCCAATCAAATTAATCACTTTAGGCATCAAACCAATGTGGTACAAACCGGAGATCAAAGCGGAGAAGAAAATGATGATGCCAAGCACATTAATCGCAAACACAAAACCAACGCTACCATTGGCTAAACCGCCAAAGAGAAAGCCAATTCCCTCTTGCCCATAATTGATCAAATTCGATACCGCACCCGTGACACTGTTGAGCACTTCTTTCCCCATAGGGACATACAGAACCAATAGTGCAAAGCCTACTTGCAATAAAAAAGCGAGCGACACGGTTCTAAGTTGGATGTTTTTTCTATTGGTAGAAAGTAGCCAAGCCGTAAATAAGATGGCGACGACGCCAAGTAATGAGTTCATTTGCTGTCAATCCAGATAACGGGGATAGGAAAGGCGCGCATTCTATCGTGCGAAAACGAATGCGCAAGTCGCAAATGTTACAGAGGTGTGCTTAAAAATAGCAGCCTTAACCCTCTTGTTTCAAGCTGTTGATTTGTAACAAGCTAAACGATTGCCTAGGCTTATATTTTCCATATAGAAAAGATGTTTCTGAGTTTGGAAATAATAATTCGTACTCATTACACTTTTGTCAAACGGATGTAAGGCTCTAACTGAGTATCCCAGTAGCAAGGTGTACCGATTAAAGCCTTGATAAATTCAATCACGGCTGAGGTTTTCTTCGGCATATGTTGTCGGCTCGGGTAAACCGCATAAAAAGGCATGCTTTGATTTGCGTGCCAATCTGGCAACAACTGGATCAGTTTACCAGTTCGAAATTCATCTCGAATTAAATAAGTCGCCAAGTAAGCAACACCCCACCCTGCCACGGCGGCGTCACGGACGGCTTCGGCTAAATCCACCGAATAGTTACCCGACACATTGATGTTGACCTTTTGCTCTGGATTGGCAAACGACCAACTGGTGTAATCTCGCTCCCAACTACGGTAGATAAGACAGTTGTGACCTAACAGATCACTGGGTGTCTGAGGGGGTGAATGGTTTAATAAGTATTCCGGTGACGCCGCCAGCACAAATTGGCAATCGGCGAGACGTTGCGCCACGTACCCTTCCGGCAAATGTTCGTTGTTGGTCACCCACAAATCAAGCCCTTCTTCGAGCATATCGACTCGATAATCGAACAAATGCACTTCCACTTGCAGTTTTGGATAACGCTGACGAAGCGCCTCCAGTGCTGGCAAAATGTGCAAAGAACCAAACGACTGTGAAAGACCAAGCTTAATTAGCCCAGACACCTCATCACGCTGGCTTTCCATTTCAGACTGCGCAGCATCCATCAACCCAACGACCGCAATACAATGGCGATAAAAAGCCTCTCCAGCCTCGGTTGTGGTGAAGCTGCGAGTGGTTCGCTGAACGAGCTTCACCCCGAGCGAGGCTTCCAGTAAGGCCAACTGCTTACTAACATGCGATACTGATACGCCTAAGCTTTTGGCCGCAGCGGTAAAGCCTTGATGTTTGATTAACGCAGCAAATATCACCATTTGCCCTGCACGTTCAACTAGCACACACTCTCCAGAAATAGCAAAGGGCTCATGATGAGCCCTTTGCGTTCAATTAAGGTTCAAATCAATAGGTAATTCTATCCGCCAAATGGCTCACCGCGAGGGCGAAATAATATGAACGGTTCCACTTCATCAACACATTATAGTTGTTGTATACCAAGTAAACGCGGCCATTTTCATCATCTGGCATGATAAGCCAAGCTTGAACGTTGTCTAAATTAGGCAGTGGTTTACCTTCGTAACGGGTAATACCGAGCTTGTTCCACTCTCTCAATGATTTCCCTTTTTCGGGCTGTCGCCCTTCTAAAGTGCGGTCAAACCCATGCGGAATTTTAACTTGACGGCCCCAAGTGTATTTATCATCCCATCCTGATTGGCTGAGATAATTGGCCGTCGACGCGAATACATCTTCCTTTGAGCGCCAAATGTCTTTTTTGCCATCGCCATTACCATCGGAAGCGAACGCCAAAAACGAACTCGGCATAAACTGGCATTGTCCCATCGCGCCAGCCCAAGACCCTTTCATCTCATCAGCTTGGATATGACCTTGCTGTAGAATTTGCAACGCGGCCATCGTCTCCTTGCGGAAAAACTCTTCTCGACGACCGTCATAAGCCATAGTCGTCAGCGCATCAATAACACTAAAACCACCGGTCAACGCACCAAAATTACTTTCTACGCCCCACAAAGCCACGATAAAGCGCGGCTGCACGCCATACTGCTCGCCAATGCGGCTAAGCTCTGCATAGTGCTTTTCATACAGCGCCTTTGCTTGGTTCACTTTCCATTCTGGAACCGCGCGTGGGATATATTCATCCAGCGTCAGTTTCTTTTCTGGTTGATTGCGATCGGCCGTCACAGCACGTGGCTTGTACTCCACATTTTTAAACGCATCGATTAAAATTTGCTCTGAAATGCCTTCATTTCGTGCTTGCTGCTTCAAGCCTTCGACATAGTGTTCAAAACTAACCTCATTCGCCATCAATGGCGTGGAGAGGCTTAATCCCAATACGACTGACAATAACTTTCTCAAATCGTCCTCCTTGAGCTGAAAACTTAGCTATCTTTTTGCTGAGCCTTTTGCTGCTTATATTGTTCTAATAAATTTTGTGGCGGTGGCGGTAACTGTAGGAAAAAGCCCTCATTTTCTAGAGACTCTTTTACTTTTTCAATGTTCACTTGGGCAAGTGTACGCCCTTCCAGTTTCACTACCATGACTAACGTAGGTTTACCGAACATCGCCATTAATGTGTCAGGAACCTGTGAAAAGTCATCCTTTTTGGGGATATAGAGATAGGTACCTTCTTTTTTAGAGCTTTTGTAGATAGAGCAAAGCATGACAAACCTTTTATTGTAATAAACTGGCTTTTCGAGCCAATTAAGTTAGAAACGTTAAACTTTTACCAAATTTGAGATTAAAACAAACATTTGACCGCAAGATAACTTGCTGAGCTAAGTCAGGGAATATAACATGACAACCCTAGTTTCAGGCAACGCCCTTTCTAGTGAAGCCATTAGTTATTGAGGTCAATATAAGATGTCGAATACTCCTGACCTAAAAGGTAGCAGTTTTACTTTGTCAGTGTTACACCTTTGCGACAGTGAAGTTGCCAATACCGTTGAGTTTCTCAAGGAAAAAGTCGCCCAAGCTCCTGCTTTTTTTGCCTCTGCACCTGTGGTGATCAATATTGCTAAAGTGATTGGCGATATTGATTTTGCGATACTTAAACAAGGCATCACTGAAGCGGGAATGATCCCGGTCGGTGTGACAGGTTGCCGTGATAAACGTAGCCAAAACTTAGCCTCAGAAGCTGGCTTTGCCGTGATGGCAGCAAGCAAGTCGCCTTCTCAAGCTCCCGCTCAAATAGCGCCAACCAAGGTGATTCGCACGCCCATTCGCTCTGGCCAGCAAGTGTATGCCAAAGATAGCGATTTAGTGATCCTCAATCACGTCAGCGCGGGGGCCGAAGTGATCGCCGATGGTTCAATTCACATTCATGGTTCACTGCGCGGAAGGGCCATTGCCGGTGCCAGCGGCCAAACGGAAGCAAAAATTATTTGTCACGATTTACAAGCAGAGCTGGTCTCCATTGCTGGAAATTATTGGCTTAGCGATCAAATTGAAAGTGAGTTTTGGCAGAAGAAAGTGATGCTCAGCATGGTTGATGATTCACTGCATTTTGAAACGCTCACGATTTAAAATTAACAAGGAAAACATAATGGCACGCATTATTGTTGTAACGTCAGGAAAAGGCGGCGTTGGTAAAACAACCTCAAGCGCAGCAATTGCTTCTGGCTTGGCTTTAAAAGGTAAAAAGACAGCGGTCATCGATTTTGATATCGGTCTGCGTAACCTTGACTTAATCATGGGTTGTGAGCGCCGCGTGGTGTACGACTTTGTTAACGTCATCAACGGTGAGGCGACACTTAACCAAGCGATGATCAAAGATAAACGCACCGAAAACTTGTTTATTCTGCCTGCCTCACAAACCCGTGATAAAGATGCGCTCACCAAAGAGGGCGTAAAGCGCGTTTTGGATGAACTCGATACGATGGGCTTTGATTTCGTCATTTGCGACTCACCAGCAGGTATTGAGCAAGGCGCGTTGATGGCTTTGTACTTTGCTGATGAAGCGATTGTAACGACGAACCCTGAAGTCTCTTCCGTGCGCGACTCGGACCGCATTTTAGGGATTTTGGATTCCAAATCAATGCGCTCAGAGCAAGGGTTAGAACCTGTTAAACAGCACCTTTTATTAACTCGTTATAACCCTACTCGCGTGACACAAGGTGAAATGTTGAGCGTGGAAGATGTTGAAGAGATTTTACATATCTCTTTACTTGGCGTGATCCCAGAAAGCCAAGCGGTGCTTAATGCCTCCAACAAAGGTGTTCCGGTTATTTTTGACGATCAATCAGACGCAGGCCAAGCTTATGCTGACGCTGTCGAGCGCTTATTAGGACAAGAAGTCGAGTTTCGTTTTCTAACGGAGCAGAAAAAGGGCATCTTTAAACGACTTTTCGGGGGTTAATATTATGTCTCTACTTGAGTTTTTCCGACCACAAAAGAAAACGACCTCAGCAAGCCTTGCCAAAGAGCGTTTGCAAATTATCGTCGCCGAACGTCGTAGTGAAAATGACCCTGCACCGACCTATTTGCCTCAATTGAAAGAAGACATTCTCAAGGTGATCGCCAAATACGTCGCGGTTGACCCTTCGATGGTTGAAGTCTCTTTTGAGCACAAAGATGATGATATCTCTGTGCTGGAATTGAACGTGAAACTGCCAGACGAAGAAAAGTAATCCTTATGATAAAAGAGCCTGCAAAATTGCAGGCTCTTTCTCTTTACTAACCAATTTTACTCAACCAATTTGTTGAGCCGTTCACCGAGAATAGGTAAGCGCCAACTCTGCATCACATCCGGCAATTGCGCGGGATCTCTCTCTTTCTTCCACACCCAACTCAATAGCTGGTTGAGCTGTTTTTTAGAGGCTAAAAATTCAGTCGCTAAACCCGTGGTTTGAGACACTGATTTAACTTCATCTTTCAACCGTTTAAACAACTGTTTATAGCCGGGATAGTCCATCAAAGGGTCGATTTTAGGTGGGTATTGATCAGCCGGAGTCTGCTGGCCCGCTTTCACCAATGCAATGATTTTGGCACTGTGACGTTGAATCGATCTCGGATCGGCCCCTTCATCAATCATACGGCTTGCACTCGTCAATCCCAAACGAGCGATAGTCAGCAAATCTGTTTCTTTGACCACAAAATTGAGCGCCAAATCACGGCGTACCGCCTCTTCGTAGCGCCAAGTAGCTAAGGGTTTGAGAATCGCTAATTCTTGCGGTGTTAGTTGCCATGCCCCTTTGATATCTAAATAGGCCAAATCGGGATTAGTCTGTTTAATGCGTTTGACGCTCAATAGTTCAGATTCTTGCTGCGCCGCTTGCCACCAGCCCGCCTGCGTCACTTTATCGAGTAATTTCTCGTAAATCGGCAGCAAATAAAACACATCGGCGGCAGCGTAATCCAACTGCTTTTGCGATAAAGGCCTTGCTAACCAATCAGTACGCGATTCACTTTTATCAATTTCAATCCCTAAGAATTCATTGACCAATGCGGCAAATCCGGTAGACAGTCCATGACCGAGAAAGGCCGCCATTACTTGTGTGTCGACCATTGGAAACGGTGTGCAGCCAAATGCATTATGAAACACTTCGAGATCTTCACCACACGCATGCAGCACTTTGAGCACGGAGGTGTCTTGCAATAGCTCGACAAAAGGGGCCATGTCATCAAAGGCAAGTGGGTCGATTAAAGAAAGGTTTTCACCATCATAAAGCTGGATCAATCCGAGCTGTGGGTAAAAGGTACGCACTCGGACAAACTCGGTATCGAGCATCACCACATCGGCATCTCGCGCGGCAAGGCATACACGTTGTAGGTCGTTAGGCTGGGTAATTATTTGGTAGTTCACTAATGGCTCACTTTGGGCAACCCTACTAGAGGGGACATAAAAATGCCGACGGTTTGAGTCGGCATTCTAGCACTATTTTTTCATACTGACTTGATGCTTAGGCACGTTTTGTTTGTTCAATTGCCGCATCATTTTCTTCACGAAGTACGCGGCGTAAAATTTTACCCACATTACTTTTTGGTAAATCTTCCCTAAACTCAATCAACTTAGGCACTTTATAGCCAGTCAAATGTTTACGGCAATGGGCAATGATTTCATCTTTGGTTAAGCTCGGATCACGCTTAACCACATAAATCTTGACGATTTCACCAGACACTTCATGAGGCTGGCCGATAGCGGCCACTTCTAATACTTTGCCATGCAGTGCAACCACATCTTCAATCTCATTAGGATAGACGTTGAATCCAGAGACTAAAATCATGTCTTTTTTGCGATCGACAATATAGACCATTCCTTGCTCATCAAACTTGACGATATCGCCTGTAGAGAGCCAACCATCGGCATCAATCACTTCTTTCGTCGCTTCCGGTCTTTGCCAATAACCTTGCATCACTTGTGGGCCACGCACTTGCAACTCACCGACTTGATCATAAGCCAACACTTTGCCTTCATCATCAACGATACGCACTTCGGTTGAAGGAACGGGTAAACCAATGGCTCCCGAATAATCACTTAAATCATAAGGATTACCTGTCACCAGTGGTGCACATTCAGTCAAACCGTAACCTTCAAGCAGGTGGATACCCGTCACTTTTTTCCACTGATCGGCCACCGCGCGCTGTACCGCCATGCCACCACCAACAGAAAGCTTAAGATTTTTGAAATCAAGTTCATGGAAATCTTCGTTGTTGACCAACGCATTAAACAGCGTATTCACCCCCGTAATGGCAGTAAATGGGTACTTTTGCAGCTCTTTGACAAAGCCTGGAATATCGCGTGGATTAGTAATCAATAGGTTACGCCCACCCATTTCGACGAACAGTAAACAGTTTACGGTCAGTGCAAATACGTGATAAAGCGGTAATGCCGTCACAACCAGTTCGCGGCCTTCGGCCAATACTGGGCCATATGCCCCTTTTGCTTGGAGCACATTCGCAATCATGTTGCGGTGGGTCAGAATTGCCCCTTTTGCCACACCGGTTGTACCACCGGTATATTGCAAAAATGCAATGTCGTCGCCAGACATAAAAGGCTTCACATACTGTAAACGGCGACCTTTGTGCAACGCCTTACGCATGGAAATGGCACCTGGTAAGTCATATTTTGGCACCATCCCTTTCACATATTTCACAACGAAATCAACCAACGTCCCTTTTGCTCTAGGTAACATCTGTCCAAGGCTGGTCAATACCACATGTTTTACCGAGGTATTTTCAACAATTTGCTCTAAGGTATTGGCAAAATTCGAGACGATGACGATCGCCTTTGCATCGGCGTCATTCAGTTGATGTTCAAGCTCCCGCGGGGTGTACAACGGGTTAACATTCACCGCAATCAACCCAGCTCGTAATACGCCAAATAACGCGACCGGATACTGCAATAGGTTAGGCATCATTAAGGCGACACGATCACCTTTTTTCAGCTTTAGCTCATTTTGCAAATAGGCGGCAAATGCTCGGCTGCGCTCTTCCAGTTTACGAAAAGTCATGACCGAACCCATATTCATAAAGGCTGGTTGATCGGCATATTTATGAACCGATTGCTCAAACATTTCGACCAAAGAGAGGTACTGATCAGGGTTGATGAATTCAGGTACGTCAGTTGGATAGCGTGAAAGCCAAGGTTTCTCCACGGTAATACTCCTCGTTATTGGCGGCTGCTCTACGGCGATATTTTTATGTGCGCTATTACAGCACAGCCAAAGCGCTTGAGCACGAAACACTCAAACACTTGTTTAAATTTTGTTAACTAAGCCAAAAATTAGTTCGGCGACTTGCGAAGGTTGCTCAAGATGGCAATGATGACCACCAGAAATAGTGAACATCTCTTGCCGATCATCGGCGAAATAGCCTCGAGCGGCTCGTAACTCAGAAAAACCGTGTGTACCGAGAATCACACGTTGTGGGCATTGGATGTGCGCCATTATGTGCTGAGCATGCTCATACGACATGCGATACAAGGAATCGCTGTTTAACTTCTGATCATGACGCCAATACCACTCGTCATTGCGCCGCTCAATCCCTCGAATAACGATGGGTTGGATCAAGGCTGCTTCTAACTGGTTGACTTCGGCTCGGCGAGCAATAGCGTATTCTAAATTCGGTAACCTACGACGAGGCTTACGCCGGATCCGCTGGCGGCTGAGTACGCCATTGCGCAGCCTGGCCACACTCTCTAGTGGCGATTCAGCCAATGGAGCCATTCCTTCGATTTGAACTAATCCTGCGACTTGCTCAGGAAAGGCGGCACTATAGCAACTTGCGATTAAAGCACCAAGGGAATGCCCTACGATCACTAACCTGTTTGGCGATAAGTTGAGCAAAAATGAGTAAATATCATCAATATAGTCATGAAATGGGTAAAAATGACCGTCGGCTTTATGGCTTGAAAGGCCATGTCCCGGTAAATCGATTGCGCAAAGGTGTAACTGTGGATTAAGGTGACTTAACGCTTT
The DNA here is from genome assembly GCF_963865925.1 of Vibrio sp. ZOR0018. Classification (NCBI taxonomy): domain Bacteria; kingdom Pseudomonadati; phylum Pseudomonadota; class Gammaproteobacteria; order Vibrionales; family Vibrionaceae; genus Vibrio; species Vibrio sp. ZOR0018. The sequence continues at coordinate 83,363 of NZ_CAWMCN010000123.1, read as the reverse complement.
GATAACGGTAAGAAAACTGGATGAATTATCTAACCAACCATGCAAAAAAACGACCGATAAGTCGGCCGTTTGTGCGTTTCCCACCTCTTGAGTCGCAATCATTCCTTGCGCAAGAGAGTACTGTTTTTGTTGCATCGCTATTTCACTTCTTGTACCACGCGCCCTTCACGAGCACCAATGTACATTTGACGACAATATAAGCTGTGGCAAGGGTACATATAAGTACCGAGATCATTCACGACCACTCTTTCTTCAACTCGCCACAAATGTAGTCCTTTTACGGCCATGGTTGGGAAAGTGTATTCAAACTCACCCACTTTGGCTTTTTCTGGAGCAAGGCTGGTTCCCACTAGCGTCACCAAACGATCTTTCGCATAAGCCACTGGGTCAACAAACCCGTCAACATAGCCAACAAAACGCCCTTGCGGTTCGCGGTCGATATCAGGTCGGCCTGATGAGCTAATCGGCAAATTGACTATTTCAATCCGTGTTTTATCCGCCAAATTAGTCACACTGGCGATGACGCCGCCCAGCCGGACTTCATCTTGTTCATTGGTTGGCGTATTGACCCAAGTGGCGTAATCGGTGATCACGGCATCACTACGGGCACGAAGATCATCCGGTAAGCTTGAGCATGCACCAAGCAGCAATGTGGACGATAACAATAGTAGCGTTTTAGAAGTGGAAAAAGATCGCATCATAATGACCTTGTTAGGTTAGATGTAGATATCGACTCCAAGCAGTTGAGCAAGTTCCTCTTTTTTTGCTTGGTTCATCACGTCCATGTACTCTTCCATCGCCTTTCTTGATCGACCTTCAGGAAGATCGTATTCCAGATTAGCCCGATGAATCTCTGATGGATCGACATGACGAATTGAATGAGAAACAGCATTCGCCACCTTAGTAGGTTGGCCTACTCCGGTTTTGGCATCGCTTTTCTTTACCCCATTGTTCTTATTTGCGCGATTAGCCCTATTGCTACCGGACACTATCGCAGGAGGTAAACCGTTAATTGAAACCATACTGTTCCTATTCAATTAGAGCAAGACGAATGCAACGCCTTGCCTTTCACTGATTATTCTCGGCCCGGTAACTTCTTCCAAGCCACGTTATCACGCAGGTAAACAGGGCTCGACTCTTCCACTGTTAGCGTGTTTCCTTTGGCAAACTCATACTGAGCAAGAAACACCATATCCTGTGCATCTGGGTACAATACTTCACCCATTTGACATGAGATAGGCAACGTATCTAACTCTTCTTTATAAGCCGCCCAACCGGTTCCAGCGCAGCCCCAAGTGATGCTGTCAGCTTTGATTTGCTCAGTAAGAGTATTAGGAGCAATGACGCACTCTGCATCTATCTCTTGCCAAGAGCCATCTTCTTGACGTGTATAACGACCCCAGTAAATCTCACTCATTCTGGCGTCAATTGCACACGCCACCTGCTGGTAACCCTGTAAACGATAGCTGCCTTGCGCCATCGCGGCTAGGGTTGAAATACCTATCATAGGTAAATCAGCGCCGAACGCTAAACCTTGTGCAATTCCAATGCCAATCCGTACTCCGGTAAAACTGCCCGGACCACGGCCAAAGGCTAGCGCGTCTAGTTCCTGTAAGGTGATGCCTGCTTCTTTGAGGACGGAATCCACCATGGGTAGAATTTTCTTGGTGTGATCGCGAGGGGCAACTTCACTGCGAACGTACAGTTTGCCGTTCATCATTAAAGCAACAGAACAGTTCTCTGTTGCTGTGTCTAAGGCAAGGATCTTTGCGCTCATTACTGTCTCTAATTGTTGTTAATAGTTACGGGTGTCGTGACTGAAATTTGACTTAAGAAATCTTTTACTTTGTCCAAATCCCGCGTACGTGGAATGGGCGGTAAACTGGCAAGAAATAGCCCACCGTAGTCACGGGTGACTAAACGGTTATCACAAATGATCAGTACACCTTTGTCATGTTTATCGCGGATCAAACGCCCGACCCCTTGTTTCAAGGTGATGACGGCATCGGGTAGTTGTACTTGCGCAAATGGATCGCCACCGCGCATTCGGCAATCTTCAATTCGCGCTTTCAACAGCGGATCATCCGGCGCGGTAAATGGAAGTTTGTCGATAATAACACAGCTTAATGCGTCACCTCTAACATCTATCCCTTCCCAAAACGCCCCTGTCGCGACCAATAAGGCATTACCTAATTCCATAAATTCAGCCAACGTTTTTTGTTTGCTCGTCTCCCCTTGCATCAGCACTGGCACGCTTAACACTTCTCGAAAACGTTCACCTAACTCGCGCATCATGCTGTGGGAAGTACATAAAAAGAAGCAGCGGCCTTGGTTTTGCTCAATCACTGGCGACAAAATACGCACCAATTTATCGGCAAGGCCTGGGCTATTGGGTTCAGGTAAATAGCGTGGCACACACAGCCGTGCCTGCTGCTGATAGTCAAACGGGCTTGGTAATGAAAACTGAGCTTGGGGCTTTAGCCCTAAACGCTGAGTGAAATGGCTAAAATCGTCGTTTACGGCCAAAGTTGCGGAGGTGAAAATCCATGCGCCCTGCTTTTGTTGCACCTGTTCGTGAAATTTATCGGCCACCGAAAGTGGGGTGATGTGTAAACTAAAATGACGCGGCGTGGTGTCATACCAATAGGAATAACCGGTAATAGAGACATCACACACTCGATCAATTCGTCCTTTGATTAAGTTGGCGCGCTCAAATGCGGTATCCAATAACTGGCTGCGACCTAACGCGAGTTTTAACACATCGATAGCAAAATCTAAGCTGTCTCGCAAACGCGCTAATTCTCGCGAAATCGATGGTGAAGCTAACGCCTCACGCCAGTTGCCTCGAAAACTGGGTTCACCCAACACAATGCGTAAATCCATCGCTGACTGCACCAGTTTATCGCCGACTTTCTGCAATTGGCGCATATCTTTTGCTTCAGTGCGATAGCCGATTTCAATATCTTTCGCCAGCTCTTGAACTTGGCGACTGGAAACTGATTGACCAAAATATTGGCTGGCGATATCCGGTAACTGATGCGCTTCGTCGAAGATAAAGACCTCGGCTTCGGGGATCAACTCACCAAACCCGGTTTCTTTGATCGCCAGATCGGCTAGAAAAAGGTGATGGTTGACCACGACAACGTCGGCATCCATCGCCTTTTTGCGCGCTTTAGAGACAAAACAGTCGACGTAACTTGGGCACTCTTTGCCAAGGCAATTGTCGTTGGTTGAGGTGATGGTTGGAATGACTGCACTGTCTTCAGGCAACTCTTCACATTCGCCTAAATCACCACTTTTGGTTTCCGATGACCAACGACGCACTTTCACTAATTGAGTCAGCAGCTGTGGATCAGATTGGTTGGTGTGGCTTTCCACCATTTGGCGGCTTAGCCTATCAAGGCACAGATAGTTTGCTCGGCCTTTTAATAGCGCAACATTGCCATAGAAACCGAGCGCATCAATCATCAAGGGTAAATCACGATGAAAAAGCTGCTCTTGTAGGTTTTTAGAACCCGTACTGATAATGACTTTTTTACCACTGAGCAGCGCAGGCACCAGATACGCAAAGGTTTTGCCTGTACCAGTCCCTGCTTCAACCACTAATTGCGATTGTTGGGCAATCGCTTTAGCGACCGCTTCAGCCATGTCAATTTGCGCTTGTCGAGCTTGAAAACCGGCAATGGCCTTGCCTAATGCGCCTTGTGAAGAGAAGGTTTTTGCAATCATCAAAAAGTGGAGGTAAGTGTTCGTTGCGGGGCATTATGTCAGGTTTGATGAGCTGGCGCGAATCCAAGTGCAACCCGCGCCAGTTAGGTGTGTTCTATTTGCGATTGAGGTAACGAGATAACCAAGCTGGTCCTTCGTACCCATTCTCCGTTTGGGTCATTGCTTTTGCCGCCTCGGCGGGTGACGCTCGGTTCTCCCACATGTCTTCCAAAATGATTTCGTCAATTTGATGGTCTCCCATCAATGCACTCACTCTTTCCATATACAGCTTTCGTGCGAGGAGTTCTCTATCCATAAATACCGCCTTAAGACACTCTGTGAGGAAGAAAATTAGTAAAAGCCTAACGGTGAACCCGTTTATATATTGAAACCAACTTGATAATAGATTAATTATAGCCCTTATATTGCGGGGCGCCTCACCGTTCACACGCTCACGAATTAGTTTTTAGAACGAAAAAAATCATGCACGGAAGTAATTAATAATGGAAAGAAAAACACTGCTCACTCATTGTAGTGATGCGCCCGGACTTATCTCTAAAATCACGAACATTTGTTATAAACATCAACTCAATATTATTCATAATAATGAGTATGTTGATAACATCAGTGGTCACTTTTTTATGCGTACTGAATTGGAAGGCTACTTTAACGACACCACCCTTTTAGCCGACCTTGACCAAGCCTTGCCTGCACACGCAAAACGTAAACTGATTGATTCTTCGCGCAAACGCATCGTTATTTTGGTGACTAAAGAAGCACATTGCTTGGGCGATATTTTGATTAAGAATTATGATGGCAGCTTGGATGTCGATATTGCTGCAGTGATTGGCAATTACGATACGCTGCAAAATCTGACCGAAAAGTTTGATATCCCGTATCACCATGTTTCTCATGAAGGGCTAAACCGCGAGGAACATGAGCAGAAATTGTTAGAAGTGCTGGACCAATATCACGCCGACTATTTGGTCCTCGCCAAATACATGCGGGTACTCACTCCTGGTTTTGTCGATAAGTACCATCACAAAATTATTAATATTCACCACAGCTTTTTACCGGCATTCATTGGTGCAAAACCTTACCAGCAAGCATACGAGCGCGGTGTAAAAATCATTGGTGCGACGGCGCACTTTGTCACTAATGATTTAGATGAAGGCCCGATTATTAAGCAAGATGTAATCCCGGTTGATCACACATTCAGCGCGCAAAACATGGCGCAAGCTGGACGGGATGTTGAGAAAAATGTGCTGAGTAAAGCCTTGAACAAAGTCATCAACGATCACGTTTTTGTTTATGGCAACAAAACGGTCATTTTATAGCAAAGCGAAGAGTGTTCTTCACGAACATAGCAAAGACAAAAGGCGCGATTTGCGCCTTTTGTTGTTTTACGATTGCTGGCTGATCACTCCAAGTGATAGCACCACCGGCTAGCTTGGACCATAGATTATAACTTAATCGCCAGCTCTACCCCCTGACGAATCGCACGCACAGCATCAAGCTCACCAGCATAATCGGCACCACCAATCACATGCATCTTCTCACCCAATGATGCCCATTTATCTTCAAAAGGACGTACCGATTCTTGCCCGGCACAAATCACAATTTTGTCGGCGTCTAACAACAAAGGATTACCGTCAAGCGTGATATGTAAACCGTCAGCGGCAATTTTTTCATAACCGACACCACCCAGTAGATTCACTCCACGCTTTTCTAAGGTGCGTTTATGGATCCAACCTGTGGTCTTACCAGGGCCTTTACCTACACGCCCTTTTCTACGCTGCAATAGCCACACCGTTTTCTCACTCATACAATCGGGAAATGGGTACAAACCTCCGGGATAAGCAATCTCTTTATCGATGCCCCAATCATGCAGCCAATCATCAAGCGTATGCTCTGTCGGCTCAGTCAACATAGTGGCGACGTCAACACCAATTCCACCAGCACCAACAATCGCGACTTTTTCACCAACGGGTGTTTTTTCACGGATCAGCGTTTGGTAATCCACCACCTTTTCTAGGTTATCAATACCATCAATTTTTACTTTTCTCGGCTCGACACCCGACGCCATCACCACTTCATCGTACGGTTCGAGCATCTCAAAATTGACGTCAGTATCTAAATGCAGATGCACACCGGTTTGATCAATACGATTTGCAAAGTAGCGAATGGTTTCTCGAAACTCTTCTTTGCCGGGAATTTGCATCGCCAAACGGAACTGGCCACCAATGCGATCATTTTTTTCAAATAGATCAACATGATGCCCACGCTCAGCCAATGTAGTAGCACAAGCAAGCCCCGCCGGACCTGCGCCAATCACCGCCATTTTTTTCGGCTGAGCCGCAGGGCGAATAACCATTTCCGTTTCATAGCAGGCCCGCGGGTTGACGAGGCAACTGGCCCGTTTGCCTTTAAATACGTTATCTAAACAGGCTTGGTTACAGCCGATACACGTATTGATCAGCGCGGCTTTTCCTTGCTCGGCTTTGGAAACAAATTCTGGATCGGCAAGAAACGGACGCGCCATAGACACCATATCCGCTTGACCCATTGCTAATATTTTTTCTGCTTCTTCTGGAGTGTTGATGCGATTACAGGTCACGACGGGCACAGAGAGATGTGGGCGGATTTTTTCCGTTACCCAAGTAAAAGCAGCACGGGGTACTTGAGTCGCTATCGTTGGAACGCGCGCTTCATGCCAACCGATGCCCGTATTGATAATGGTCACGCCAGCTTGTTCAAGTGCCTTCGCGAGCATTAAAACCTCTTCGAAAGTGCTGCCCTCTTCGACTAAATCCAGCATTGAAAGACGGAAAATGATGATGAACTCTTTACCAACCACTGCGCGAATCGCTTTCACTATCTCAATGGGTAAACGGATACGATTTTCGTAACTACCGCCCCAATCGTCGTAACGCATGTTGGTACGTTTACAGATAAATTGGTTGATCAAATACCCTTCCGAGCCCATCACTTCCACACCATCGTATCCTGCAAGGTGAGCTAATTCAGCACTACTGGCAAAGGCATCAATGGTTTTTTTTATCTGACGAGCACTCATTTCACTCGGTGCAAAACGCGCAATAGGTGCTTTAATCGCCGAAGCACTTTGGGCAAAAGGGTGCATTGCGTATCGGCCTGCGTGCAGCAATTGCAAGGCGATTTTTCCACCTTGGCGATGCACTGCCTCAGTCACAACTTGGTGTGCACGCGCATGTTTTGCCTTGCTAAATTCAGCACTGAAAGGGTGAAGTCGACCGCGCAAATTAGGCGAAAACCCGCCCGTCACAATCAGCCCAACCCCACCTTTTGCACGCTCTTCATAAAAAGCGGCCAGCTTATGGAGCCCTTCCTTGTGCTCTTCTAATCCCGTGTGCATTGATCCCATCAATACACGGTTGCGTAACTGAGTAAATCCTAAATCCAAAGGCTCTAACAGATGTGGGTACATGGCGACTTCACTTTTATAATTATGCGTTATGGTCTGACCAGAATATTATTGCCCACAAAAAAAATCAAACAAGTGTTTACATTTTTGTAACACCGATCAATCTTGCGGTTGTTTGGGTATACTAGATCACGTAGGATGTAAGCCATTAATATCTCAAGGTTAATCCCTTGATTCATTTAAACACGCTTGCGAATAGCCGCAGTGGAGAAACAATGAAATCACTATTTCGATTTATCGGTTTGATATTTAAAGGTTTTTGGAAAATCATTACCTTTATTCGTTTAACCTTAACCAACCTGTTCTTTTTGCTCAGTATTGCACTGATTTATTTCTTGTATGTGCATGCCGATTCTCCCCTGCCTACCATAGAAAAAGAGTCCGCATTAGTAATGAACTTATCGGGACCGATTGTTGAACAGAGTTCTTACATCAATCCGATGGATTCAATGACTGGTTCATTTTTTGGCAAAGACTTACCCAAAGAAAATGTATTATTTGATGTAGTAGAGACCATTCGCCATGCGAAAGACGATGCGAAAATCACAGGCATTGTGCTCGCTCTCGGAGAAATGCCTGAAACCAACCTCACTAAGCTACGTTACATTGCTAAAGCGTTGAACGAATTTAAAGCCACGGGCAAACCCATCTACGCGGTGGGAGATTTCTATAATCAAAGCCAATATTACTTGGCAAGCTACGCCGATAAAGTCTATTTGGCACCGGATGGCGCAGTGATGCTGAAAGGCTACAGTGCCTATTCAATGTACTACAAAACTTTGCTGGAAAAGCTGGACGTTAATACGCACGTTTTCCGTGTCGGGACTTATAAATCAGCCATTGAGCCATTTATTCGTGACGATATGTCCGACGCGGCGAAAGAGTCCGCCTCTCGCTGGTTAACGCAGTTGTGGGGAGCGTACGTTGATGACGTAGCGACCAACCGTAAGATTGATGGGAAAACGTTAAACCCATCAATGGATGAATTTCTGACCCAATTAAAAGCGACCGAGGGTGATCTCGCTGCTTTATCATTAAAATTAGGGTTAGTAGATGAATTGGCCACTCGCCAACAAATGCGCCTATCGCTCGCCGAAACATTTGGCAGCAATGGAGAAGATAGCTACAACGCCGTAGGTTACTACGAATATCAAGCCACCATTAGGCCACAGTTTAACGCTGATATGGACGATGTAGCCGTGATCGTAGCTAGTGGTACCATCATGGATGGAGATCACCCACGAGGCACAGTCGGTGGTGATACCACCGCCGCATTACTTCGCCAAGCGCGTAACGATGATAAAGTCAAAGCCGTCGTATTGCGTGTGGACAGCCCAGGAGGCAGCGCCTTTGCCTCCGAAGTTATTCGTAATGAAATTCAAGCATTAAAAGACGCAGGCAAACCGGTTGTCGTCTCAATGTCGAGCCTTGCAGCGTCTGGCGGTTATTGGATTTCAATGAGTGCGGATAAAATTGTCGCGCAGCCAACCACGTTAACCGGTTCGATTGGTATTTTTAGTGTCATCACCACATTCGAAAAAGGACTCAATAAATTGGGGGTTTATACCGATGGCGTAGGAACCTCACCTTTTTCTGGTGTCGGTGTCACCACAGGGCTAACAAAAGGCGTGGCCGACGCACTACAACTGGGCATTAACCATGGTTACCAGCGTTTCATCAGTTTGGTGGGAGAGAACCGTGGCCTTTCATTGGCGCAAGTCGATCAGGTCGCGCAAGGCCGCGTATGGACAGGACAAGATGCGATGGATCATGGTTTAGTCGATCAAATGGGTGACTTTGATGATGCCATTAAGCTCGCAGCACAACTGGCAAAATTAGAGACCTACAATATTTATTGGGTAGAAGAACCCCTTTCACCCGCTGAGCAATTCTTGCAAGACATCATGAATCAAGTGCAAGTTCGCTTCGGTTTTGATGTATCAACACTAGTGCCAGCGTCGCTGCAACCTGTAGCAAAACAATGGGTGCAAGATGCCAGCCTACTCAACCATTTTAATGATCCGAAAGGGCAATATGCGTTCTGCCTAAACTGCCAAGTTCAGTAGCAATATCAATCTGTAATGACTAAAAACCATTGGGGCGCTTTGTGTTGAGCGCCCCTTTTTATATTAAGTGAATACGCTATAATCCCCCGCTCTGTTCCCCTACACGAGTGATTTCTAGCTATGGCAAGAAAACATATCTACATCGCCTACACTGGCGGTACTATCGGCATGCTAAAATCCGACCATGGTTATGTCCCTATTGCGGGCTTCATGGAAAAACAACTCGCAGGTATGCCTGAGTTTCAGCGCCCTGAAATGCCTGAGTTCACCATTCATGAATATGACCCTCTGATTGACTCCTCGGACATGACACCTGAAGATTGGCAACAAATCGCCAACGATATTCGAGATAATTATGATAAATACGATGGCTTTGTGATTTTACATGGTACGGATACCATGGCTTACACAGCATCGGCACTCTCTTTCATGCTGGAAAACTTGGGTAAACCCGTCATTGTGACAGGCTCACAAATTCCGTTGGCCGAATTGCGCTCTGACGGACAAGCGAATTTACTTAATGCATTGCACATCGCCGCTAATTACCCCATCAATGAAGTGACGTTATTCTTCAATAATCAGTTGATGCGGGGTAACCGCAGTGTCAAATCACACGCCGATGGTTTTAATGCGTTTACCTCGCCGAACCTTCCTCCGCTGTTAGAAGCTGGGATCAATATTCAAATCAGCAGTAACGTTAAAGTTGGCGAACAGCCGCAAGGAGCCTTCCGAGTCCATAACATTACACCACAACCGATCGGTGTGATTACCATGTACCCTGGCATCTCTCACGAAGTGATCCGCAATACCTTATTACAGCCAGTCAACGCGATGATTTTGCTGACTTTTGGTGTGGGCAATGCACCTCAAAATGCGCAACTATTAGCGCATTTAAAAGAAGCCTCTGAACGTGGCGTGATCGTCATGAACTTAACTCAGTGCTTAGCAGGTAAAGTCAACATGGGCGGTTACGCAACTGGCTGTGCACTTGCAGAAGCAGGCGTGATCAGCGGCTACGACATGACACCCGAAGCCGCTTTAGCCAAGCTTCACTATTTACTGAGCCAGAATCTTTCTTATGAAGAAGTGAAGCAGAAAATGCAGGAAGTATTACGTGGTGAAATGAGCTTATAGCTTTAAACACCCACAATATATTTTCCCATCATTAACAAAATCCCCAACTCAATGAATTGGGGATTTTTGTATTCTGTACAAGTCAAATAGACTCATTCGCGGTTTGGATTGACTCGAACAATATCGTCTTGTCCGTTTTGAAAGCGCTTTTTAAGCTCATTTTTTGACTTAAAACTGATTTCTCCACCAGCGGCAACTGTCATATGGTCCGCTTCTACATTATGCTTAGATTGATACAACATCACAGCTTGCATGCATGAATCTCGCTGTGTTTGTGAAAGTGGTGTACCTTCAGGCCACTTACCCGTTTCAACAGCGTGCATTAATCGCTTGTAAGCTTCGGGGGTGATGGCGTTAATGAGTTGATCGGCATCCATGGTCTATCCTTAATTAACGAATTCGTCACAAACATAACTTGCCATGATATTGAGTCAAGACAAGCCCAATAAATAAGTGTATTTGATCACAAGCTAATATTATGAATTTGATAAAAGTGCCCATGATTCTCAGCCTATCACTTCTTATAAGTGGCTGCTTTGAGAATAACAGAGATACCGACAAGCTATGTGCAGATAATCCTAATTTGCGCTGTGAAAGGCTCAATATAAATGATGGGCAATGTAGAGTTCCACGCACGGACCTCATCTGGCATCGATTTGAAGTACTTAAAAATCCAAGCGATAGCAACAAGATTAAAGAATACGGATTAGTTCAAGCTTATCGAAAATGTCTCGAGCTCGCTTCACAAATTCAAGCGATTGATCAAACGGAACTGAAACAACGTCGATTTTCAGCACTCGTCAATACAGGGAAAGATTTAGAGCAGATTGAAAAAGAGCTTCAGTCATCCAGCTCCGCGGAAACCTTATACTTTCTCTGGAGTCAGATTGGTGATAAAAGTGCACAAAGAAAATTCTTACAACGTGAAGGTAAACCCGAGCTAGATACAGCAGAAATGCAATACGCTCTCGCTACTTTTTATGTTCAACGGGATCGAGAAAAAGCAATCTATTTGCTCCATCGAACCTTAGAACTCAGCCCAAAAGGCAGTATCAACCTTGATGCTATCAAATCTCTTGCCAGTACCAACCAAATTCTCAAACAGAAAGAAAAAGCTTACATTTGGGCGATGGTAGGAAAAACATTCAATGTGCCGGTTGCTTCAGAGACAGAACTCAAATTGCTGTACGGGTTTGATCAAGAAAAATTTGATGCACTCGACGATATCGCCGAAAAAATCGTTGACGCGATCAAAAATGGACAGTTTAAACCAGAGCTCATTCCTCTCGACTTTGCCAACTAACAAAATGTAATCATAAAACAAAGAGCGGTGATAAGTTCACCGCTTTTTCACTTTTTGTTGAAAATTAACGACACTGAATTGACACAAAATCGCTCACCTGTTGTTTGAGGTCCATCGGGAAAAACATGCCCTAGATGGCTATCACACACCGCACAACGGATCTCAGTTCGAATCATTCCATGCGTTAAATCTTCAAGATAGCGGATTGCAGTATCATTGATCGGTGCATCAAAACTTGGCCAACCACACCCCGAATCATACTTATTGTTGGAGACAAATAACGGGCTGCTGCAACAGGTACACGCGTACACACCTGTGTCACGATTATGTAATAACTTGCCACTAAACGGGGCTTCTGTACCGCGTTGACGGCAAACATAAAACTCATCATCCGTTAGTCTTTCACGCCAGTATTCATCAGGCTTAACATTATTCTCAATCTTCGATTTCACTTACAAAACTTCCCTTCTTCTCAATATTGAACTGGTACTTTTTATGCCAAAAACTTGCATACTCCACTCTTTGTAGCACATACTTTCTCACCATGAAATGGTAGGTATGTAATTTCTAACTGCCTTAGAAGGCTAAAGTATTTTACGCCAACTGAAAGTAAACAGAAGCGGTATAAAGTTTAAAATTTAATCACTTACGATTAATTGTGAAAAAAAGCGACGCTTTTTTTTGACTTTAAACAAGTTAAGTCCGATTATCTGTTGCAGACATTTACTGGATTCTGTAATTTTACTACCAGTTATCTTTAATCAGAAATTAAGTTGTGGAGCAACTATAATGACTATCAAAGTAGGTATTAACGGTTTTGGCCGTATCGGTCGTTTCGTATTCCGTGCAGCGCAAGAGCGCAACGACATCGAAGTTGTAGGTATTAACGACCTTATCGACGTAGATTATATGGCATACATGTTAAAGTATGACTCAACTCATGGCCGTTTCAACGGTACTGTTGAAGTTGAAGCTGGCAACCTAGTTGTAAACGGCAAAACTGTACGTGTAACAGCTGAGCGTAACCCAGAAGATCTAAAATGGGATGCAATCGGTGTTGACGTGGTTGCTGAAGCAACAGGTCTATTCCTAGACGATGCAACAGCTCGTAAGCACATCACTGCTGGCGCGAAAAAAGTTGTTCTAACTGGTCCTTCAAAAGACGCGACTCCAATGTTCGTAATGGGTGTTAACCACGCTTCTTACGCTGGTCAAGACATCGTTTCTAACGCTTCTTGTACTACAAACTGTCTAGCACCTATCGCTAAAGTTCTTAACGACAAGTGGGGCATCGAGTCTGGTCTTATGACTACTGTTCACGCAACTACAGCGACTCAAAAAACTGTAGATGGTCCTTCTGCGAAAGACTGGCGTGGTGGTCGTGGTGCTTCTCAAAACATCATCCCATCTTCAACTGGCGCAGCTAAAGCGGTTGGCGTTGTAATCCCAGAACTAAACGGCAAACTGACTGGTATGGCTTTCCGCGTACCTACAGCGAACGTTTCTGTAGTTGACCTAACTGTTAACCTACAAAACCCAGCATCTTACGCAGAAATCTGTGCTGAAATGAAGCGCGCTTCTGAAAACGAATTCGCTGGCGTTCTAGGCTACACTGAAGATGCAGTTGTTTCTCAAGACTTCATCGGTGAAATCAACACATCTGTATTCGATGCTAAAGCTGGTATCGCACTGACTGACAAATTCGTTAAAGTTGTATCTTGGTACGACAACGAAATCGGTTACTCAAACAAAGTTCTAGACCTAATCGCTCACGTTTCTAAATAATCGTAGTGTTTAGCGAAGAAATTCGTTGAGAACAAAAAGGCGACCATTGTGTCGCCTTTTTAGTATCTGTCCCTTTCCTTTGTGGGACTGCGTTAGACAATCCGAGCCGTTCCTCACTTATTTATCCGGTAGGAATGGTATGAGGTATCGAATTTATGGATCTGCAATCTCTCCCTACCCTGACTTATCTTTCTGACAACGTCACCATCGTTGAGAAAGAGGGCGTTAAAATTGTTCGCGTTATTCATGACAAAGCGACCGCCGGAATTACACTGCATGGCGGCCATGTCATCTCATTCACTCCTAAAGGACAAAATGAGCTCATTTGGATGAGTGACACGGCCATTTTTGACGGTAAAGCCGCTCTAAGAGGCGGGATCCCTGTTTGTTGGCCATGGTTTGGCCGTATTGCTGCACCAGCCCATGGTTTCGCACGCACCAGTGAATGGGCATTGATTGAACATAGAGAAAACGAGCAGGGCGTCATTATCGTGCTAGGGCTCGACCATTCGCCCCAAACACTGGCTATTTGGCCATTTCAATTCCAAACCCGTCTTTATGTTGAAATCGGTGACAAGTTAAAAGTCACTTTAGAAACGACCAATACGGATGAGAAAGCATGGACGTTTTCTGCAGCACTGCACAGCTACCTAAAGGTTGGTAATATTACCCAGACCACTACTACAGGTATGGGCGTTGAATATATAGACAGCTTACAAGATGCAAAAATGTGTCAAGGTGGTTCAACACTCATCCTCACCGATACGATTGATCGCGTCTATACCGCGCCTGAAGCACAAATTCAGGTCCAAGATCCTGTTTTGAATCGCACGTTAGTGGTTGAAAACACTGGACACAACTCTGCCGTCTTGTGGAACCCATGGGCTCAAGGCGCTCAATCAATGGCAGATATGCCTGACGATGGTTATCAAACGATGCTGTGTGTTGAATCTACACTGCATGCCCCTTGCTTGTCCGCAGGAAAAACCTTGCAACCAGGTGAAAGCCATCAGCTCGTCACGACGGTTTTTTCCAACTAAGCTTTTTTGGCGAATTTTCCGTCATCATACTCATGCTGAGGGCAGTGAAATCACGCTGTCCTTTTTATTTCTAGCCGCAGACGCTAAACTGGCACCTTTGTTTTTCAAGCGAGATCTTCATGGCGTATCTGTGCCCCCTTTGCCAGCAACCTCTGTTGCAACAGCAGCAAATATTGAAATGTGAAAATAATCATCAATTTGATATAGCCAAAGAGGGCTACGTCAATTTGATGCCTGCACATCATAAACGCTCAAAAGATCCGGGTGATAATAAAGAGATGATGCAAGCTCGTCGCCGTTTTCTTGAAGGTGGACATTACGATCTGATGCGTCAGACGGTCGCTCAGTTGTGCAGTAAGTATCTGCAAGATTCTTCTTATCAGTTTTTAGACATCGGCTGCGGCGAAGGTTACTACACCCAATTTGTCGCTCAAACGCTTGCACAACACTCGATACAATCGGTCACCTATGGGTTAGATATCTCTAAAATCGCCGTCCGTTATGCAGCAAAGCGCTACCCTATGGTCAACTTTGTCGTTGCCTCCAGCCACCGCTTGCCCTTTGACGATGCTTCCCTAGCCGGTATATTACGAATTTATGCACCCTGTAAAGCGCAAGAGCTTTACCGCTGCATTCAAAACCAAGGAGTGGTGATTACCGTTACACCCGCGGCAAGGCACCTCTATCAGTTAAAAGAAGGGATCTATCCTAATGTTCAACTGCATGATGAAACCGCAGAAGAGATAGCTGGGTTTACATTAGTAGAGCAACAAAAACTGCACTACACCATGGCATTAAGCGGTAACGATGCTTTTGATTTATTACAGATGACGCCGTTTGCATGGCGGGCCAGTGATGAGCTAAGAGCGCAATTAAAGCAAGCTGAGCAATTTAATTGTGAGGCCGATTTTATGATCAGCGTTTACCGCAAAGTTAGTTGATAATAATTCTCATTATATTGCAAATCCATAGTGTCTCCATTATTATGCCAAATTCAAAATGGAGACCCTCATGCGCTTAGTTACTTCTCTGGCTCTACTATTACCACTTTTTGGCTGTGCTTCGCACCAGCCGAAGCCCATTGCTCACTTTTATGACTACCAATTATCTACCCCTAGCGGCAAACCATTGAATCTCAATTCGCTGCCGAATGAGATAAAAAATGCCGATATCATTTTAGTCGGTGAGTGGCATACACACCCAGCCATTCATCGCTTCCAAACCGAGCTATTGGCACAACTCAGCCGCGAAAACACCCATGTAGCCTTGTCTATGGAACAATTTTCACGCGATGAACAAGAGATACTGAACCGCTATCTAGCAGGAGAAATCGGCGAACAATACCTTATTTCTCAGACCAGAGCGTGGCCAAACTACCAAAGTGACTACCGCCCACTGGTTGAATTTGCAAAATCACAGCAGTTGGATGTCATTGCCGCTAATGCGCCTAAACCTTTCGTACGTTGTATCGGCAAAGTGGGAATCAAATACCTTGATAAATTAACGCCAGTAGAGCGGGCTCAGGTTGCACACCAAATTGACACCTCAGCCTCTCCCTACAAAGCGAAGTTCATGGAATCAATGCACCACGGTTCAAAAGAGCAAACTGAAAAACAGTACGCAGCTCAGCTCACTTGGGATGAAACGATGGCAGAAAGCATGGTGGATTATTTACAAAACCACCCGACAGCTCAGGTGATGCACATCGCAGGCAAGTTCCACACCGAGCAGGGTTTAGGCACGGCGCATTCTATCCTTCGTCGAAATCCTGATTTAAAGATTGCCATCATCACGCCCGTAGAGGATACCCAGACGTCGTATCCTGATTTCCAACTCACTGTACTGCCAATTCCCACCGCCTATGTTCAAGCAGAGCATCGCATGCAAGCCTATCAACAGATAAAGAATCGCAATACAGATCTCACTTGCGACTAATTAGCGGTGAATAACGGGCCTGCTTATTCTTTTCATATAAAGTAGGCGCGCTTTTTGCTTGTACATACCTCATACAAATTGCGAATTTTTTGCACAAGTTTTTCATAAATCTGTCGATACATTAACTGATGGCATTTATAGGAGAGAAGTATGACACCGGTAGGGACAAGCTCAGCGCAACTGCATTCACTCCAGCAAGTTAAAGCTCAAGCAAATTCTACAGCGGCATCCGCCCCCTCTGCCCCGCTCAAAGTGGAGCAGAATACCGTCACTTTGTCTGATGAAGGCAAAGCCTTGCTCGCAGCGCTGCAACAACTCGACAAAGAGAGTAAGTTAGAAAACAAAGAGAAAACCGTGACTGGCAAAGTGGAATCATTTGCTCATGGTGCTTTAGGATTAGATCATCCAGATAAAAAACCAGAAGAAGATGATAGCTCCTATTCCGCAGGGAAATATTTTTCCGCCGCGGCAACAGTAGGAGGTTTGTTACTGCTTCTCTAATCTTTTAGATTTCTATTGGATATTAATTGCGGTTTGGATGATTGATGATGTGGTCCTCCCAGTCGATAACATCAATCTCATAAACGACTTTGTTGCGAACACTTTCTTGCGCGGCGTGCATCGCCTCTTTGGAGCCGGTAATCAAAGGGTGCCATTGCGGCAATGTCTTGCCTTCTGACAGTACACGATAGGCGCACGTATCCGGCAACCAGTTAAATTCATCAATTTTATCACGCGTCAGTTTTAAGCACTCCTCACCAGAATTGAAACGGTTTGGATAATCCTTGCATGAGCAGGTATCGCTGTTTAACCAACTGCAAGCGACATTGGTGTAATAGACCTCATCACTATCTTCATCCATTAACTTGTGTAAGCAGCACTTACCGCATCCATCACAAAGCGACTCCCACTCCGATTCCGTCATTTGTTCTAATTTCTTATTTTGCCAGAATGGTGTGCTCATGAGTCTCTATCTTACTTAACGAATGGGGTGCGTGTTATACCTCCACACCAAGCAAAGTTCAAGGATAAAAACGGCTGGTTAATTTAGGAAGCTATTGCTGTACACTTCGGTCACATCTGCTAGGATCGCCATCCTTTTCTTTTTACTGGTACTCAATTATGGAATGCAGACTTGGTTGTGGTGCGTGTTGTATCGCTCCTAGTATTTCTTCCTCCATCCCGGGTATGGAGCAAGGAAAGCCAGCAGGTGTACGTTGCATTCAACTTAATGACGCTAATTTGTGCAAGTTATTTGGTAAGCCTGAACGTCCAAAAGTATGCCACGAATTTAAGCCTTGCCCGGTGGTCTGTGGCAACACGAATCAAGAAGCTTTGAGCAACATTACCGAACTCGAAAAAATCACTTGATGGCACTGCTTTGTTTGCCTTAATTGATGGCGTAACTCAAAATTGCCCCAGCAGCTAGGGCAATGATTCGAAAGGTACTACAGCTTTTGTCTGCCAAGCAAAGAGTGTGATAGCGTCGTGCCATCAACAAGCTCAAGCTCACCGCCAACAGGCACACCATGAGCAATACGGCTCGCAGAGACTTGATGGGCGCGACATAATTCCGCAATGTAGTGCGCGGTCGCTTCCCCTTCAACGGTTGGGTTAGTGGCAAGAATGACTTCGGCAATGCCACCACGTTGCAAACGGTAATCCAGAGTATCTAAACCAATATCACTCGGGCCGATACCATCTAAAGGTGATAAGTGTCCCATCAGAACAAAATAACGTCCAGAATATTGGCCTGTAGCTTCAATGGCCGCAATATCAGCAGGGCTTTCGACTACACAGAGTTGGCCATTATCCTGCCGCTTAGGGTTGCTACAAATATGACAAGTTTCTTCTTCAGTGAAAGTTCGACATTCACTGCAATGTCCAATTTCTGTCATGGCTTGGCTTAAAGCATCGGCGAGCTGTAAGCCGCCTTTTCTATCGCGCTGTAACAAATGAAAGGCCATACGCTGTGCTGACTTGGGACCCACCCCAGGCAGACAACGTAAGGCCTCCATCAAATGCTCCAGCATATGACTGGTACGCATTAGTAACCTATTTTGTTTGTTAAAAAGGTTGTTTGTTAAAAAGTCGTTCGTTAAAACGGCATCTTCATACCTGGTGGTAATTGCATACCGCCAGTGACAGAAGCCATTTTTTCTTTTTGAGTCTCTTCCACGCGGCGCGCAGCATCATTGAAAGCGGCGGCAATCAGATCTTCTAGCATCTCTTTGTCGTCTTCCATTAAGCTTTCATCAATCTCTACACGGCGTACGCTGTGGCTACCAGTAATGGTCACTTTTACCAGACCAGCACCAGACTCACCAACCACTTCCATATTCGCAATTTCTTCTTGTAGCTTTTGCATGCGCTCTTGCATTTGTTGGGCTTGCTTCATTAGGTTGCCCATACCGCCTTTACCAAACATGTTTATCTCTCTGGTTGAATTGAGTGTTTCACATAAGGTGGGGTCATAACATATAGATTCAACCCCACACTCGCTTAATTGATTAAATCGGCCGCACACTGTCGCGATCAAGTTCCGCATCAAAACGTCGCTTGAAGAACATTACGTGAGGGTCGGCCTCCAAGCTGTTCAATGCTTGCTCTAATTTGAGTTGGTAAAGACGCTCTCTAAGCTCCAATGGAGTCTCACCTTGCTCACCAATTGTCACGCTAAGGTCGCACTCTTCAGCTAATCTCTCATTGAGCGCTTCTAACAACTCGCTTTGTGCTTTATCGGTATTAAGATGGGCCTGACTTGGCCGCAGCACTAGCTCAATTGATGAGCCCGATTTGTGGTAGACAGAATTAAGTGCTAATTGTTCCACTAACTTGGCAATATCGAGCTGGTGGATCAGAGCTGCCCACTCATCTTGTTCTATCGATTCTGCAAGTAACTTTTCTGCCATCTCTGGCGTTTTAATATGTTCTAGCGCTTGCTTAATTTGTGTTGGTGTCAGCTCTGTTTTTTGTTGTTCAACCACCACAGGTTGCAGCGTTGGACGCCACTGATAAGGCTCGTTGTCCAAGGTTGGGGCGGCTTCAGGAGCGGATGTTGACAAAGGCGACACTCGAGCTGATTTTCCATGCGAGGCAACACGCTCAAGCACAGATTCAGATTTAGTCGATGCCGCATTAGGCTTTTTTGTCTCGTTGCTCTTTGTTTCATTCACTCCTTTTGCTGACTGAGCAACCCCTTGGCGCTGTGAACGCAACTGGTGTCGCAGCCCTGCAATCGGTGAGGGACGTGGAGCTGAAGAAGGTGCCTGTGGTTGAGGTACTGGTGCAGGCTCATACGATTCTGGGGCATATTCCATTGCACTGGACATGTCATCATTCATATCCGCATAGCGGTTATCGTAATCTTGAACGATGCCATAATCAGGCTGAGTATCCTCATGCCTTTGTGGCTCATTAACCTGACTGTCCGATACGGGAGCCGCCGACGTTTGCTTAGGTTCAGTTAGAGGCGTTGCCGCTGATGCGGGTTGTAGTGAAGGAGTGCCGTGGCTTGGCACTGCGACATCTGAACTCACTTCAGTACTGAACGTATTCACCAACGATACAGAAGCAGGACGAAACGCCATCATACGTAGCACAATCATTTCCAGCCCCGTTCGAGCGGTTGGCGAGAGTGCTAAATCTTCACGCCCTTTTAAAGCAATTTGATAATAGAGCTGCACATCTTGTGGGCTCAGTGCTTTGCTAAGCAGTTGCACTTTCTCTGAGTCAGGTTGGGTTTTGTCCAGTGTTGCTGGCAACGCTTGATACATCGCAATACGGTGTAACTGCGCCGCGAGTTGTTGTAGTAATCCATCCCAATCCACACCATTTTGTGCTAAATGTGCAACGCTATCCATCGCCGTTTGAGGCTGTTTACTGCTAATGGCTTGCAGTAAATGGAGTGCTTGATCTGTGTCTAGCGTGCCAAGCATTGGGGCGACTACATCGGCCATCACCTGGTTATTACCTAGTGCTATCGCTTGATCAGTTAAGCTAAGTGCATCACGCATACTGCCATCGGCAGCATGAGCGATCATTCTTAATGCTCTCGCTTCACAAGGGATCTGCTCTGCCGCTAAAACATGCTCAAGCTGATCGTGGATATTTTCAACACTGATCGGCTTAAGATGAAACTGTAAGCAGCGCGATAAAATCGTAACCGGCAGCTTTTGCGGATCTGTCGTAGCGAGCAAGAATTTCACATACTCAGGCGGCTCTTCCAATGTTTTAAGCAAAGCGTTAAAACTGTGGCGCGACAGCATGTGTACTTCATCGATTAAGTACACCTTGAAGCGACCGCGAGCAGGCTTGTACTGCACGTTATCAAGTAATTCGCGCGTATCTTCGACTTTGGTTCGTGATGCCGCATCTATTTCTAAAAGATCAACAAAACGGCCTTGGTCAATCTCTCGGCAAGTATCACATTGGCCACAAGGTGTGGCCGTAATACCGGTTTCACAGTTTAACCCCTTGGCAAACAAGCGACCAATCGTCGTCTTGCCGACACCACGTGTACCGCTGAATAAATACGCATGGTGCAATCTATTTTGGGCCAACGCATTTTCTAGTGCAGTTAAGACATGTGCTTGTCCCACCACCTCATTAAATTTTGTTGGTCGCCATTTTCGCGCTAAGGCAAGATAACTCATGAGTACGTCCAGTTGATTAGCTTAGTGACCTTCAAATTCACAAATACTATAAACGTTCAGGCCCAAACCTTGTAAACGTTTGTCTCCGCCAATTTCAGGCAGGTTGATGACAAAAGCCGCGTGCTCAACTTCACCACCAAGCTGGCGGATCAATTTAGTCGTCGCTTCAATCGTACCACCCGTTGCCAGTAGATCATCCACCACCAGCACTTTATCACCTTGTTTGATCGCATCAACGTGAATTTCTAATGTGTCAGTACCGTATTCCAATTCGTAAGATTGGGCTAACGTTTCGCGTGGTAACTTACCCGGCTTACGTACAGGTACAAACCCCAAACCAAGCTCTAAAGCCAATGGCGCACCAAATAGGAAACCACGCGCTTCTGTACCCACAACTTTGGTAAAGCCCATGTCTTTATATTTTTCGACTAATAAAGCAATGGTTGCTTGATAGGCTTTTGCATCCTCTAGCAGGCTAGTTACATCACGAAACAAAATGCCAGGTTTTGGGTAGTTAGGGATGCTTTGAATGCTCGATTTGATCAAAGAGATAGTTTCGGTTGTCATAACTTACATTTACTTAGATTGGCTCTTCATTTCTCACGATACATTTACATATCAGAATGATAGAGCGTGAGCTCTCAGCAACATAGATAAGCCACAATATCTTAGCCGCTGAAAAAACAAACGCCCATTCGAAGAATGGGCACACTTCCCCATAATGCTAGTGATTTTCTTGTTGGTTAGCAACCTGCTCATGAGTGGGAAGTCGAATAAACCAAGTGATCAGGACCACAAGCATAGTAAACAACATAATTTTGAGCCAAAAGTGTGGGACAACCCAGATGGAAAAAATAAAGCTTAGAATAATCCACAAACATCCCCGTTGTTTCACTTGCCGCGAAACAGCGCCATGTTGCTGCCAATTATCCAGTATTGGGCCTAGCGTCTGATGTTGATGCAACCAAGCATGAAAACGAGGGCTACTTCGTAAGAAGCAAGCGCTAGCAAGAAGTATGAAAGGGGTTGTGGGGAGTAGCGGTAAGAATATGCCTATCACGCCTAACAGAAGGCAGAGCCCACCAGCCACCGTAAGAAGAAAATGACGAATATTGATGGTGAACTCCCAACGTACTATCCAACTCAGAAAGTTGAATAACCATTAAACACACGGATCCAAGTCAGTATTGCTGGCAATGTAGGGATCGAAAGTACGGCAATAAAGCCTAAAAAATAAAAAATGTTGTAAGGTTCTTTAAAATTCTGCTCTTCCATCATAACTTCTCTAGTGTTGGATGACTCCGTTCGTTTTTGGCACCATAAACAAAGTTAATGTAACGTAAACGAATTGGGTGATTGTTGTTCTAGACGCGAACTATACCTCAAACAAATCACCGCAAACACCGACTAAAGATAAGGTTATTAACTGCTGCCACCTTGGTAAATATTGAGTTTGAAACTACTCGAACCTAAGCGATTAGTTGATAGCTGACAAGTTGAGTTGATCGGTAAATCTTTAGTGATAAAGTTTTTTAAACAGTTCTGCCCAAGGCTAACACCCGCGGCAATATGTTGAGTTAAGTAGCCATTTGACCATTGACTGTCGAGCCCAGCTGGCAGGATAGAGAGTGTACCTTCGCTTAAATCCGCAATACCGAATACTGCGTTGATTGGATTAGCACACTCTGAGCATTCAATACCTTTTTCCAGTATGTCAGCAAGGTCTTTCAAATCGGCACTGAAGCTTTTTAAGTTGCGAAGATAATCGTGAAACAGAGCACGAACGAGCAATGTTGAAGCCACACTATTTTCATAATGGGCATCTGAATCGACCAAGTAAAAGGCAAACTGCCCGTTCATCAACCACGCATAGTCAAATACCAGCGGCATTACATCCGCCGATTGTAAAAGACGGTAACTACACTTCCAACTGCCTTGTGAAGTATCCTTTTCTGGTAATAACGCGTGCAGCAAATCTTTCGCGGTACTGGGGTTTTCTCGTAAATACTCCAGATGCCAATGCAACTCTTGTTCTTCTGGAATATCACCACCATCATCGACCCGGAACCATTGAGTCGAAAAATCACGCTGATCAGATAAACGACTAAACGTATCTTCGAGCGTACTTTCTATTGCACTGCTTAAATACTGGTGGTTACCAATCGGTTTAGGAAGAAAATCCTTAACACCAAATCGCAGCACTTTTGCAACATCAGCCATTTCATCAGTTGCAGAGACCACAATCAGTGGCAGCGACGGATACTCAAGGCTCACCTCTTCGACAAACTCAATGCCGTTCAGTACTGGCATTGCTAAGTCACACACAACAAGGTCAGGCTCCGCATCTTTTAACTTGCGTAACCCCTCTAAGCCATTTTCAGCTTCAAGCACTTTATAGCCTTGAGCCGACAAATAACCACTGGTTATTCTCCTAAAAATTGGGTCATCATCAACGAGCATGATCAGTTTTTGCTCGACATGCTGATTATCTGAAGGTTTTTTCGCCAAGAACTCACTAGCCTGAATGTGAGATTTATACATAATCCTGCCTCACAATGCTTTTAAAAAGCAGTCATTTTATTGTTATAGGATAAATTGATAGGTTACTTTATAAAGTAGTCGCAAAATAAGATTTATACAAATGTTCCACTTTGTAACTCGGTTGCATACTATATATATGGGCTATGTATGGATTGTACGGAATGTTACTTTCGTCAAACAAGTTGATATGACTCAAGATTTGACAAATGATATACGTATAAATTACTCAAATTCGAAAAATAATGTGTCAGGAACAATGAAATTAGATGACCTAAACCTCTTTCGACTGGTTGTCGAAAATGGAAGCTATACCGCAACTTCTCGTAAAACAATGATCCCCGTTGCGACCATTACCCGACGCATTCAAGCATTGGAAGATTCTCTGAATCTTAGGTTGTTGAATCGCCATGCTCGAAAACTTTCGTTGACTGAAGCGGGTGAACGTTTTTTTCAAGAGTGTTCACCGTTGCTGCATCGCTTAGCTGCAACAGCAGAAGAGCTCACCGATGAATGCCGTGGCGCTTCAGGCAAACTAAGAATATCGTCACCATCTAATGTCACGAAACGCATGATGATGCCTATCTTCAATGCCTTCATGATGCAGTACCCAGATATCAACATAGAACTGACCACCAGCAATCAGGCCGATCAACTCGACCCAACCGAATGGGATGTCATTTTTAGAGTTGGCCCTCAACGAGACTCCAGTTTGATTGCGCGAAAAATTAATGAAGTGAAAGATGTGTTAGTCGCAAGCCCAGGGTATTTAGCGAAACACCCTGCACCAACTCATGCCGAAGAGCTCAGTAATCATTCATTATTGAAGGGATATCCTCTAGTAAAATGGCAGTTGACCAACAATAAAGGGGAATGCGTGGTCAATTGTGATACTGGTCGTTTTCAGGCCAACGCTTTAAACGTAGTGCGCAGCGCTTGCTCTGAGGGGCTGGGTATCACCTTAATGCCAGACGTGATGATTAAAGAATTTATCGAAGAAGGCAGCTTAGTCAGAGTACTGGAAGACTGGGTTTCCAACCCTCGTGATATTTATATGCTGTACAACCACAAGGATCATCTACCTGAAAAAGTCAGGCTATTTATTGATTTTGTGATTGCCTATCACATCCACTAGATTTTAGGCCCAGCATTGCTGGGCCATGAGTTATCGCAGCGGCAGATAGTCAATAAACTCGCTATAGAAACTCAATAAATTTACTCAAATCACGTTCAGGCACTTTCATTGGCGTGCACCCTGCGGTTCCTAAGTATAAGAAACCAACGATTTGATCGTCGCCCTTAGCACCTAATGCTTGCCGAACGTGAGAGTGGAACATCCAGCTTCCCGAACGCCAGAAACCTTGAAAACCTTGGGCTACCGCAGCCATTTGCATCGCTTGTACTGCGCATCCCGCAGAGAGATGCTGTTCAATCGCTGGTACCTTTTCATGCTCCGTTACTTTCGCGATCACTGTGATTACCATCGGTGCTCGAAACGGTGCATTTTTCGCTTTTTCTATCTCAGCATCACTGCCGCTATCCGCTCGCACAGCAGACGCCAAAATACCCGACAACTTTTGCAAACCCGCTCCCTGAGCAATCACGAAACGCCAAGGGGTTAAACCGCCATGATCGGGCGCTCGCAAGCCTGCTCTAATAATATTTTCCAAGACCAGACCTTCAGGTGCAGGCGATGTGAGATTGGCGATTGAACGACGGTTAAGCAGCAACTCTAGTGCATCCATTTCGATTCCTTATTGATGATTTTCCATAATCTTATACCAAACTGAGAATAACTCGCATAAAGAGATGACCTCATTGGCTATAAATGAAAAAAAGCGAGGATATTCCCTCGCCTAATTTAAGCAAACATATGAATGAAAACAGCCGAGATGACTACGGATAAAAACGTGCTTCAACCCCAGCGCGAGTCAGTAGCCCATCACAAGGAGCGAACTTATCGCCATACTTCTCAGCATGTTGATTCATCATTTCCACTAATTTCTTGATACCAATTTGGTCTATGTAACGGAATGGGCCGCCCAAAAACGGCGGGAAACCGATACCGAAAATCGCACCAATATCGCCATCTCGCGCACAACGAATTACGCCCTCATCCAAACAACGTACGGCTTCATTCAGCATAAGTAGCACGCAACGCAGCGCGATCTCCTTATCACTCTGTTTGGCATCTGGCGTTATTTTCAGCAATTTATAGATAGATTTGTCGATTTCTTTTTTCTTACCTTTATAGGTATAGAATCCCTTACCACTTTTACGCCCTTTGCGATTGTCATTGAGCAGCAAATCAAATACGTCTGGTCCTTGAAAACGTGGGCCGAGTTCTTGCACTAGAATTGGCATGATTTTCGAGCCAACATCAATGCCCACTTCGTCCAATAACGTGATAGGGCCGACTGGGAAACCGAAATCGAGCAAAGCCGTATCTATCTTTTCAATCGACTCACCCGCCATCAGGATCTGCGCCGCTTCATTCATGTAAGGTGCAAGGATACGGTTAACATAAAAACCAGCGCAATCTTTGACCACAATCGGCGTTTTGCCCTGTTTTTTCGCCAAGGCCACCACTGTGGCTATCGTCTCTTGCGATGTGGTTTGATGAGGGATCACTTCCACCAGAGGCATTTTTTCAACAGGACTGAAATAGTGCAATCCAATCACATTCTCTGGACGCGCCGCCTTCGCTGCAATTTTCTGGATTGGAAGCGAAGAAGTATTCGTCGCAAAAATGGTGCTGGTTTTGGCATTCGCTTCAACATCAGCCACCATTTGCTGCTTAAGCGTGAGCTCTTCAAATACCGCTTCAATGACAACATCGATATGCTGATAACTGGTAAAATCAATCCCGCCAGACAATTGCGCCATTTTTGTCTGCATCTGCGCTTTGGATAAAATGCGACGCTTGCGCTGTTTATCGAATAATTTGTAGTTGTAATTGAGCGCGTTTAATACCCCATCATTCGAAACATCTTTGATTCGTACAGGAACCTTGGCTTTTGCAACGCTAACATGGCTGATCCCTGCCCCCATTAAACCACCGCCCAATACGCCGATACGTTTCACGGTTTGAGGTTTTGCGTCGCTGCCCGTCTCTTTTTTCATTTCTGTGGTGGCAAAGAAAATCGAGCGCAGTGCTTTGGATTCCGAGCTCATCACCAAATCACCAAATCGCTTCGCTTCAAGCTCTAACCCGGCTTTAAAACCACGATCTAAACCGTGGCGGATCACCTCTAAAATCGCGTCTGCAGCTGGGTAATTACCTCGTGTTTTTTGCTTAGTCTTTTTAGCGGCCTGATCAAAAATTAATTTGCGACCAAGCTGCGTATGAGAAATTAATTTCTCCTTGGTCGACGTATTGACCTGATGACGTTTTTTCCCAGAATTATCGAGCACATACTTCTTGGCCACATCCAGCAAGATAGTCTCTGCTACGCAAGCATCAATAACACCCAGCTGTTTTGCTTTTTTTGCGCGCAGCTGTTTACCCGTCAAAATCAAGTCAAGAGAAGGTAACAAACCAATCAAACGCGGCAACCGCTGCGTTCCACCGGAGCCTGGCAGCAAGCCTAATTGCACTTCGGGCAAACCCAAACGCGTGATGTCCGCGTCGCTGCACACCCGGTAGTGGCAAGCCAGCGCCAGCTCTAAACCACCACCTAAGCATGGGCCATGAATCGCGGCAACCACTGGGAATGGCAAATCCGATAAGGTTTGAAACATCTCCTGACCTTGCTTGGCCAATGCTTGTGCTTCGCTGGCCGATTGGCAAGCGTTCAGCATACGGACATCCGCTCCAGCAATGAAATTATCTGGCTTAAGCGAGTGAATCACCATCCCCTTTAGGCTGGTTTTTTGTGCCTCTAAGGTCGCAAAAACCTCTTGCATCTCTTGGGCAAACGCCGCTTGTAGCGTATTCATTTTTTCGCCGGGAACATCAATCGCCAGCCACGCAATATTTTGTTCATCAATCGTTAAATGAAAAGCTCTCTCTGTGCTCATTATTCAACCTCCAAAATCATTGCCGCGCCCAAACCACCCGCTGCGCAAGCGGTATTCAGCCCTAAACCACCGCCACGTCGTTTTAGTTCACGCAGCGTTTGTGTGATCATGCGCGCACCCGTCGCCGCGAAGGGGTGACCATACGCAATAGAACCACCTAGCACATTAAATTTATCCATATCAATTTCGCCAATCGCTTTTGCTCGACCAAGATGTTCCTGTGCAAACTTATCACTGGCGAACATTTTCATATTAGAGAGGGTTTGCGCAGCAAACGCTTCATGCATGTCAATCAATGTGAGATCGGAAAGCTCAATACCTGCACGTTGTAAGGCTAACGGTGTCGCATAAGACGGCCCCATTAACATATCGTGTTCAACACCAATCGCTGAAAAAGCGTAAGAACGGATATAACCCATAATCTCCAAACCAAGCTCTTTAGCACGGCCTTCACGCATTAATAGAATAGCGGCAGCGCCATCGGTGAGTGGTGTGCTGTTGGCGGCCGTCACGCTACCATATTGCCTATCAAACGCTGGACGTAACTTGGTATAACCTTCCAGAGTCGAGTCATGACGAATATTGTTATCTTCAGCGATCCACTTTTTATAGGGCTCTGGGAATGCCGTCATGACTTCGCCTTGGATTTTGCCCTCTTTCCAAGCTTGTGAAGCTAAAGAGTGAGAACGATGTGCCAAAGCATCTTGATCCAGTCGGCTTATGTGATGAGATTTTGCCATCTGCTCAGCCGTTTGCCCCATCGAAAGGCCCGTTGAATATTCAGCGACCGCGGGGGGGACTGGCATTAAATCTTTAAAAGATAATGATTTTAAGATACTGAGTTTCTGAGCAACGGTTTTGGTTTTACTTAAAGCGAGTAAGCTAGCGGCTAATTTTTTAGACACTCCAATCGGCAAAACGGAAGACGAATCGGCACCACCAGCCATACCAATATCAATCGTGCCAGCCATTATGCTTTCAGCCACATTCACCGCCGCCTGAAAACTGGTAGCGCACGCTCGTGTGACGCTGTACGCATCGGTATGGATGTTCATTCCTGTGCCTAAAACGATCTCACGCGCGATGTTTGGTGCCTCAGGCATTTGCACGACTTGTCCAAAGACGAGTTGTTCGATCAATTTAGGATCGAGTTCCGTTCGCGCAAGCAGTTCACTCACCACCATCTTGCCTAAATCGACTGCAGGAACTTGACTAAATTCGGTACTTTGACGCGCAAAAGGGGTACGCAACCCCGCAACGATAGCCACACGCTCACCAGAGCGCGTTTTGACTTCCTGTTTGCCCATTGTTTCTCCTTAGAATAGAGGTCTGACCTGGTGCATTGTAACGAGATTGTTAAAACAATCAAACAAGTGTTTAAATAAACGTGATATTCGCATCGAATCGAAGAAAGTAATGTAGGTAAAGGAGATGGATAATCACTTAATCTTTAAATGAATAATGGAGTTATACCCAAACAACTTGGAGTTGCAGGTAGGCGGCAAGTGAGTGAGTCCCAATAAGCATAGGCAAACGAACGTAGCCAACACCGCTGCGGCTTCAAGTAGGAAGGGTATATAAGCAAAAAAAAACCACACAATAATGTGTGGTCGGAATATATAAAGCAATTAACTTACGCCAATTGAAATAATCAGTTTCCTGATTAGGAGAAAGTAAAGTCAGCCTTCAAAAGGAAGTGTCATCTTGCTCAACATGTTAGTCGCAATGACTAACGAGATGACAAGGTGTACTATAGCCACTTCGTGCTATGAGATTTTGAAGTAGATCAATTTTATATTGATTTATTCCATACTATGAAATTAAAAAGCCGTCGACGCTTGAATTGATATTACCGAACAACTTGAACGGATCGAAAGCGAACGAATACGCGAAGCATTCATCGCAAGACGACCATAAAATGGCCTAAACAAAGAAGAAATCACAGAGCAAACGGAGACTCATGTGTCGATAATAACCATGTTTGGAAAGAAAAAGTCCAGCAGCCCGGTCAATAGTAATATTGACAGACAGAGAAAATATGAAACGCTTGTGCGTGCTTATCACCGAGATCTTTTTCGTTATGCCTATTGGCTATGTAAAGATAAAAGCATTGCTGAAGATTTAGTCCAAGAAACCTGCTTGAGGGCTTGGAAATCTCTCGATAGTTTGCTCGACGAGAAAGCGGCCAAATCGTGGCTTATAACTATTCTTCGTCGCGAGAACGCGCGCCGCTTTGAGCGCAAGCAGTTTGAGTTGGTCGATATTGATGACTACAGCGGTGACGTAAAAGTCAACGATGATCCTCATCATCAACAAGAATGGTTGCAGGCACAGATAATGAAGCTGGATATTGAATACCGCGAACCTCTTTTCCTACAAGTCATTGGTGGTTTTAGTGGTGATGAAATTGGCGAGATCCTCGAACTCAATAAGAACACGGTCATGACTCGTCTGTTTCGAGCTCGTAATCAATTAAAAGAACAATTGGATTCATCAGAAGCGTATAAGGGGCAGCAAAATGGATGAATTAGAATTTCGCCGCCGAGTTATGTCCGATCCAAAACAGCATGATCAAGAGATTATCCAAGCGGCATCCACTAGTGATACTAATCGTCAGTTCCTAGAGGACATATTGAGCTTAGATGCAACGATTGCTACTGCAATGAATGTAGACGTGCCTGACGATCTCGCAGACCGTATTCTATTTAGTCAAACCACAATGGCAAGCAATGTCATCCGCCCAACTTTTGCCAAGCAAGCGATGACATTGGCTGCATCGATTGCTTTTGTGTTTGGTTTATTGGTTGGCCAAATCAATTGGCGAAATGTGCTCATTCCACCAGCGCAGGCAAGCCTAATGGACACCGCCATCAAACACGTCATTGATGAAGAAGGCTTTGTCAACCAACTGGATGAACAAGTGAATTCAACGCAGATCAACGCCAAAATGCTGCCATTCGCTTATCAGTTAAGCAGTAACTTCCCTTACCACGTTTATTACCTAAACCACTGTGGGTTTGGCAAGGCAAACGCTCTGCACATGGTTTTTCAAGGTGAAAGCGGGAAAGTGACGCTCTTTTTCACAGGCATTGCCAGTGAACAAGCCGTGAACTTTAATGAGCAAGGCATGGCAGGAATCATCGAACCCGTCGGTGATGCTAGCCTGATCCTTGTCGGTGAAAATGGCGAAGATGTCACGAACATCGCTAAAAAACTAATGCCTATGCTAAAACCTTCCCATTAAAACCATTCCTGGCCTGTATATAATGCAGGCCAGGTTTCCTAGACAAAAGTAGAGCTTAAACTCTATAAATAAGCATTTTCCGCCTTTTTCCTGCCAAATAGACATCATTTCTGCAATTTTATCATTCAATTAGACAATGGTCGGATTTCTATCTTCTATACTTGCCTCTAGTATCAGCCACCAATTGAGCATTTGCTCAAAAACAACGTCCATTAGAGGCGATGAAATCAAAAAGGAAAAGCACCATGAACAAGACGCGTCTGTTTAAAAAATCGTTACTTGCCGTAACGGTAGCTCTCGCTTCACAACAAGCACTGGCAGCGGGCTTTCAGCTCAATGCACAATCTGCGACTGGCCTAGGTCGTGCATTCGCTGGTGATGCTGTTATTGCCGATAACGCATCGGTGATGGCTCGTAACCCTGCCGCAATGGCGTTGTTTGATGAAACCTCACTCTCTTTGGGCTTTGAATCCATCACAACGATGATTGATGTAAAAAACACTCAATATACAGGCGTTTTCAAAAACGCTATCGATATCGAAGACACTGATGACGTTGGCGGAACATCCATTGCACCAAACATCCATCTAGTTGTTCCTGTGGACGATAAATTTGCTTGGGGTGTAAACGCTTATACTAACTTTGGTACCAAAACAGAATTTTCTGATAACTACCCTGCGGCAGAGTATGGAGGCTTAACCGATGTTAAAAGTTTTAATTTCGGTTTGGCTGGTTCATACCGTATAAACTCATCATGGAGTATAGGGGCCGGGTTAGATTTAATTTATGGTCAAGGCACCATGAAGCGTACAACAGGCGAGGGATTTCCTGCCAATACAATGATAATTGGAAGTAAGGTTATTCCAGCTAAGGGAACCTCATTAATAAATGTCGACAAAGCTGATGGCTGGGCGGTCGGATTTAATTTGGGTACGGTGTATGAATTAGATGAAAATAATCGATTTGGCTTCGGATACCACTACAGTCCTGAATTCACAGCTAAGGACGATTATGGACAAGAAATTACCCTACCATTGCCTGATATTGCTGAATTCTCTGGTTTTCATAAAATCAAAGAGACACAGTTTGCAGTGCATTATAGTGTCCAATGGATTGGTTGGAGTTCATTCGACAAAATTGATTTTAGAAATTTAGATTCTTCTCGTTCAACAGTAGGTGCTCTAACTAATGGTAGCTATGATAAAGAGTATAAATGGCAAGATGGTTGGCACTATGCGATAGGTGGAACTTACTACCTAAACAGCGATTGGACTTTACGTGCTGGTTATATGTATGACACCAGCGCACAAGATTCTTTAACTTCAGTCTCAGTGCCAGACTCAGATCGCCAATGGCTCTCTGCTGGTTTTACTTACGAAGTTGATGAGCGATCTAATGTAGACTTTGGTTTCACTTACCTACTTGGTAAGGATGTACAAGTGACTGAGAATTCGGCTGGTACTGTTTTGACGGCAACGACTCACGCAGATGCAATCCTAGTCGGCTTACAATATAGCCGCAGCTTCTAAGCGCAACGTTTATTAGCATAGCGTCAATAAAGGGCTGGTTTTCCAGCCCTTTTTAATGCTTGTAATATCATCTCCTCGCCTAATTCAGCTAACAACTGTACCTTTGGGGTCTTAAACCACACTACAAGTGTTCGCCAAAAATCAGAAACACTTTCATAACAAGCAGAGTATTACGCTTATAATTAAGCCTTTAATGGATTTTAATTTCAAAAACAACAAATTCACTGCTTTATATTTTTAAAGCATTAGCTCTAACCTTAAAATCCCCACACCGAATTCAAATATTTCAGCGAACATTATAATGAAATCAAATAAAACTCTTCTTTCACTTGCAGTGGCATGTGGGCTATTCAGCGTATCAAACGCATCTCAAGCCGCCGGTTTCCAATTGGCAGAATACTCTGCAACGGGCCTTGGGCGTGCTTACGCCGGTGAAGCGGCTATGGCTGATAACGCCAGTGCACAATGGCGTAACCCTGCCATGCTGACTTATTTGAAAGGTACGCAAATTTCTGTTGGTGCAATTTACGTTAATCCGAATGTTGATGTGAATGGAAAAATCAACGGCGCATTAGAAGCAAGCTCAAATGACTTCGCAAATGATGCCGTCATCCCCAATTTTTACCTCTCACATCAAGTGAACGATAAAATGGTACTAGGTTTAGCACTCGGTACTAACTATGGCATGGAGACCGAGCTTGACCATAATTTCAGCGCGAGCCACTTTGGTAATCAAGCGATGGTTAAAACAATGGAAGTCAATGCCAACATCGGCTACCAACTCACTGATGCGGTTACCGTTGGCGGTGGCATTCGTTATGTGATTGGAGAAGGCCATTTCGGTGCGACCTCTCCGGCTCAAACTAAGCCTCTTCCACAAGGTACAACACTGAAGTACATGGAAGGTGAAGATAAAGCTTGGGGTTGGCAAGTGGGTACGGCATGGCAGATCAATGATAGCAATCGCATAGGCTTTACTTATAAATCAGAAGTTGACCTAAAGCTTACTGGCACAGCGAATATATTTTCGAAAGAATCGGGCAAGGTAGTGAATGATACAGGTTCAATGATGCTCACTATGCCTGCCACCGCTGAACTGGCTAGCTACCACCAACTAAATGAACAGTTGGCACTACATGCCAGTATTAACTGGACCGATTGGAGCAGTTTCGAAAAGCTTGAAGCGGATTTAAACACTCTTGGCTCAGTGATGGTTAAAGAAGAAAACTGGGAAGACAATTACCGTTTTGCTCTGGGTGCTACTTACCAAGTCGATGCAAAATTAGCACTGCGTACAGGCATTGCTTACGATATGGCGGCAGTTAACGATAAAAACCGTACCATTACCATCCCTGAAACTGATCGAACTTGGTTAAGCGTTGGTGCGGAGTATGCCTTCACGGAACAATTCACCGTAGACACTGGCTTTACTTACATTTTTGCCAAAGATGCCAACATTGTGGAATCTCGTGGTTATGCTTCAGATGATGCAGCGCAAGCCGTTGGAGGCCAATTTTCTGGTACAACGACGGGTAATGTTTGGCTTATCGGCGCACAAGCCAATTACCGCTTCTAAACTCATTAGAAACACTCCAGAAGGCCAGAGCACTGCTCTGGCTTTTTTATTCCTTGTAATTTCGATGGTTTTTGCTGCCGAGTAGTTGAGCTATGATAGCGGCAACGCTATTAATGAACAGGATTGAGCATGTCGACTGAAGAAATTAAAAATGAACGCCATAAAGCGAGACAACAGAAAGTAAAAGAGCAAGTCGATGCACGAATTGCCGCGGCCCAGCAAGAGAAAGGGTTGTTATTGATCATTACCGGCAATGGCAAAGGGAAATCTACTTCAGGTTTTGGCACCATTGCGCGCGCTATTGGCCACGGTTTGAAATGTTCGGTAGCCCAGTTCATTAAAGGAACCTGGGAAAACGGTGAACGTAATCTGCTTGAAAAACTGGGCGTCGAATTTCAAGTCATGGCGACGGGCTTTACTTGGGAAACACAAAACAAAGAAGCCGATACCGCAGCGGCGCAAGGGGTTTGGCAAGAGTGCAAACGCATGCTTAAAGATGAGTCGATTGATGTGGTGTTGTTTGATGAGCTGACCTACATGGTGAGCTATGGATATATCGAATTAGACGAAGTGATTGAAGCCTTAACAACACGGCCAGCAATGCAGTCGGTGGTGATCACGGGCCGAGGAGCACACCGCAGCTTGATTGAAATCGCCGATACGGTGTCGGAAGTCAAAAATGTGAAACACGCATTTGAGTCGGGCATCAAAGCACGAAAAGGCATCGACTGGTGATAAAAAAGCCTCCTCTAAATTGAGGAGGCTTGATCAATCATAATGAAATCAACCCAGTAAATTACTTAAAAAGACTTTTTAATAAACCATCAACCGCTTTCTTGGTTTTCTCGTCTTTTATCTCAACGCCGAGCTTTTCCAAGCCACGGTCAATCTCTTTTTCCGCTTTTTGTCTTAACACATCATCAAAAACCAATTTGAATTTAGGATCGCTCCATTGCCCTGAGATGTTGATAGGAATCGTGACGTCTCGCAGCTCATCGATGTCTTTGCCACCTTGCCCCTCTAGCGTTCCCACCACAGAAGTGCTCACCAAAAAATCAACCGTTTGTTGCAGATAATTCGCTTTACCCTCACCACGAATACGCAACAGTGGTGATTGCATGGCGAGGTTATTGGTGGTGACTTCCCCTTTGTTCAATTTCAGCGTAGCGGTCATGGCGCTAAAATCGGTTTTCTTCACTGGGTCATCATCAACTTTCTTACCTTTAATTTTGGCGTAATTGCTACGGATAAGGTGAGCGACGTTAATACCGTTGACTGCACCATCGGCAAAGTTGATGTTCACGGTTCCGACAAGGTTTTGTTGAATGCCCGTTGGCGTCAAACTGCGGCCCTTTACATCCACATCAATGTTACCCGTACCTTGTAACATCTCATTATTGAGTACATCTTTTAATAGCGGCAGCACCTGTACTCCATTAACGCTCTTTTTAGCGCTATAAGTAGCAGGTACTTTGGTTGCATCCAGTTGAGCGGTCGCCTGAATCGTACCTTGGTAAAGGTTGGCACTGAATGAGGTTAAATTCACGATGCCACGATCGACACTAAAGCTGGTTTGCACATTCTGTAATCGAGCATTATTGGCTTTGAACTTGTCTATGGTGACCTTGCCTTGCACATCCAACGTTTTTAATGCACTGAGATCCGGTTCCACTTCAGCACTCACCGTAGCAGGCGCTGCTGACGTTGAGCCTGACGATGCCTTACTTTCACTCACGGTACTGCTTGCCGTTGCTGGATTCGCAAGCCCTAAAAATTCATCCAAATCGATATTTGGGCTATGCATATTGAAGCGGATTTTAGGGATCTCAGCCAACGTCACTTTGACATCACCATCAAATTCTAATGCATTTGCGGTTAATTTACTGAGTAAGACATCCAGTTGGTTTTTAGAGAGATCAAAATGAATGTTCGAAGTTAAACCGATCTGCATTGGGCTTTGTGGCAAACTGGTTCCTTCTAGATTGGTATCCAGCACCAGCGTATCAATCTTCACCAAGCTCATGGCTTTATCGAGAGTCAGTTGCGCACTCCCCTTCGCATCAAGTTTTAAATCCGCTACCTTTCCTTTCACGCTGAATGACAGCGCATTCTTCTTATCAAACTCGAACGTGGCTAATTCAATCTTCGCAGAATCAATCTGGTTTGATGGGTCACTAAAGCTCGCATCAAGCACAACGTTCTTCAGCGCATAATCCTTGAAACTGGCGGCTAATTTGAATTCAGCTCGCCCTTCTGCGGCAAAGCTTTGTTGATTATTTTTACCTTTGGCGGCAAAAGTCGCTGACGTCCATTTATCCACCGCAAACTCTGAAAGATTGACCGCCACGTCATACAGCTTGGTATGTGTACCGACTTTGCGGTCTTGTATTTCCAGTAATGCGTTTTCGACGCTAACGCCCGCTAAGTTAATCGTCCACTCTTGAACAGGGTTGCTCGCATTGACGCTGCTTGTCTCTTCTTGTGCTGGTTTTGTTTCGTTTACGGCGGAAGAGGCGGCTGGTTGAGGCGCGGCTTGAGTTAAGCTATCTAAGTTTGAACGGCCATCTTTAAGGGTTTCAAGATGGAACTCAGCACCATTTAGGCGGATGTTGCCAATTTCCAGTTGCTTATCCAGCAATGGCATCACCGAAATTTCAATACCAACTTGATCGACTTTAAACAGGTTTGGAGCGCTGAAACCTTGTGGGTTTCTGAGTTCAGTTTTGCCCAGCTCAAAGCCAAGCGAAGGGAAGAAACTCCAACTGATATCTCCTTCAATGACTAAGTCCAACCCCGTTTTCTGTTTGGCTTGTTCTACAATCAAGGGCTTAAATTGGTTAGGATTGACCAACAGGACAAGTGCGAGCGCGGCAGCGATTAACGCACCGATAATAATGGCAATGAAAAGAAACAGTTTTTTCATCAGCTTTTTCCTTGCTTAATTAGAAAAAGAAAGTGGCACCTAAAGTGCCACTTGTCTGCTTAAAAATAAAGACCACAAAAGTTAAGATTTCAACAATTTCGCGATGTGGGCTTTTAATACATCAATGGCGATACGGTTTTTACCGCCACGAGGAACGATAATGTCCGCGTACTGTTTTGACGGTTCGATAAACTGCATAAACATAGGGCGAACCGTTTTTTGGTATTGCTTCAATACCGAATCCATGGTGCGGCCACGCTCTTCTACATCACGCTTCACTCGGCGTAATAAACAGATATCCAGCGGAGTGTCCATAAATACGGTCGCATGCATTAAGTCACGTAAACGTGGGTCTGTCAGCAGTAAAATACCTTCTAAAATAATCACTTTCTTGGGTGTTAATAGCGTTGTATTCGCGGTGCGAGTATGCTCAGTGTAGCTGTACTCTGGCACTTCAACCGCTTCGCCACGGGTTAATTGTTCTAAATGTTGGCAAAGTAGATCATGGTCAAGTGCATTCGGGTGGTCATAGTTTGTCTTAACGCGCTCTTCCATACTGAGATGGCTTTGGTCGTTGTAATAGCAATCTTCCGTAATCACACCAATTTGGTGGTCGCCTACTTTGGCACGAAGTTCGTTATAAATCGTACTCGCAATCAGGCTTTTTCCAGAAGCTGAAGCGCCAGCAATACCTACGATGACGCATTGATTATTCTCAGACATTATTTTTGCACCCGGTGATAGTTTGGTGATGAAAATAGATAAACTGCCCGATTATAGGGACTTCAACCACCTGATACCAGTCTCGATTGAGACTTTGGAAGAGGTTTGAATAACAAACTACCAAGCAAACGTTTTCGTCGTATTTCAGAAGAGATCACCGCAGTGCTACTTTCATAGCACTGTGGACCAACACTAGTCTACCAATGTAAAACTGATTGCATCTGGCTTAGGCTTTCCTTGCCAATATAGGCTTGAACAGACTCGTTCCGCCAGTTGAAGATAACGCTGTGTATGCTCACTTTCTGGTTGAGCAACCACGGTAGGACGACCTTGGTCGATGTCTTCACGCAGGGCAATGTGCAGAGGAATTTGTGCAAGCAGCGCCAACCCATATTCACTGGCCAGTTTCTGCGCGCCACCGACACCAAAGATATGCTCTTTCTCTCCACAATGACTGCAGATGTGATAGCTCATATTTTCAATAAGCCCGATAACCGGAACGTCGACTTTTTCGAACATGGCCGCCCCTTTGCGCGCATCCGCTAGTGCCAGATCTTGCGGAGTGGTGACGATCACCGCGCCCGTTACCGGAATTTGTTGTGACAAGGTGAGTTGAATATCACCTGTCCCCGGTGGCATGTCGATGACCAGATAATCCACATCTGGCCACTCGGTTTCATTGAGCAGTTGCGCCAGTGCTTTCGATGCCATCGGCCCGCGCCAAATCGCCGCTTCAGATTTATCAACCAAATAGCCAATCGAATGGCTGAAAATGCCAAATGCCTCAACGGGCTGCATCCACTTATTATCACGCACATCTGGCTTTGCTTCTTGCTTGCCAAGCATCATCGGTACTGAAGGGCCATAAATATCCGCATCCAACAAGCCAACTTTCGCCCCAGATTGAGCAATGGCTAGAGCAAGATTGACGGCGGTGGTTGATTTGCCGACGCCCCCTTTGGCTGAAGTCACCGCAATAATATTTTTAACACCATTAACACTATGAGCGACCGTCGTCGCTAGCGCTTTCGGCGCAATGATTATCTCAACACTGAATGGAGCAAGCGCATCGGTTTGCTGCTTGGAGACGACCCATTCGGAAAGCTCATTCAGCAGATTTTTAGCGGCAAATGGAATATGAACCGTCAAACGTCCCGCTGTTGTAACCGAAACCCAATGAGGCTGGTTTGCCCACCCCGCAATAAGATGAGGGTGTTCAAATTGGTTTAACCAATCGCAAAAATCTTGTTTAGATGTGAACGGCTGCATAGCTTCTCCTTTTTGCTCATGCTATCACTCTCTATTGTCAGACTGAACCCCAAAAAAGTTGCGGGATTCCTTAGGCTCACGCCTTGGAGTCGCTCGCTGCATAAGGTAGTATTGGTCTCTATTTTTCATACCTATCAAAAAAGCGAATATTAAGTATGGCGACTGACCCAAGAAACGTTTCTTCAAGGAAACTGCTGGTAACTTGTGCCCTTCCGTACGCTAACGGTTCGATCCACCTTGGTCATATGCTTGAGCATATCCAAGCTGACATTTGGGTTCGTTACCAACGCCTACGCGGCAACACTGTAAACTTCATCTGTGCAGACGATGCTCACGGCACGCCAATTATGCTTAAAGCACAACAGATGGGTATTACACCTGAAGAGATGATCGCCGCAGTAAGTGAAGAGCACCAAAAAGATTTTGCAGGTTTTGATATCAGCTTTGACAATTATCACAGCACTCACAGCGAAGAGAACCGCGAACTGGCTTCTCACATTTATCTTGAGCTGAAAAAAAATGGCTTCATTTCAAGCCGCACCATTTCTCAGCTGTTTGACCCAGAAAAAGAGATGTTCTTGCCTGATCGCTTCGTGAAAGGCACTTGCCCAAAATGTAAGTCAGAAGATCAATACGGTGATAACTGCGATGCGTGTGGCGAAACCTATAGCCCAACAGAGCTTATCAACCCGAAATCGGCCGTTTCTGGCGCGACGCCAGTAATGAAGGATTCCGAGCATTTCTTCTTTGACCTTCCTCAATTTGAAAGCATGCTCAAAGAGTGGACTCGCTCTGGCTCGCTACAAACAGAAACCGCCAATAAAATGCAAGAGTGGTTCGAAGGCGGCCTGCAACAGTGGGATATTTCACGTGATGCGCCATACTTTGGCTTTGAAATCCCCGGCGAAAAGAACAAATTCTTCTACGTGTGGTTAGACGCGCCTATCGGCTACATGGGTTCATTTAAAAACCTATGTAACAAACGCGATGACTTAGACTTTGACGAATACTGGAATAAAGAAAGTAAAACCGAACTGTACCATTTCATCGGTAAAGATATTGTTTACTTCCACAGCCTATTCTGGCCAGCGATGCTTGATGGCAGTGGTTTCCGTAAGCCTAATAACGTCTTCGTACACGGTTATGTCACAGTCAATGGCGCGAAGATGTCGAAGTCTAAAGGAACGTTTGTCAAAGCAAGCACTTACTTAAACCACCTAGACCCAGAATGCTTACGCTATTACTACGCCGCAAAACTCAATAGCCGCATCGACGATCTTGATTTGAACCTTGAAGATTTCACCCAACGTGTGAACGCCGATGTGGTCAATAAAATCGTCAACCTGGCATCGCGTAATGCAGGCTTCATCACCAAACGTTTTGAAAATCAGTTGTCTGCAACCTTTGCCGAACCAGAGCTGTACGCAGAATTTGCCGCTGCAGCGGATCGCATTGCTGATCTTTACGAAAGCCGTGAATTTAACCGTGCCATTCGTGAAATCACCGCATTGGCGGACAAAGCGAACCAATACGTGGATGAAAAAGCGCCTTGGGTTGTGGCTAAACAAGAAGGTCAAGAGCAAGAGCTACAAGACATTTGCTCAGTGGGTATCAACCTATTCCGCGTGTTAATGACTTACTTAAAACCTGTGATGCCAGCACTAGCGGCGCGCACCGAAGCATTCTTAAACCAAGAACTCACTTGGGAAGGCGTACAAACACCGTTAACAAGCCATACGCTCACGCCATTCAAAGCGCTGTTTAATCGTATTGATCCGAAACACGTTGAAGCGATGATTGAAGCGTCTAAAGAAGAAGCGGCAGCAGAAAAAGCCGCGATTGAGAGCGCGCAACCAACCACAGTTGAAACTGAGCTAAGTAAAGACCCTATTGCAACTGAAATCGAATTTGATGATTTTGCTAAAGTGGACTTACGCGTTGCTAAGATCATCGCTTGCGAAGCGGTGCCAAAAGCGGACAAATTGCTCAAATTCCAATTGGATATTGGTGGCGAAACTCGCCAAGTGTTTTCAGGTATTAAAGCCGCTTATTCACCCGAAGAGTTAGTAGGCAAGTACACTGTCATGGTAGCGAACCTCAAACCGCGTAAAATGAAGTTTGGTATGTCAGAAGGCATGATCTTAGCCGCAGGCCCTGGTGGCAGCGAGCTATGGATTCTTGAGCCACATGAAGGTGCTCAAGCTGGCATGCGCATCCTGTAATACATCAATCTTCACGATAGCATCCCCAACACACTCTGTGTTGGGGATTTTTTATCACCATACTGCTCAAAATCGATCCAGCTCACACTTTTAGTTCAAAATGCACCAATAAGATGCATCACTTCAACGCAAAAATACATAAACAATTGAATTTAAACAAATAAAAAACTGGCATTAACCCTGCTAACTCTAGATTGGTATAACATTAACAAGGAGTTGGTTATGTTTGTTTTTATCTCAATGCTTATCTCTATCGGTATATTGTGGCTGATGTTTTATCTGGCAAAACAGCGTGAATCCACATTACAACGTAAATATCAACTGCTGATCGACCTTCGCCAGCTACTGTTTTTATGCCGTCAGCACCGTAACATTACCCATCAGACGCTAGCCTCTGGTCAAAGACGCGACACTGAGTTGAATGAATTGCAAGATACGCTATACGAAAAAAGTAATCACTTAATTGCTATCGCACATTTTGACAACAAACCAATGTACCGTGTGCTGCAAATTAAGCTTAAAGCACTCATGAAGGAGTGGCCAGAGCGCTCTGTGGCTCGTAACCAAATGATGCATGGTAAAATAATTCGTCACTGTATGTTCTTAATGGATGAGGTGATACTGGCTTGGTTGGTGGAATCCAACCGCGAAGATCTCAGCGATGAATACCATATTAATTGGCAACAGGTCATTGATGCGATGGACGCGCTAACTCAGTTGCGCATCAGCATTGATGAAATGGATACTCAAGATGGCCGCATACGCTTGCAGCATTATAGTGAGGTTGTCAGGCGTAGGATGAATCAACTCGCCTTAATCAGCCCTTTAACGGTAGCTTCGCCAAGCTGCTCAGCCGCGCTGCATAGCCTGAGCGAACTGCATGATCATCCTGCCTTTCAAATAGAAGCTGGCGCGATGTACCAAATCACTTCGGATATTTCACTCAGCATCTCTCACGTTTACGACCAGATGCTCAGCGACTTAACCGAGAGCTTGTACATTCCGTTGCCTAAATTGGCGATTGCTTAGTGAGTAATTGTTTAGCTGGTGACTGTTTGACTGGTGATTATTTAGAAAGTAAAAAGGCCACTTTATTCAAAAGTGGCCTAATCACTCACCGTGTACATAGATACATCAGTGTAAATTCAGAACTCAATTACAGCATTTT
Organism: Vibrio sp. ZOR0018; assembly: GCF_963865925.1. Taxonomy (NCBI): domain Bacteria; kingdom Pseudomonadati; phylum Pseudomonadota; class Gammaproteobacteria; order Vibrionales; family Vibrionaceae; genus Vibrio; species Vibrio sp. ZOR0018. The sequence goes on along the minus strand of NZ_CAWMCN010000123.1, from coordinate 41,062 downwards.
ACGCGCAGCTTCGACAACCACTTTGATTGAACGAGCCTCGGTCTCTTTGAGTGTCGCGTGATCTGGGATCTCTTTTTGAGTACGGTTGATGATCACACCAGCCACACAACCTGCTTTCAAACCTGAGCTCGCACACATGGTTAGCAAAGTGGCGGATTCCATCTCAAAGTTCAATACGCCCATATCTTGCCACTCTTTCATCGAGCCTTGGAAACGACGCACAACACGACCAGTGAAAGTGTCATAACGCTCTTGGCCTGGGTAGAAAGTATCACTTGATGCGGTAACGCCCATGTGCACGGTTGCACCACTTTCAACTACAGCCGCTTTCATTGCAGTGGCGACATCGAAATCAGCCACAGCAGGGAATTCCATTGGTGCAAAGTGCAAACTTGCACCGTCAAGGCGAACCGAACCTGTGCTGACAATCATATCACCCACATTGACATGAGGTTGGATTGCACCAGTAGTACCTACGCGTAGGAAAGTACACACGCCAAGTTGAGCAAGCTCTTCAACCGCAATAGACGTAGAAGGACCACCGATACCAGTAGAACAAACAACGACTGGCTTACCGTCTAACTCTGCGCGGTACACAGTGTATTCACGGTGGCTAGCAAGAAAGACTGGATTTTCCATCTCTTCAGCGATTTTTTGTACGCGAGCTGGATCCCCAGGGATAATGGCCAAAGTAGCACCATTCAGATCGGCTTCGGTAACACCTAGATGGAAAACGGCTTGAGACATAAGTGACTCCTTATTGCGGCTTGTTCAGCTCATAGATATACATCGGGTATGCAGCTACTCTAGCGGACCACGCGCCAACAAAGAGTGATCAAATTCACAATGAATGACGCAATGTAACGAACACATTCTCATAAAAACGGTTTGCATCACAAAAAACAGCAAGATTGATGAAATAACACCCACCCCTAAAAGATGATTTCCAACACTGCATAACAAAATACAAGCGCAATATCGACGCATTTCACACTATTACCACAATAGGGTGCAAACCCAACAGGCATGAGAGATAACGACCCGCCATGCCTTGCTGAGCTTTTTGGTTTTTAGTTTTTAGTTTTTAGTCTCGGACTATTTTTTAAATTTCAATAGACGCAACGCATTGAGCGTCACTAACGCGGTAGCTCCACTATCGGCCAGCACCGCTACCCATAAGCCCGTAATACCGAGTAAACTCGTGACTAAAAAGATACTTTTTAAGCCTAGCGCTAGCGTGACATTCTGGCGAATATTGGCGAGGGTTGCTTGTGATAGCTCGATCATGGTGGCGAGCTCGACCAATCGATTATGAGTAATTGCCGCATCGGCCGTTTCCAACGCAACATCGGTACCACCCCCCATCGCAATACCAATGCTGGCTGCTTTCATTGCTGGTGCATCATTAATGCCATCCCCGACCATCGCCACTTGTTTTTGTTGCGCCAACTGTTGAATGTATTCCACTTTATCTTGCGGTAATAAACTGGCTTTGAAATCTATCCCTAATTGAGCACTCATCGTCGCAGCGCTTCTAGGGTTATCGCCAGTGAGCATAATAGTATCGATCCCCAAACGGCGCAGTGCTTCAATGGCGGCTTTGGCATCTTCACGCAAGGTATCTTGCCATGCGATTAAACCGACAATGTTCTCTTGCTCAAAAACCACCACCACTGTTTTGCCTTGCGTCTCTAGCGCTTCCACTTGCGCGCTAAATGCATCAGAAAACGGAACATTCGCTTTGCTTGGCGCTAATACGCGCAGTGATTTCCCCTCCACAACCCCCGAAACCCCACTGCCAACTAACGCTCGCTTCTCTATCGCTTCTGGAATGGGCAAAGCCATCGCTTGCACTTTTTTCACTAAAGAGGTTGCCAGAGGATGGCTCGAGCCCATTTCAACCGCTGCGACATAGCGCAACAATTGCTCTTCATCCCAGCCATTGAGCGCAACCACATCCGTAACTTCCGGTTTACCTTTGGTCAAAGTACCCGTTTTATCAAAAGCAATACTCTCTATTTTTCCAAGCTGTTCGAGCGCCGCGCCCCCTTTGATCAGTGCACCACGACGCGCCGCTGCGGCAAGGCCAGAAGTAATGGCCGCCGGAGTTGAGATAACCAACGCACATGGACAAGCAATCAGCAGTAAGGCTAAGCCACGGTAAACCCATGTTTCCCATGGCTGCGCAAACAGTGTCGGCGGTATCACAACCACGGCTAATGAAACCAACATCATTAATGGGGTATACCAACGACTAAATTTATCAAGAAAACGTTCTAACGGCGCTTTGCGAGATTCCGCTTCTTCAATCAGATGCAAAATGCGGTCAATCGCGTTTTCACCCTGTTTGGAGGTGATGGTGAAACGCACCACCTGATCCGCGACCACAGCACCCGCCATGACACTGTCACCTTGATAGCGTTCGACAGGCAGTGATTCGCCCGTTAACGCGCTCTCATCAAAGCTGGCCGACGCTTCGTGCAATTGACCATCCGCAGGTAGCCGAGAGCCGGGAGAAACTTCCACTACATCCCCCGGTTTTAGCTCATGTGCCGCCACCGTGATGCGTTCTCCTGCCACAATTTTTGTTGCCGTTTCAGGCACCAGTGCCATTAAAGCTTGTACACCGCTACGCGCTTTAGAAGCGGCAAAAGCTTCTAGCCGCTCTCCGATGAGGAAGAGTAATAGCACCATCGCTGCTTCAACCGTTTCACCAAGATAGAGCGCTCCGAGCGCCGCAACGCTCATTAAGGTTTCAATCGCAAAAGGTGTGCCTGAGCGTGCCAGTTGAATCGCTTTTTTACCGATAGGATACAAACCGGCAAGGCAGGTCAAAATGAACATCCCATCGCTGATTTGAGGGAAATAAGGCTGCACAATAGCGGCGAGTATCATAGCGCCAGCAATGGAGAGGATCTGCGCGTTCTGTTTTATGACCGACTTCCAATCGCTACGAATGGGGGCAGAAACTGGATTAGCCGCATCAATGCGGTGAGCCGTAAAACCCGCGTTACGAACCGCTTGCTCTATTTCAAGCGCTGCCTCTTCGGTATTAAACTTGACCACCAATTTTTCAGTGGCAAACAGCACTTTGGCGTCGATCACATTACCCACTTTTTTAAGCGCCGTTTCAACCTTACGTGCGCAAGATGGGCAATCCATCCCTTCAATTTTCCAGCTTTGGTTAAACTGTGTTTTAACGGATGTGAGCTGCGCGGGTTCATCATCAGGATCATTGCTTGTGCACTCTTGTGACCCACAGCACCCCTCTTCATTTGAATCAACGCCCGCAGCCCTAATCGCGGTAATTTTAAGACTAGAGCATGACACCGCCTGCGGGTTTGCCATGCTATTTTTTGTAGTACTGCAAGCTTCATGTTTTGTGCACATAGGATTCTCCTTCTCTGATGCACAAAGCTTAAACCTTAGAGTCAACTCTAAGGTCAAGCGCATTTTTATCAAACCTGCACTTAACGCACATTCACCTTGATTAGATGGAAAAGAGGTGCACTGCACCTCTAGATAGAATTTTATTTATTACTGCTGATATACCCAAACAACTTGGAGTTGCAGGTAGGCGGC
>NZ_CAWMCN010000123.1:0-37470 GCF_963865925.1 Vibrio sp. ZOR0018 | reverse complement strand
CCCATGAGCATAGGCAAACTATGTGATTGGGGTGAACGAACGTAGCCAACACCGCTGCAGCTTCAAGTAGGAAGGGTATAGTTTGCTATGTTGGTTTTTTAAAACAATGCGTTAAGTTTTTCCCTAATGCTCTCAGTACATCTCTGCGCGTAATAATGCCAACCAATTTACCTTGATCGATCACGGGATAAACTTTCGGTTTTCCTACTTTCATCATGTCAGCAAGCTCAATAATAGAGGTGTCTGATGAAACGGACAGCACTTCAGGGTGCATGCAGTCACGGACTAAATGGGTGTCTTCACAGAAATAACTCACCTTCACCAATTTATCGAGCAAATCCTGCTCTGATAGAAAGCCAATCACTTGTTCTTGGTCGTTAATAACAGGACCACCAAGATGCTCCGAACGCATCACTTTTTCTAAAGCCGCAGTCATTGGCATGTCCGGTTTGAAGGTGATGGCTTGTAATGTCATATAGTCTTTAACTATTAGCGATTGCATATCTGTCTCCTTGGTTGCAACGGTATGCTGCCTTAAGTTAAGTGTTGACTAATTTCACCGTTTTGCTAAATGGAAAAAATCGATTTTTCTCATCGGCACAAACTATCGATATTACAAATAGTTAATTTTTATCAAGGGTAAATGGCAAAATCTTTTATCAAAACGTCTCATTTTTGAATCAAACAACACGTTAAGAACACGATGTCTCGCAAGATTTTACAGTTAATATCATTTATATCTTAAACATTGACCGTTGTATTAATAAGGACTGGGCATGGTGAATTCGCCACTGTTTTCCGAGATTATAGAAAACCCAGCACTGATGCGCAGCTTGTTGGAGTCATTACCTGAACCCACTTTTCTGATTAACCGCGATGGCGTATATGTGGAGGCCTTAGGAGGAACGGATCGCAGCCGACACCACGACCCAAGAGTTCTCATTGGTCTCAATCTATACCAGGTATTACCCGAAAAAAAAGCCGCTTGGTTTCATCAAATTATCCAAGAAGTCATTGATAACGGACAAATGCGAGAGTTTGAATACGATCTCGACCTAAGGGTAATTGCTCAATTTAAAGGTAGCTCTGGCCCTATCGATATTCAGTTTTTTAACGCATTGGTCATCCCGCTGAAAAATACTGAGTACGTGCTATGGATTGTGAGAAATATTACCGCTTATAAGCGCACGTTAGAGCGGCTTTCTATACACCAACTTGAGTTAGAAAAACTGACCAATGTGGATCATTTAACTCAGGTCTATAACCGTTATGCGATGGACTCATTACTGCCCAAAGCGTTAGATAAGATCAAACGTGAGCAAAGTAGTGCTGCAATTTTCATGATCGACTTAGATTGCTTCAAAGAATATAACGACCACTATGGCCATGTGAATGGCGATACTGTGCTGCGCAAGATAGCGAGCACTCTGCAGCATTGGAAACGTAAAGATGACCTCTGCTTTCGCTATGGAGGAGATGAATTTCTACTATTTATTGCGGATATTGATATTAAACAGTGCGAGCAAAAAGCATTACAACTACTTAGTGAAGTGAGAGAGCTGCAAATCCCTCACCGCTATTCTCGTGTCTCATTGTATGTATCGATTACTATCGGCATCCAATATTGCGAACACATACCGACTGGCATGACGCCAGAACAGTTTGTATCAACGGCCGATAAAGCGCTGTTTCACGCGAAGAATCAACAGCGCGGAACTATTCATATACTACACAAGGCTTAGTCGATGGTGTGATGATTAGCCCAACGCTGCGCGGCTTGGGCATCTGAATCTCGAGACTCCACCCAGCGTGTTTGTTCGGTGGTGCGCTCTTTCTTCCAAAACGGTGCTTTGGCTTTAAGGTAATCCATAACGAATTCGCACGCCTCAAAAGCCGCACCACGATGTGAGCTCGACACGCCTACAAACACGATTTGATCGCCAATATCTAAATCACCGATTCGGTGGATCACACGGATTTTTTGCACCGGCCATCGTGCCTGCGCCTGATCACAAATATCACTCAAGGCTTTTTCTGTCATTCCCGGATAGTGCTCAAGCGTTAAGCCAATAACATTATCACCTAAATTCATATCACGAACTTTGCCAATAAAGGTAACCACAGCGCCAGCGGAAGTACCTTGCGACAAATCACGGTATTCTGCGTCTACCGAGAAATCTGATATTTGAACGGAAATACGGCTATCCATCACTAGCCTCCGGTTACTGGAGGAAAAAAAGCCACTTCATCACCATCACTTAACGGGTAATCAAAGGCAACGATGGTTTGATTGACTGCCACCAGCAGTTTTCCCGGTTGCAAGGCTAAATCCCATTTCCCAGGCTGCGAGGCTAAGTGGCTACGCAGTGCTTCAACCGTAGCAAACTGTGCCTTGAGTTGAATGCTGTCTTGGCCGATCAACTCACGAGTTTGAGCAAAAAAGAGGACATTAATCATGCGTGACCTTTTGTTGTGGCTGAGCGCTAAAGTAACCAGATTTCCCGCCGCTTTTTTCAAGTAAGCGCACTTGTTCAATCACGATATCTTTTTGTACTGCTTTACACATGTCGTAAATGGCTAACGCCGCCACCGATGCCGCGGTTAAGGCTTCCATTTCAACCCCTGTTTTACCGGTTAATTTACACAATGATTCAATTCGAACTTTGCTTTGTGCTTCGATGGCTTCAAGCTGCACTTCTACTTTAGTAAGCAGCAATGGGTGGCACAGTGGGATTAAATCCCACGTTTTCTTCGCCGCTTGAATGCCCGCAATTCTTGCGGTGGCAAACACATCACCTTTGTGGTGTTGCCCAGAAAGGATCAGTTGCAGCGTTTGTGGTGACATCTTAACAAAGGCTTCCGCACGTGCTTCACGTACGGTTTCAGCCTTGGCAGAGACATCGACCATATTGGCTTCGCCTGAGGCATTAATATGAGTAAATTCGCTCATTGAAACCCCGTTAAACCGAAAGATGTGGCATAAAGTTGCATGGGCGATGGCTGGCATCTAACTGCTGTTTGATGATTTTTGTCCAACCGGTTTTGCACGCTCCTGTTGAACCTGGCATGGCAAAAATAACCGTATGGTTGGCAAAACCTGCAATGGCGCGAGACTGAATGGTTGAAGTGCCAATTTCATCGTAAGAGACCAATCGGAACAGCTCGCCAAAACCTTCAACTTCTTTATCAAACAAGGGCTTTAATGCCTCTGGTGTGCTGTCGCGTGAGGTAAAACCCGTTCCACCCGTGATCAGCACGGCTTGCACGTTTTCATCCGCGATCCACTGAGAAACAATCGCGCGAATTTTATACTGATCATCAATAACAATCTGCTTATCGGCCAGAATGTGTCCCGCTTGTTGAAGTTGCTCAGCTAAGTAACCGCCTGAAGTATCGTTTTCTTCAGTACGAGTATCGGAAACCGTCAGTACGGCAATATGTGCTGGTTGAAATGCGCTTTCTGCGTGACCCATGTGTTCACCTACTGTTCAAATGTGTACCAACATCACCCGCTAAACAATAGCCAGTGACAAAAAGAATTTAGCCGCCAATGGAGGCGAGATTAGGCGTCATACCCGTATTGCCATCTTGTAAAAAATGGCTGACCGACTTGGTCTGTAATTGCGCTTGAATTCGCTCAATTAAGGCTTGCTGTTGATTATCTTGGGCGAGCAGATCGCGTAATTCAACGCCTTGCTCACCGAAAAGGCACAGGTGTAACTTCCCCTTTGCCGAAACACGTAAGCGGTTGCAGCTATGGCAAAAGTTTTTCTCATACGGCATGATAAGACCGATTTCACCTTGGTAATCGGCATGAACAAATACTTGCGCTGGCCCATCATTGTGAGCTCGGGTTTTCAGCACCCAACCATTGGCAATCAGTTGATTACGAATGGCAACACCTGAAATATGGTGACGCTCAAACAGCGAGTCCATTTCACCAGTTTGCATTAGTTCAATAAAACGAAGTTGAATAGGGCGATGTTTAATCCAATCTAAAAAAGCAGGTAACTGCTGATGATTAAGGTCTTTTAGCAGCACAACGTTGACTTTAACTTGCTGGTAACCGACTTCAAAAGCGCGATCAATCCCCGCCATCACTTGCGTAAATTTGTTTTCACCCGTGATTTGGTGGAACATTCTTGGATCAAGACTATCGACACTGACATTGATATGCGTTAACCCGGCCGATTGCCAACCTTCTACTTGTTTGGCCATACGGTAACCGTTGGTGGTGGTCGCCACTTTCTCTATACCAGCGGTATTCGCCACACAAGCAATAATGTCGTTAAAGTCTTTACGCAAAGTCGGCTCCCCCCCTGTGATGCGTACTTTCGACGTACCACAGTCGGCAAAGGCTCGCACGACGCGTTGTATTTCAGGAAGGGTTAAAAAAGACGAGTTTTTCTGCCCCGAAGGTTGATAACCATCAGGCAGGCAATATGTGCATTTAAAGTTACAGACATCTGTAACAGATAAACGTAAATAATAAAATTTACGTTGGAATCTATCTTCGAACTGTTGCGCCACGGAACACCTTTCCAAATACGGGAGGCATAATCATTTCCAATTATGCCCTTGTGGTATTAGACCACTGGCTTAACCACCCTATCTCACAAAAATGAGACTTAGCCAGTTAAGCTCGGAGCTATGGCAGCCGTTGAGGTAGTATAATTAACTATCTCTACAGCAGCTGATAAGTAAAATACTTAATATTAGTAAGTGATTCTACCCTTATCGTAAAAAAAAAGAGTCCATTACCCAATTTACCTCCTAATGAGTATGGGTTGTGAACAAGCTGATTTAAATTGTAGTTAATTATTAAAAAATAAGAAGAACAGATGACTCTATACACTTCAAAGAAAGTCGTCGCCATTGGCGGAGGACATGGGCTTGGACGCATGCTAGCGGCGTTAAAAGATTTTGGCTCCAATGCGACAGGGATTGTAACCACCACAGATAACGGCGGTTCCACTGGGCGCATTCGCCACTGCCAAGGTGGCATTGCATGGGGCGATACACGTAACTGTATCAACCAGTTGATCACTGAGCCTTCAATCAGTTCGATGATGTTTGAATATCGCTTTAAAGGTGCGGGAGAACTCAATGGCCATAATCTCGGTAATTTGATGCTGACTGCATTAGATAACCTATCTGTGCGCCCTTTAGACGCGATCAACTTGATCCGAAACATGCTCAAAGTCGATGTTAATATTTTACCTATGTCAGAGCATCCTTCTGATCTTAGTGCACTTTCTATGGATGGTCACTGGGTCACGGGTGAAACGAACGTGGACGAGATGACGGAAGATTTAAGGCGCTTAGATTTATCACCTGAAGTGCCAGCAACCAAAGAAGCCATACTCGCCATCAGTGCAGCAGACTGCATCATCCTTGGCCCGGGAAGCTTTCTCACCAGTGTGATGCCACCACTACTGCTGCCCGAAATTGGCAATGCCATTGAGCAAAACGTAAAAGCAAAGCTGATTTTTGTTGAGAACTTGTCTCCCGAGCAAGGACCTGCTGGTCGCATGTCGCTACGGCAGAAATTGGAATGGTGTGAGCGCGCCTGCCACGTGCGAAAAATCGATGTGGTGATCGGCGATACACCACATCCGGAGCTGGCTGAACACTGGCATTGTGTCACTACAGAGCTAGCATCATCCAATCGTGACTGGCGGCACGACCGAGTTAAACTTCAAAAAGCCATTGAGAATCAACTCACAAGCTAATCCATCAAGTGGCAGTAGCAACGATGCGTCTCTTCGATAAGAGCGCGCATCGCCGCCACGTCTTCAGCCTCATCAAAAATGCAGTTTGCCTTTCCTTTGCTATCGATATCCACTGCTTTAGCGCACAGTTTATCCGCACCAAAGCTGGCGGCACTGCTTTTTAGAGCATGGCTGATGTCTTTTAAATATTCGATTTTATCCGGCAGATTTTGATCAGCTAGCTTCTGTGTATAGGCGCTCAGCTCGCTGAGAAAAATATCGAGCAATATTGGCACATTCTCTTCTCCAATTTCTTGGGCCAAATGCGCAATTTTGTTTTTATTGATCAGTTCCATATCTCTATGAGTTCTCTCTACTGTTCCACGCTTGAAGCTTGCGGTAGATCGTTGAAGGGCTAACGTCTAAATAACTGGCTGCTTTAGGAATATTACCATCACACGCTTCTATCGCTTGTTCGATGGCTTGCTTTTCCGTCATCCATAAAGGAAAAATATCGTGCACGGTTATATTTTCCTTGCGCGTTTCCGTCGTTAGGTTTGCTAATCGGATCTTGTTATCCACGACTTGATTTAGCGGTGGCGGTAACATGCTCAGTTCGATCTCGTTGCCGTGGTTCAATACCACCACATTCCGCAACACGTTTTGCAGTTGACGCACATTACCCGGCCATTCATAGCGCGTAAAACGCTCCACAACCTCTGGCGCTAAGCGGACAAAACCTTTGCCTTCTTCTTTAGACATAAAGCCGAGTAAAGAGTAAGCAATTTCAATAACATCATCGCCTCGCTCGCGTAGCGGTGGTAAATGCAATGGGATCACATAAAGACGATAGTACAAATCTTCACGAAAACGACCCTCTTGTACCTCTTTCCATGGATCGCGGTTGGTAGCGCAGACAAAACGAACATCGACACTTTTCATCTTCGATGAGCCCACTTTCTGGAATGTGCCCGTTTGGATAAAGCGCAACAGCTTGGTCTGCAAATCCAAATCCATTTCACACAGTTCATCCAAAAACAGTGTGCCGCCATCAGCCAACTCGGCTGCGCCTTGGCGATCGGTCGCTGCGCCAGTAAATGCGCCTTTCACGTGACCAAAGAGTTCACTCTCTATCAAGTCTTTAGGAATGGCGGCGCAGTTAATCGCAATGAAGGGTTTATCGCCACGTTTACTGGCCGCATGAATCGCTTCTGCGCACACCTCTTTACCCGTGCCACTTTCGCCAGTAATAAAAATACTGGCTTTACTGGAGGCCGCAGAGTCAATGGTTCGATAGACTGATTGCATGGTTTGACTGCTGCCAATAAAACCTTGGTAGTTCTGATTACCCGGGTTACCAGCCTCATTTTTTAGTTTGCTAGCTTTACGTATGGCGTTGTTAACCGTGACGCGCAAACGGTCTGCTTCACAAGGTTTGATCAAGAAATCTTGGGCACCGTGACGCATCGCTTCCACGGCGGTATCGATCGAACCATGAGCGGTCATGAATATCACTGGCACATTGGGGTAGTGACTTTTCACAGCATGTAAAACGTCCATGCCCGTCATATCGGGTAATCGAAGCTCCAGCAATATGAGGTCCGGCTCTCGGTAAGCTAAACTCTCTATCGCATCACGACCTGTACCAACAATATTGATATCGATTTCAAGGGGAGTGAGGTATGAACGATACAGCGCCGCAACGGAAGCCGTATCTTCCACCATCAAAAGATATTTAGCCTTTTGTAGAGAAAAGTCAGGTTGCATATTCTAGCCATTATTATTTTGCACTTTGCCTTAACTATTGCATTAAGGTTCGCATTTTGCAAAATAAAATAACAAAAAGGCACTAATTCGTTAGTTAATAGCCCTTTTTGCATAAAATTAATTGGCACGATATGTGCTCTATTCAATATGACCCTTAGGGGTCACCTAGCCAACTGACGTTGTTAGTGAATAAAGTGTTCACAAATAACAGCCAATAGACCTTTTTCTATTGGCTATTTTTTTAACTGTTGGTAATGAACTGCTGACGCAGTTTTTCAATTTGGTCACGCTTTTCGGCAGCCAATTCAAATTCTAGGTTTTGTGCGTGTTTGTACATTAACCCTTCTAGTTTGGCGATCTCTTTTTCCAGTTGTAGCGGCGTGAATATTTCATAAGTTTGCGAGTTTTCTGCCACCTTCGACAAAGGTACTTGTTTGCTCATCCTCTGCTGCTTGGACTTAGTAATATCACCTAACTCCATAATATCTTTGACATTACGTTTCAGCGCCTGAGGTGTTATCCCTTGTTCTTCATTATGTGCTTGCTGCTTTTCACGGCGACGATCGGTCTCATCCATCGCTTTCTTCATTGAGTTAGTAATGCGGTCAGCATAGAGAATCGCTTTGCCTTCAATGTTACGTGCCGCACGGCCAATAGTCTGAATTAATGAACGTTCTGAACGTAGAAAGCCTTCTTTATCCGCATCAAGAATTGCGACAAGAGAGACTTCAGGCATATCCAAACCTTCACGCAGTAAGTTAATACCCACTAACACATCAAATTCGCCTAGGCGAAGGTCGCGAATAATCTCAACCCGCTCAACAGTATCAATATCTGAGTGCAGATATCTGACCTTAACCCCATGTTCATGAAGATACTCAGTTAAGTCTTCAGCCATGCGTTTAGTCAATGTCGTGATCAGCACACGTTCATCTTTCGCTGAGCGAATGCGGATCTCTGACAACACATCATCCACTTGTGTTGCGACTGGTCGTACTTCCAGCACGGGATCAAGTAGTCCGGTTGGGCGCACCACTTGATCCACAATTTGTCCGGCTGATTTTTCTAGCTCATAGTTGCCCGGGGTAGCAGAAACAAAAATCGTCTGCGGCGCAAGTGATTCGAACTCTTCAAACTTTAATGGACGGTTATCTAAAGCGGAAGGCAACCGGAAACCAAACTCCACTAACGTTTCTTTACGTGAACGATCGCCTTTGAACATCGCACCAATTTGCGGCACGGTTACGTGTGATTCGTCGATAATCAATAAACCGTCATGCGGTAGATAGTCAAACAGGGTCGGAGGCGGCTCTCCCTCTTTTCGCCCACTAAGATAACGTGAATAGTTTTCAATACCTGAACAAAAACCGAGCTCATTCATCATTTCAATATCAAATTGAGTACGCTGCGATATGCGCTGCTCTTCGAGTAGTTTATTGTTTTCCAACAGATAGGCTTGGCGAGTTCGCAGCTCCTCTTTGATGTGCTCTATCGCATCGACAATGCGCTCTCTTGGCGTAACGTAATGCGTTTTAGGATAGATGGTATAGCGAGGAAGATCTCGCTGAATCATTGCGCCCGTCAATGGGTCAAACAAACTGATGCAATCTACCTCATCATCAAACATTTCAACACGCACGGCCGCATAATCCGATTCCGCGGGAAAGATATCGATGACCTCTCCACGAACTCTAAATTGACCACGTTCAAACGCCATATCGTTACGTGTGTATTGGAGCTCGGCTAAACGGCGGATAATGTCGCGCTGATCCATCACATCACCACGGCGAACATGCAGCATCATTTTCAGATAAGAATCAGGATCACCCAAACCGTAAATCGCCGATACAGAAGCTACAATAATCGCATCTTTACGCTCAAGCAGCGCTTTAGTCGCGGAAAGTCGCATTTGTTCTATGTGTGAGTTAATCGAGGAATCTTTTTCTATAAATGTGTCCGTGGTCGGCACATACGCCTCTGGCTGATAGTAGTCGTAATAAGAGACGAAATACTCAACCGCATTATTGGGGAAAAATGACTTCATCTCACCATACAGCTGGGCTGCGAGCGTTTTATTCGGTGCCAACAAGATAACCGGACGCTGCGCCTTGGCGATCACATTAGCCAAGGTGAATGTTTTCCCTGAACCCGTCACACCCAATAAGGTTTGATGAGCAAGACCTGCATCTAGCCCATCAAACAATTGCTTGATCGCCGTAGGTTGATCGCCTGAGGGTTGATAGCCCGATACCAATTCAAACGTTTTGCTCATAATGCCGTTGTCCTCTATAACTGAATAGGCATTCTCGCTGTTAGCCATGTTTTGTTGCAAGTAATTGTTCAAAATAGTTGCGTCGTAAATCACCCCTGTTTTGAAAAAATGCTAGTTTCTTCTCCATACGTTTGCTACCATCTTCGGCCTGATTCGTAAAAAACCACTCCTAACTTTCAAAAATAATCCACTTGTTTTCCCCAAAATTTCAAAATGACTCCCTTTTTCTCATCGCCATTCATTTTCATTTTTTATTGATAATTTCAGTTGATAAATCAAAAAATAAAATAAAAAACATAGTGTTATATAAAAAATAAACTCAACAAATGAGTAGAGTAATAACTCAACATTCATTGATGAAACGAATTGCTCAGGATTCGTCAACACACTTATCCACAATTTTGGTGGATAACTAAACCTAGCCTAATTCCGATAAGGGGTACAGAAAAGTAAAGTATTTTCAGGGAAATATTTTTACTTTTTCTTCGGCTGGAAAGGTTGACACTGAACACCCCACTCGCTACCATTCGCACCGCTCAAAGCAATTCCCCCTTAGTTCAGTCGGTAGAACGGCGGACTGTTAATCCGTATGTCGCAAGTTCAAGTCTTGCAGGGGGAGCCAAATTCCAGAAAAAAGACGTCCCAGGACGTCTTTTTTTGTATCTAAATCTAGCTATTTCAAGGAATTGTATTCTCTTAACGTCTTTTCCTGACTCGAACTAGCTTAGAAGTTTAGGTGCATAAATATTTTCCCCAAACCAAAAAAGTGACCCGTTAATCAATATAATTGCCCTTCATCCAAAGCAGAAGAAACCCAAACGAGAGGAGCATTCCAATTAATCGTGATCTCATTAAACGACCATGCATTAATGTTATCTCTATAACAGGTTTGGCCAACACACTGCCCCTTCAATGTCGCAGCGACTGGATCACTGTAACTCACGGAGTTGGGTCCACCCACTAGTGCGCCAGGTGCTGGAGCTGGTGACTTTTCATCCGCAGCATGTGCCCAAAAACGGTGATGTGGACTTTTAGCCGCATTGGTGCCGTAACCTGTAATATAAGACAGGTTCATTGGGTTCGCGCCTAGTAAGTAATCCATCGCATTTGCAGCCGCTTTTACATACTTAATATCGCCGGTGAAATCATTCGCATAGATTAAGAAGATAGCTCTATTTACAAAACTCGAGTTCGATCCCCACGGATACTCTTCTACCGTGTAAGGAATATGATAACCCTCGTTATTAATCTGGCCCACAAAGTTATCAGAGGTTGCGATTAAGTTTTTCCTTGCAACTTTAATTTGATCATCACCCAATCCATTAGGCACAACGGCCAAGCTTATTGTTGCTAAAGGCGCTGTGTACCCCCAGAACATTTCGCCATCTGCTTCAATGTTACCTTTTGGTGTCTCTAGATAATGAGGAGAAGCTTTCAGTGCTTTAAGGTACTTGCTGTCACCAGTGGTGATATAAAGTTCACTTGCAGCCCAGTAGAACTCGTCTGAAAGCTCTTTATCATCATATGGGCCCGACCCTGTGAAGTTCTCATAGGCAAGAATATGAGGATTTTTGCTCGCGGCTTCCCAAGCCTCTTGCGCCGCATTCAAACAGTTTTTTGAGAACGCAGGATCAATCTCTTTCCAAATTCGCGCACATTGAGCACCAATTGCTGACAAGTTCAACGTAGCCGCAGTGGTTGGATAACCCACATATCGCTTTTGGGTGTCCATGTGAGGTGGCAGTGGCATACCTGTCCAAGCTTCATCAGCAACTTTATGGAAAGCCATACCTTTTGCGTCAATCTTAGTCAGTTTAAGTGTTTTGTCTTCAGACTGGTCACCAACAGGAGCCGCTACAGGTTGGTCACTATGGATCTGCATTGCCAATATAAATTCGATATTCCAACGAGCCTCAGACAACAAAGGATTAACGCCATTTCCAGCTTCTGGAATTTTCACTTTCCCTTCTGCAAAAGGAATTGGTGCGTTATCTAGCCATTTACCTCTTTCAAACAGGTTCAAAAGGGTCCAAGTCGAGATACCGCTGTTAACCGTATACTTACCATGGTCGCCAGCGTCATACCAACCGCCAGTTACATCGACAGAAAAATCACAGCCTGGCCATTTATTACCCCAGCTGTCAGTCTTATTAAAACAGGTAACCACATCGCTCATATGCCCGCCGGGACGCGCTAGATCGTCACGCTGTACCAGAGCCTTATCAATCTCAATACCACTACGGTTTTGGTAGAAGTAAGACAATGCATCGTACTTCAACTGACTGTAGATATCTTTGCTAATGCTAAATGGCAAGCTCTCGTCTTCACCGACTTTTACTTTCAAGCCACTCATATCTGATCTGTAGTTCGATAGGTCAATACGGTGAATAAACTCGCCTGATGCCTTATTAAGACCAAAAACTTCCGTTTTACCTAAATCGACATTGATATTGCTGTTGTTTGTTAGCACCCACTTTAATGGCTCTTTAGATTCATTCGCGACAAACACAAACTTATCTGCTTGAGGAAGGTAACCGACTTGGTTAGCACGAACAGAATTTATCTTCAGCTCTTCAATGTATTTCTCACCGACGACTGAAACATTGCTAACGCATACGGTTCCCTTTTTCTGGGCGCCCATTTGAAACTGGAACTCAGTTTTAGCATCGCTTTCAACATCATGGCTGAACTTAAACTTATAGCTCTTCTTCTTCAGTGAGACTTTTGTATCATCCACAAAATAGTTGGTATAAGGAGGACCTTCATGCTGAATAAGCGTTCTCATTTGAGTATCAACGGTTGCATAAGCATCAAATGAAACTTCATAATCTGCTTTGTTTGCCAACCCAATCCCGCCCTGTCCTAAAATCACATTCCAAGGGTTCTCTCCTGGACTTCTAATCTCAAGACATGCTTCGCCATTTTTGATTTTTACATCTGCACCAGCATTCCACCAACCATCCATATTCCCGTTAAATTTGCCGTTCTTAATTTGCTCATTTGCATAAGCAAAACACGATGAAAGAATGAGTATTGTTGCCAATGATAGTTTGAATTTATGCATATTTACTCCTAGACATATAAATTACAACACCATTGAAATTAAGCGATTTTCATGGCTAATAAGTAGATGTCTGAGCACAAAAGAACCGTTCTAAAAACGCCTATTTCTCTCTTCGTGATACTGCTAGCACTTACCTCTAAGGTGATGAATCTGTTTCAAGGAAATCTCATCGATAAATTGACTTGTGCTCTAGCGAACAATTATATCAATCGGGGGGTAAACTAACTTTATGGCCTTTACAACATGCTCTTGAGCCCGGCTAACTATCTAGACCTTTGATATGAGCATAAGACCAGCTTGTACTCTTGGACTAAACGACCATGGTAAAAATCTTCTATTGGTAACCCCAAACGCTCACCAATCACCGTGGGCATTAATGTATTGATCTACGGCAGGAGATCAAAAAGCACAATCATCACAAACGTAATAGTGATTGATCATTGCTAACAGCTCATTTTAAACGCGTTCCCCCATTTTGATTTAAATCTGTTTACATATTGACAATTGTACAAATGTTTCACACTATCGAAAACAATTAATGATAATAATTATCATTACGTCGTAATGTTTATGCGGATAGTGCCCATGAAATCTCTACATAATGTGATGAACGCTTCATCAATCACTCCTTTACCCAATCTATACCTTCTAGACCAATCATCAGAAACCGATAATCAACGATCAATGGCCGTTCACCAACACCGCCAAGACATTCAAAATATCTTGTCGGGTCGTGACTCAAGGATGTTGGTGATTATTGGGCCATGTTCAATCCACGACCCTGAGGCTGCAATTGACTATGCACAACGACTCGCAAAGGCACAAAAACAGTTCAGCAGCACTCTCAAGTTGGTGATGAGAACTTATTTTGAAAAACCGAGAACGCGGACTGGCTGGAAAGGATACATGGTTGACCCTGATCTCAACGGTCAATTTAACTTACTCAAAGGGCTAAGCTCTAGCCGTGAATTACTCAAGTCAGTCTTAGCGCTGGGTGTACCAACAGCAACTGAGTTTTTAGATACGTATATCGCACCGTATATCGCGGACCTTATTTGTTGGGGTGCGGTTGGCGCAAGAACCACTGAATCACAACCACATCGCCAACTCGCGTCAGCATTGCACTGCCCTATTGGTTTTAAAAATGGTACTGACGGCAATACGACCATTGCAATCGATGCGATTCATGCCGCTAACGATTCACATCTGTTGATTATGGCGGGTGAGAATGGGCAACCGGTTGCGGTGCAAACTCAAGGTAATCCATATTGCCATATCATTTTACGTGGTGGTGTCACGCCAAACTATGCAAGTCACAGTGTTAAAAGTGCGGCTTATCAATTGCACCATAGCCAGCTCAACAGTAGGCTAGTAATTGACTGCAGCCACGGCAATAGCGGAAAAATCGCTAAGAATCAATTGGATGTAATAAATAACATTGCCCAGCAACTGCTGTCTGGAGAGCGCCGCATTGCGGGGGTAATGTGCGAAAGCTTTTTGCAAGGCGGTAGCCAAGCTTTGAATAAAGGTCCGCTCTGCTACGGCCAATCCATCACTGATGAGTGCTTAAGTTGGGAGGATACAATGTGCTTTTTAAATACGCTCGATGATGCGGTTGCAACACTTCAACAGCAGCAATATTGTCACGCTCCAGTGTAAACGACCACTAAGGTGAAGCTCCCGTTTGCTTCACCTTGCCTATCGTCAGTGGCCTTCACCTAATTATCGAGCGTAGCGCCGCCATCCACTCTCAAATCATGCATGGTGATTTGACTTGCTGCATTCGACATCAAAAACATAACAACCCCAGCAATGTCTTCGGGCTCCGCCATTTTGCCAAGGGGTATCCCCAAACGGTACTGTTCAAGATTACCTTTTATCACTTCTCTTTCACCATATTCGCTGTTCCATAACTGCGTTTGCATTTCGGTGCGTGTTGAGCCTGGGCTAACGATATTGCATCGAATTCCATCGTTTGCAAGCTCAAGAGCTGCGCACTTGACCAACATATGCAAAGCCGATTTAGATGCCGCATATGCTCCAATATTGAGCCGAGGCGTATTCGCTGAATTAGAGCCAATCACAATAACATTGCCACGCTGGCGCACTTTCATTCCTATCGCTACACCTTGCAAAGCGGCTAAGGTGCCAAACGTATTGACATCAAACATCGCTTTGATCTCTGACATCGATAATTCGGTGATTGAACCAAGGTGCAATGTGCCCGCGCAGCTGATGAAATGAGCAAACTGATAGCGCTCATTCAGTTCTTGTACCCTTTTTTTGACGTCGTCATGATGCTGTAAATCAAGCTCATAGCAATGAAGCTGCTCGGTATAGCGCGCGTTCAAACTCGCTAATTGCTGAGTTAATTGGTGGTGATTTTTATCCGTCGCTACAACTCGATAACCGCTCGCCAGTAAAGATTCCAATACGGCATAACCAATCCCCTGCCCGGCTCCAGTCAATAAAACCGTTTCGTCTAATTTCATCATTTTCCTAACTTTACTCCGTTAAATCCACACTAAACCATAGCCATAACTGAATCTCAGCCTTAGTTAATAACATTAATTATCATTTGTTATTGATAATTATTATCATATATAATCTGCATACTTTAGTGGTTTGTAAAATAATAAGCAATTAGGCGTAACACGTTATTAATGGAGTTTTGGTGATGAAACGTGAAGTTATTGGGTTTTCAAAAATGGCTAATCAGCTATTGGATGAGCACTTAAAAGAATCTCCCTTCTTTTTTGCTTCGCCTCACAACACCATGCTTGGCGTGGGAATTGCTCATCAGTTCAATCAAGCGATCCCATTCTGTAAGCTGGCGGATCAAGCAACCAAGATGCTAGAAGCAGCAAAAACAGATGAGTACGACAATCCTATTTTATTTGCGACGATTCCTTTTAATGAAGAGACGGCGACGCGTTTCTTCATTCCAGAAAAGCTCTATGTTTCTGGTAGCCCACGGGCCAGTGAAAAAGAAGGGCAGCAGAGCCACAAAGCGACCATTGTTTCACCGCCAACGGGCAACGACTACAAACAAGGAGTCACAACCTTACTTGAGCTGTTTAATACCACCGAACTATCAAAAGTGGTGCTATCACGTTTAGTGAAACTCTCGACTCCACAACACATCGATCAAACTCGTTTATTGCGTAATCTGTTGTCCATCAATCGCAATGGCTACACTTTTTCTACTGAAATTGGCCCTAACGCCAAGTTAATGGGAGCCAGTCCCGAGTTGTTGTTGGCGAAGAAAGGCGGGTTTATCGTTTCTAACCCCCTAGCAGGCTCGCGTCCTAAATCAAACAATGCGGTGCAAAACCAACAACGCTCCGCTTCATTACTTGATACGCAAAAAGATCTGAATGAACATGCCTTCGTCGTCGAGGAAGTCGAGAAAGTGCTCAGCCGCTACTGCCATAACTTATTTACCCCTATGGTTCCATCAGTGATTGAAACCGAAACGATGCTGCATTTATCAACAGTGCTTGAAGGACAAGCCGATGATCCGATGATTAACTCGTTACGCATTGCAGCAGAGTTACACCCCACACCCGCAGTGTGTGGTTATCCAAGATTATCGGCTTACCAAGCGATTAAGCAGATCGAAACCTTCGACCGCGGCTACTTCACTGGCATGATCGGTTGGTGCGACGCTCGGGGGAATGGCGAGTGGGTTGTCACGATACGCTGCGCTGAAGTGAGCCAAAACGAGATGAGTGTGTTCGCTGGAGCTGGCATTGTGAATGAATCCTCACCACAAAGTGAACTCGATGAAACCGGGGCAAAAATGAGCACCATTTTGAAAGCCGCTGGTATTGAAATTGATGAATTACTTACCGCCTAAGGAGTGGTCATGAATAATCTTAACCCGACCGATTTTACCCCTTGGCCAGAGCAGTTCAGCCAGCGCTATCGTGAACAAGGCTACTGGCAACAAAGAACCTTATTTGATTATTTCAGTGATTCCGTAAAAAAAAGCCCTGACGCCATCGCACTGATTGATGATTTCGGCCAGTACAGCTATCAAAATTTATATCAGAAAATGATCAGCCTTGCGGCTGGCTTGAGCTCCCTAGGTTTGCAGCGGGGTGATAATGTCGTACTACAAATGGCCAATCGTGCTGAATTCTATCTCTGCTTTTTTGCCTTGACCATGCGGGGCATTAAACCGGTTCTAGCTCTGCCAGCGCACCGCTATCTAGAGCTGAGCTATTTTTGCCAACATACTCACGCCAAAGCCTATATTTTTTCAGACGATATCGTGGGCTTTGACGCGCAGCAAACCGCGCAGAAACTACGAAGTAGTTGCCCTTCTCTCTTGCATACCATTGTTTGCGGTCAATCCTCACACGAGCAAATTCAGGAATTAGATACGCTTTACCACTGCGTGGAAGAAGATCCTGTTACTGATTCGGTCTTTGCTGATCAAGTGGCTTTTTTCCAGCTTTCCGGCGGAACAACTGGCACTCCCAAATTGATCCCTCGTACGCACAATGACTACGCTTATAGCGTACTTGGTAGCATTCAAATTTGTCAGTTTGGTCCACAAACGAGGTATTTGTGTGTTCTTCCCGTTGCGCATAACTTTCCACTCAGCTCGCCCGGCGCATTGGGCGTCTTTTACGCTGGCGGTTGTGTCGTGCTCGCTTCCGATACCACACCGCACACCGCTTTCCGTTTAATTGAGAAGCACCACATTACTGTTGCAGCACTAGTGCCGCCGTTAGCGCTACTGTGGATGAAATACGCCGAGTCCGCTACAGAAAACATCGCGAGCCTCACTCTGGTACAAGTCGGCGGAGCGAAGTTTAGTGAGGCCGCAGCAATGCGCTTACCGACTACTCTCCACTGTCAATTACAGCAAGTGTTTGGAATGGCTGAAGGGTTGGTTAATTACACACGACTTGATGACCCACTCAGCGTGATTGTTACTACTCAAGGACGCCCAATTTCAGCTGATGATGAAGTGATGATAATCAACGATGAGGGTGAGCCCGCTGCGGTGGGTGAGGAAGGCTTGCTCATGACCAGAGGCCCTTATACGATTCGAGGTTATTACCAAGCTCCAGAACATAACCAACGCTCATTCACCGACCAAGGCTTCTATATCACAGGTGACAGAGTGCGTAGGACGGCTGAGGGCAATATTATCGTCACGGGACGAGAGAAAGATCAGATCAATCGTGGTGGTGAAAAAATCGCAGCCGAAGAAGTTGAAAACCTGCTACTTCAACATCAGGATGTTCATGATGTGGCTTTGGTTGCTATTGCTGATGAGTTTCTTGGTGAACGCAGTTGCGCCATTGTCGTTCCAGATAACGGTAAAACGCTCAAACCCATTACTCTCAAACGATTTTTACACGCTCAAGGATTAGCAGAATTTAAGATCCCTGATCACATCCATTTCGTCGATGAATTACCCAAAACCCCTGTGGGCAAAGTCGACAAAAAATGGTTAAGAACGCAATACTCTCACTAATCATGGCAATACAGGCGCTCAAATAACTTAAAGATGAAAAAGCCAATATCGTCGATATCGGCTTTTGCTGGGCGATGCGTTCTCTTTCCCTATTCTAGTGGTCCAGTATACTCAAACTGGTTGCTCTTCAGTGGAACGCGTGTCCGTTACTTGATGTGACGACTGAGCAACAACACTAGGCTCCATCACATGCCACCACTCTCTTAAGGTTGAATATTTAATCATCTCTGAAAAGGCGCACTCTATGCCCATCTTGCGCCATGATTCAAATAAGGTAACCGCGCGGATAGAATCTAAGCCAAGAAAAGTGAGCTTCTCATCTACATCCACTTCATCTAAATCGAGATCCAATAGCTCAGCCACTTGCTGACGCATCTGTTCAAGGCTCAATAAACCGGTTTCTTGACTGTGGATCATTTGTGGTTTTAATGCCTCAAGCGAAGTCACGCAGCCAACACGCTCCGTGATGTATTTCAGCGTATGATGATGATCTTCCAAAGAGAAGTCAGCCACAGCATCACCGACCACAAAAGGCTGTATATCCAACATAAAGGCATCTAACGCCGTTGATAAGATACCTATATGTGCATAGACACCCACAATGATCAACTGGTCACGCTGTGTCTCTTTCATCCACTCCAACAGCGGCGTTTTCTTAAACGCGCTATAACGCCATTTGGTGTATTGGATATCCCCGTCTTCAGGTGAAAGCTCAGACACAATCTCAGTATCTTTTGTCAGCCCTGTTCCCCAAAAATCAGTCAGCAGCGCTCTCTCTATTGGGTCTTGGTTAGGAGGTTGTGCTGTGTACACCACGGGGATATTTGCCTGACGAGCCAGTGATTTCAGCTCTGAAATATTCGCTAATAACTCAGGAACGGGTGCCTGAGAATGATCAAAAAAGTTGATAAAGTACTTTTGCATATCGTGAATGAGCAGTACCGCTCTATCCGCTTGGACATGCCAATGAACTTTGTTTTTCGGAAATGTTTCAGCCAACGGAATGGAGTAGCTGGCTATTTTGGGAATCGCCATAAATGTAATCCTTGTTAAAAGAGGCTTTTCTCGTTCGTGATGCCTTAAAGCCAATAACGACTTCAGAAATAAGAGGCTCGTATTCGTCGACAACCGCCACATAAATGGTAACAATTATCATTTCATTAATACTAAAGTAGTCTACGCATAAAAATCAATTGTTAATGAGATTAATTCTCAATTATGTGCGTAACATGTCGCTCTCGACTCACGGCAACGCAACAAGAGCCCACCGCAAAACGAATAGCTAATTCATCGTTTGCGCCGCAGGTTGGGAAGTGACCTCATCTGAGGAGACGTTAGGTTCTGAGCTTGTGTTAACGATAAGCGCTGGATCAAACAGAGTCGCTTGGCGTAATGAGCGAAATGCCATCACCATCAACGCACCAATTCCCGTTGCACCCAAACCAAAAGTGAGGATCGACATCGTTGGTGCTAGCACTTTACCCAACGCCCCTAAACCGAGTGCTCCTATCGAGTCTCCCGATACATCTTGCGCCGTCCATAAGCTACTTACGCGGCCTAACAGGTGATCTGGAGTGTGTCCTTGTACGATCGAATATTGAATCAAAGAAGCGACCGAACCCAAATAACCATAGCCAACTAAGATGAGAGCAAACCACCAAAAATTATTCACAAGCCCCATAGCCACAATCGCTAAAAATGAGCCTAACGTCGCGTAGATTAAGACCATTCCTGGCTTTTGCGACTGTTTCACCCAACCTGAAGTCAATGCGCCACACATCGCCCCTAACGGAATGGCCGAATACATCACACCTGCGTTAGCGGCGGTGCCCTGAAATGAGACTAAAGCTAACGCAGGGAACATCACTCTAATCGCAGTTGCTAATGTTTCGAGTGTGCCAAACAGCACCACACAACCAACCACTTTGTTTGAAAATAGAAATTGAACACCTTCATACAGTGATTGAAATGGATTCTCTGGCGTATGATGTTGCGGTTTCATCGAAGGTAATCTAAACAGTGGGATCAGCGTACAAAGCGTTCCAACAGAAGCCGCAATATAGTTCCAACTGACATCACCGACAGTGATCAGTAAGCCGCCAATCGCTGGCGAAAGAACCATACCCAATCGAACCGTTAGCATGCTCAATGCGGCAGCTTCAGGTAATTTTTGTCGCCCAACAATGGTCGGTAAAGCAGCCATCAAGGCCGTCATACCCATAGCGCCAAAAAAACCATCCCACACCGAGAGTATATAGAGAGCCACTAAGGAGGATTGCGCGACTATGCTATTGAATGCTAATGCAGCAAACCCAATACCACAGGTCGCGCGCGCAAACAAAATCAATCGACGGCGATCGTACTTATCGGCCAATACGCCTCCTAGCAGCAGGCCAACAAACATCCCGATACCATCCAATGCCATGATAAGACCTACCTGCAAGGTCGAACCGGTCATTTGATGTATCTGTATCGGCACTGCGACCGTCATCATGCCAAGAGCAAGCACTGACATCATACGGGCCATAAAGACCATTCGGAAATGTGGGTTGTTTTTCAGTAGGCTAAAATCTAAAAATATATTCTTTATATTCATACTATTATCTATTCAAACCAGAATGTAATGCTTTCAAAACATCGCGGAAATTAAGACGAAACCAGCCTTGATACGCACTGGTTTCGTCGATGGTGGTTTTTGTTATTTTTTCAGTGCAGCCTTCGACTCCAGCAGCGTATTTAAACATTCGCCAATCTGGCGTACATTTTCTGGGGCCAAGATATCTTCATGTGAACAATCAAACTGATGTTTAAT
Source organism: Vibrio sp. ZOR0018 (assembly GCF_963865925.1). Classification (NCBI taxonomy): domain Bacteria; kingdom Pseudomonadati; phylum Pseudomonadota; class Gammaproteobacteria; order Vibrionales; family Vibrionaceae; genus Vibrio; species Vibrio sp. ZOR0018. The sequence continues at coordinate 16,350 of NZ_CAWMCN010000123.1, read as the reverse complement.
CAACTGGCCAACAAAAGATTGCCAATGAGCATCAATATCATAACCATCTGGCACCGTACGTTGCGCCACGAAAAGGTGGGCCGGACCTTGATAATCAGACGTTTGTGCCTGTGCAAGTAGACGTACCGCATCTTCATAGTTAGCGGTAATCTCATTGAACATCGCCAAACGTTGCTCATCTAATTCAATGTCGGTTAGCTCATTGATGGCCAGAAACTGCTCTTTTTCACGCTCAATTTCGTACTGCTCTTCTTCATCCATCGGGCCATCCCAGTTCTGACCCTCCGGTGGATAGGTATCCAATAACCCTAAAAAGTGCACCTCTTCACCCTGCTGTTGAAGCTTCGCGGCTAATTTTTGTGCCACAATCCCGCCAAATGAATAGCCTAATAGATGGTAAGGTCCAAATGGCTGTATCTCTCTTAAGACGGGTAATAAACGATCACACACTTCTTCCATCGTTTCACTGGTCGCCATCGCTCCGCTGGGCCGAGGTGATTGCAAACCATAAATGGGATAATGTCCTGTCAGATATTTAGGTAGCCCTGTGTATTGCCAAGCAAAGCCAGAAGCAGAGTTGACACAAAAAAGTGCTGGGCCACTTCCGGCACGGATAGGCAGCACTTCGCCAAAACCAGCTAAGGTAGGGTCGTTAAAAGCATCGTCATCCAGCAACAAACTCGCCAGTTTCTCCACCGTAGGATTAACCATGATTTGACCAACTGTGACAGGTAGGTTTAGCGCTCTTCGAATATCTGCCGCTAATTTCATCGCCAGCAGTGAATGCCCGCCGAGCGTAAAGAAATCATCATCAGCAAACAGTGTTTCGACAGCTAATACTTGAGAAAATAGCGTCACCAATTGTGTTTCAAGGCCCGGATGAGCCTTGCGCCCTACCCGTACTGCGAGGTCATTTGGCCGCGGTAATGCTTTTTTATCTAGCTTACCGTTGGCGCTAAGCGGATAGTGATCCAGTAACACGATAGCCGCCGGAACCATATGGGCTGGTAAATGTTCGGAAAGTTCAGTGCGTAGCTTCTCGCCATTCGTTACGCTCATATCATGCGCGATGACGTAACCGATAATTTGCCGTTCATCAGCGCCTAACATACCTGAATGAGTAGAGAGCGTCTGAGCACAGACCACCGCTTGTTTTACCGCAGGAAGTGCCTGTAATGCGCTTTCAATTTCACCCAGTTCCACACGCTGCCCGCGAATTTTTATCTGATCATCACTGCGTCCTAAATACTCAATCGAGCCACACGCTAACCAACGTACGACATCACCAGTGCGGTACATTCGCTCGCCACAAGTAAACGGATTGGCGATAAACCGATCTGCCGTTAACGCACTGCGATTAAAGTAACCGATGGCTAATTGCTCGCCAGCAAGATAGAGCTCGCCCGGCACACCGATTGGTACAGCTCTTAAAAAGCTATCGAGCACATAAACTTGGGTGTTCCATACCGGTAAACCAATCGGTGCACTACGGCCAACGCTTGCGTTTAATGCCTCGCCGTAAGCTGGATAATAAGTCACGTCAACCGCCGCTTCCGTCGGGCCGTACAAGTTATGCAGCGGTGCATTAATTCTACGTGCGTACTGATGGCAGAGCTCTTTCGCAAGCGCTTCACCTGAGCAAAATACTTGCTTGAGGCTTGGTGCTACGGTGAAACCCGTTGGCTGATTCGCTTCAATTGAGGCCATGAAAGCTGCCAGCATTGAAGGTACAAAATGCATCGTGGTCACGTGATAATCGTCAATTATTTGCAATAACCATTCAGGGTCTTTATGCGCTTCAGCCGGAGCCATCACTAAGCTCGCCCCTTCCAGTAAGGGCCAGAAAAACTCCCACACGGAGACATCAAAACTGCAAGGCGTTTTTTGCAATACCACATCCTCAGAGCTCAAGGGATATTGGTGCTGCATCCACTTCAATCGGTTGACAATCGCTTGATGAGAAACCAACACCCCTTTTGGGTTACCCGTTGAACCTGAAGTGTAAAGCAAGTAGGCCGCATTTGAGGGGGTAAGCCCATCTGCGCGGTTCTGCCGCTCTGCGCGCACGGGGGCTGGTAACTTATCCAACAACAATAGTGTCGCTAAACCTTCAAAACGTGAGGTGAATGAAGAGCAAGTGATGATCAGCGCAGGCTTAGCATCATTGATCATGTAGGCCAAGCGCTCATCTGGATAACCAACATCCAACGGTAAATAAGCCGCACCACATTCGATAATACTGTAGATCGCCAAGCTCAAGGTTGCGCTGCGTGGCAAGGCAACAGCAACAATATCCCCGGCCTTAACACCTTGCTGAAGCAGCAAATCGGCAATGGCGGCCACCTGCTCAGCCAGTGCTTGATAGGTAAAACGGTGCTCACTATCAATTAAAGCCAACTGATGTGGAGAACGTTGTTGCTGCGTGATCATCAAATCACGCAGTGTCGTGCGTTCAACGGCGGTTTTGGTCTGGTTGACGCGTTGCTGCAATTCAATTTCGCCACTTAACCGCAGATCCCATTCAGCGAAAGGCTTATCACTCGACACCATAAACTCATCCAGCATTTGCTCAAATCGTTGTACGATCTGTTTTGCTACGCCGACTCGGTCTCGATATTCAAACAGGATATGCAGTTGCTCTCCCGGTAAGACGAGAATGGTTAATGGATAATGGGTATAGCCACGATTGTGGATAGCCATTAATTTCGCGCCGCTAAAATCTTGCTGGTACCAACGGCTATGATCTGGATAGTTTTCGACCACCAGCAAAGTATCAAAGAGTGTTTTTCCACCCACCAGTTGCTGGATCTCACCCAAGCCAAGTTCATCGTGCTCCAGTAATTGGATTTGGATCGCTTGGTGCGCTTTTAATTGCTCACTCAAACTAAGGTGAGGTTGCAGTGTCACACGGACAGGCACGGTATTACTGAATAACCCTATCTGTTCATCAATACCGGCAATACGGCTGAACCGACCAGAGATTGGCGTACCAAAAACCACCTCTTCACGGCCCGTCATGCTGGCGAGAATACTCGCCCAAAGGCCTTGCATTAAGGTGCTCATGGTTAAGCCATGATGTCGTAAACACTGATTTAACTGATCCGTTTTATGCTTTGATAGCCATAACTGATGCTCGTTAACTTCCTCGCTAAGCGGAATATCATCAAAAGCCATACTCGGCTGGACATCAGCTAATACTTTGCACCAAAGCTCGGTCGCAACGGTTTTATCACGCTGCGTTAGCTGGCTCACAACATGAGCATAGCCGACGGTTACCGGAGGTAAATTCGAGACCCCTTGGGCGTATGCACTGAGAAAGTCATTCAATAAAATCGGCGTTGACCAGCCATCGACCACCAGATGATGTGCCGAAAGGAGCAGTGTGCTTTGCTGATCACCATGAAAAATCAACTGGGCCTGCAACAGGCTGTGGGTAGGATCGTTAAGGTCAAACTGGCGGCTTAGCTCTTGCTTCTCTAACTGATCAATCAACGCGCTTTGCTCATCACCACTCATGTTTGTTATGTCATAACGTGTCAGTGGCCAACTTGGATTAACCTGCGTCATCACCTGTACGGTACGCCCCAATATCGAACTATCAAATCGAGCGAGCAACTGCGGATGACGCCTAATCACCGCATTAAGCGCTTCGCTCACGCGATGCTCAGACAGTTGACCTTGGAAAGTAAGACGCGTGGTGGAGTTATAACTGCTATTTTTATCCCCTAATTGAGATTGGAACAGTAATCCTTCTTGTAAAGGCAATGCTGGCAGTACATCCGCTAACTTGCCATAGTGGTGTTGCAATAGGCTCGCTTGTCGCAGTGTGATTCCCGGCTCGGTATAGTCAGCAGGTACAGAGAGGTCCAACTCAGCACTATCGCCAACTTGTAGCGCTTGCTGTATTTTGAGCAGCTCACTTTCAATCTGTTGGCTCAACGACACCATTTCCTGTTGGCTGAACAGATGAGCATTCCAAGACCAGTTGAGCACCAATCGCGGCGTTGCCGATTCTTCGACGAAAATATTTAGCTCTAAGGGATGCTGCAAAGCTCGTTCACTGTTTAAGGTGACGGCAAATGTATCGGCAAACTGCCCACTATATTGCTGTGGTGACCACTGACCATCGCTGCTTTGGAAACGGCCAAGGTAATTAAACAGCAATGACGGTTGGCGTGTATTCGCTAATGTGCGTAATTCATCTCGATACGGATTATCAAGATAGCGCAGCACCATATAACCTAGCCCTTTATCTTTCACACTGCGCTTACTTTGCTTCACTTCACGTAACCGCTCGCGGTAATCACCCTGCTTTGGCACGTTAATGATCAACGGATATTCGGTGGTAAACCACCCTAGAGTTTGGTTGAGATCGATCTCCTCTTTACACTCTTCACGGCCATGAGATTCGACGTTCACTTTAATCTCTTCACACCCATAAAGTCTTGCGATCGCCCCCGTGACCGCGGCTAATAGCATCTCTTCAATATCGAGATTCGTCTGGTGTGTGGGTAATTCCAATAACGGCTGCGTAACGGCATGAGAGAGTGGCGTACGCCAATGCGTCATGCGTATTTTATCGACAGTATCCTTGATGGGAGCAACAGCACGCTGTGCCTGCGCTCGCCAAAATGGCATTTGTGCAGCAGCGACCGCTAAATGTTGATACAGCGCTTTTGACCAACAATGGATACCGGTAACCTCCTCAGAAATCACCGCTACTTCACCTGTGACTTGTGCTTGAGTTAATGCCTGCAACTGCGGAAGCAATATTCGCCAAGAGACACCATCGATAAGGAAATGGTGAGCAAGGATCATGAGACTTTTACGCCCACTGCGCTCCGTTATCATCATCAAGCGTAATAGCTGACCCGATGCTATTGACATCGACTGACTGCGCTGGCTAAACAGACTGTCCAACACGGGGCCATCTAGCCTCTCAACCGAAACCGATTCAACCCAGTTTTTTACATCAAGATTTTGCAGCGCCTCAATATGGTATTGCTGCTCTTTTTGGACCAAGCGACACACGGAATGGTTGGCGACCAGTTGCACTAAACTGGCTTGCAAGTGCGCTAATTGGGTTTCGCTTTCCACCTCAACAAGCACACTTTGCACATAACTGGTTGTATTAGAAAATGTCTCCTCAAACCATTGCCACATAGGCAGAGGCCGAATAATACCTTCTTGTTTCTCGCGCTGTTGCTGCTGTAGTGGCACCATTTGGCCCGCCATCATACCCAGTTGACGGGCTGCAAAAATAGCTTTGGGTCGTAGATCATAGCCCGCCGTTCGCAATCGCGTCCCAAGGCTCATTGCCGAAATACTGTCCCCGCCTAGGTTAAAGAAGTCATCTGACATTCCTACGTCACTGACACCAAGTAGCTCGGTGATCGCATCACATAACAGCTGCTCTGGTTGGGTTATTGGGGCCACGCGTTCGCTACGCATGCCTGCCGAGTACTTAGGGAGCGCTTTTCTATCGATTTTCCCATTCACATTCAAAGAGAAAGCATCCAAGATCATCACATTGGCTGGCTGCATATAGTCAGGCAGCGCCTGTGCGATAAGACTTTGCAGTCTTTGCTCTGTGAACACGGGTTGAACTGACTCATCCTGAGTCCCTTTCTCTAAAGTACAGTAAGCCAATAAACGATGAGTATCGCCAACAGGCTCTGCCACGACTACCGTCGTATTGACACCAACAATCGCATTAATAGCACTTTCTACATCGCCCAATTCAATACGAAAACCGCGAATTTTGATTTGGTGATCACACCGGCCAACAAAATCCAGTAGCCCATTGTCTCGCCACTTCACCAAATCACCAGTGCGGTACATTATCTTGCCATACGCAAAGGGGTTCGCCACAAAACGTTCTGCTGTCATACTTGGCTGGTTGAGGTAGCCCTTTGCTAACCCCGCACCCGATAAATAAAGCTCACCCACCTCACCAATAGCGACAGGCTCTAAATTTTCATCGAGCACGTAAACACAAGCACCGGCAATCGGTCGACCAATGACAGGCGATGCATCTGCATCAAGCGAAGCGCTGATCGCATCAACCGTAAATTCTGTTGGTCCATAAAAGTTTTCCACCAGCAGTTCGGGAAACTCACTCACGCGTGACCAAAGCTTTTGTGGTATGGCTTCACTACCAATCAAAACTAACGTCGGCACGTGATCGTTCGTCATTAATCCACTATCGAGCATTTGATCAAACAGTAAAGGCGGTAAATCAAGAGCATCGATATTATCTTCAGCAACACACTGAACCAGTTCGTAGGCATCTTTCCGTTGTTCATCGTCATACAAATACATAGTATGGCCAGACAACATCCAGAGTACTTGCTCCCAAGAAGCATCGAAGGAGAATGACGTCGTATGCGCTGCACGAACAGTAATAGCTTGTTCTGGTAACTGACGACGTGTCGCCAGTTTTCTGATAGCCGCAGAAAAAATCGAACCTTGATGAGAGCGCAGTAAATTCAACAGCGCTCCATGTGTGTTCATGACCCCTTTCGGGTGACCAGTCGAACCTGAAGTAAAGATGATATAAGCCACGTCGCTGTGACTGATCGTCGGTTTGGGTTGTGGTGCTGTGTGAATGCGAGCCAATTCAGGAAGAGCAATAAACCTAGGGACGTAGCTTATCGATGAATAAGCCATGTTTTGCTCATTCTCCTCCACAACTAAGCACCAAGGGCGTGCTTGTTCAACAATCGATTCAATACGTTCAACGGGATAATCAAGATCGATAGGCAGGTAAATCGCACCCGCTCGCAAAATCGCTAGCATAGTCACGACGCTTTCAGGCCCACGTCGTAACGCGACACCTGCAATATCGCCTTGGCGCAAACCTGCGGTAATCAGTTGATCCGCTCGAGTTTCAATGAGGTGATTGAAGGCATCAAATGTCCAACGCTGCTGTTTAAACACCAAGGCATCTTCGTTTGGCTTGCTCTCAACTGTCTGCTGCCACACATCCAGCACGGTTTGCTCTGTTTCATGTTCATGTTGTGGCCCCACCGACCACAAAGCAATCTGCTGCTTCTCGCTCGGCGGGATTAACTCTACCAAATCAAGTGGCTGTGTTGGATGGTTGGCAATCTGCTCTACCATCGCAACGAAACGAGCGGCATGAAGTTCTAATGACTCTTGGCTATATTTGGTGCTGTTGGCCGTGATATTAACACTCAGTGTCTGACCATCGAGCACTGGCGAAAATTCAATCTCATCAATCGGACCTGCCGAGAGGATATGTGTCTCAGTCTCTACGCCAGATAAACTCAGTGCAGCTTCAAAGGGTTTAAAGTTGAGTATCGGGCCATAGAGCGGCTGGCCTACTAATCCCAAATCACGCTGGATCTGCTCAGCGTCATACATCTGGTGGCGACGAACTTGGCGGATATTTTTATTCATCTCTCGCGCCACATCAATAATGCTCATTTGTGGATGAAGTGACAGCGCCACCGGCAGTACATTCACTACCGCACCAGCGGCACAAGTGGCGGCATTGCCCATTCGGCGCATAAAGGGGACACCAACACACACTTGCTCTTGCCCAGAATGTAAATGGAGATAAGCAAATACCATCGCCATCGCAAGCTCGGCAGGTAACAACTGTGGACTATTGCGAGTTAACCACTCTCCACCGATTAATGGCACGGTGTGAGTGATCGTGCTCGATGATGTATTGGCTGCGCTACCTGTGGTGAGCGAAATAATATTGGGTAAATGAGCCGCTTGCGTTTGCCAAAAGTCATACGCCTGCTGGCGCGCTGCTGAGTCTAAAAATTGCTGATATTCTTGAATTACATCACTAAAAGCGCTGAACTCTTGAGGTTTCGCAGCGCCAATCCGCCAATGGTTATATAGTTGGCAGATGTATTGACTGATGGCATTCACGCTGAACCCATCCACGTCAATATGATGGTAACGTTGATACCAAAACCATTGCGGTGCATTGCTTGAACCAACATCAATTAAACAGTGTCGGAAACGCCTCTTTCTTGATGAAATGTCCAACCGCTGCGCAAGATCGTGCTTCATCCACTCCCGAGCCGACTCTTCTGGCAAGGCGGCTTGTGAAAAGTCGAGAATCTCAAGCCTCTGCCCTTCTTCATCCGCTGGATAAAACTGCTGCCTCACGCTGCCATCGCTCTCTAGATAATGGCAGTGGAGGGAATCAACGCCTTGCAAGCCGATGGCTACCGCGTTTGAAAATAACTCAATATCGATTTGACCTTGAATCACCACGTAGTGGGCAACATTAAATTGCTCTGGGTTGGGCATCATCTGCTCGGCAAACCAAATACCTTGCTGTGTGCCGATAAGAGGCCACTGATCCTCTTGCACTGATGAGTTGTACATCTCTTTATTCCTAACAAAAGTCATTGCCTATGTCCCTTTTTGTTACCCCGCTTAACAAGCATGAATGAACAGCGCCGCTATTGCAGGAGTCAAAACTCGTTTGGTTTAAGCTCGAATATCTAACCACTGAGCTTCGATGTAGTTGCAACACTCTTGTTTTGACCTCGGTCCAAGGATGGCTTGCCAACCAGCGGGAATGGCTTTGAATTCTGGCCATAAACTGTATTGATTATGCGAATTGATCAGCACTAAAAATTGATGCTTAGATTCATCAAAAGGGTTGGTGTATTTTTCTGACATATTTCTCTCTACCGATGAAAATTAAAGATAAGGTTCTAAAACATATGACAAGCCATCGATGATCCCGCCGCGCCAACAGAGTCGATCGTGACCGCCGTCAAACAGACGAAATTGAATCCGATGCTGTTGTGAAGCCAACTGTTGGTATAGATCTCGACTTAAATCGATCATGATGTCTTCGCCGCTACCCACTTCGAGGAAAAGCGCAAGACGTGAATTGGCACCTAAACCTTGATGTACCTCTTGGCTCATTTTGCTTAACCGCGAGTCGCTTTCCGGTGGACAATATTCACTGGGGGGTTTAACGATCGAGAAATCGGGCCACCAAAATGAACCCGATTGACAAACCACAGAACCGAATCGCTGCGGCCAGTGTAATACTGCGTACATTGCCGCTAAGCCTCCTAAACTCTGGCCTACGATCACTGTTTGGTCTGCATCGCGGGTTACTCTGACGCGCTCGTTAATCGAGGGGAGTAACTCCTCCATCACGGCTTGCCAAAACAGCGGATTACAACTGAGATCATCACTGCGTTGTTGAGCACTAATTTCATCAATCAGCACATAGAGCGCCGCTGGAAGCTTTCCACTGTGGGTCGCCTGTGAAAGAGCCTCATAAACCGGCATCGATTGAGACCAAAAACGGCCATCCAGCATCAACACCAAGGGTAACGGCTCAGAGGTGGGTCTTTGCGCGGTCGAATAAAGCCAAATCTCACGCGATGTACCGAGCAAAGTGCTGCTCCAAGTAAAGGTCGAATCAGCACTTTTGAAGCACTGACCTTGCGCTGAATCGAAACCGAGCCACTCTGTTTGCGTAAGCGCTTTAGGCATATGACAAGGTGTTTTCGCGCCCCCCCACTCGCATTTTGACAAATCATTTTGAGCCAGTGGATCAGCGCAACTCAGTGGAAAAATGGAGCGTAGCCATTGCCGATGTTGGTGGCGCATTGCATCGTATGAACCTTGGTAACTCGGCTGCACTAACGCTTCTGGGACAGGAATAAAAGAGTACCCTCCTCGCCAACTCTGTTTGACGCTATCGATATAAAACCACACATCGGTATTATCGATATGAGTAAACTTCGCCATCGAAAAACTGTGATGATCGGTGACACCATTAATATCAACGTAGATCGCTTGATTTGCGGCTACACTCGGCTTCGGCTCACGCCATAAAAAAAGAACCTTTGCACATTCGCCATTTATTTCAATCACATAAGGCATGCCGATCGATTGCACATGTGCCCACCAAGGCTCGTCACCAATAGAGCCGCCCTCTTGAATAAAACGGGCCAACACCCCATTGAGCTCAGCCCTCTCTTGTGAGCTCTCCTGATTAACAATCATTACTAAAACCACCCCATATCAAGCCTAGTATTTTTGAAACATAGAAACTAAGTAGCATAAAACTGCATTTATGATATTGCAAATAATAACAATTATCATTAACATTACAACCAGCAACAGTTGATTCGATAATGGTTGCAGCAACATCATTTTTTCTATTAAGGAACTTTTAGGTCATGAAGCCCATGGATATGAATAACGGTAATGGTAAGGCAGTCAGAAATATCAATAAGACTCAACTCGCCACACTGATTGGCATCCTCTGCGTGAGTACTAGCGCAAATGTTGTCGCGGAACAGCTCGAAAAAAAAGAGCCACAGAAAAAGCAAGATACTGTGGTTGTGGTAGGTGAGAAATTGGGAGGAACACTGGCCGAAAACACCAGTTCGCTCACCCTATTCACCGATGAAGTGGATGATGGTGAAAGCCGAGATTACTACGATCTGCTCGACCGCGTACCAAACGTACTCAATGCACCTTCGGGCATTCCACACATTCGTGGGGTCGATGGACGTGGCCCTGGCGAAGGTTTTCTGACCTTCATGACAGGCGCAACACCGCGCGTCAATACCACGGTAGACGGCGTGTCTGAATCTTGGTCTGGAGAAGCGTTTGGTAAAGCTGGACTGTGGGATACAGAACAAGTGGAAGTCTATAAAGGGCCGCAATCCACCAACCAAGGCCGCAATAGTATTGCTGGTGCAGTTGTGATCAAAACTAAGGATCCAACGTTCCACCGTGAGGGTAAAGTTCGCGCTGGTTATGAAAATGAAGACAGTAAATATCATCTCGCAGGGGTCGTGTCGGCACCTCTGGTTGAAGATACTTTAGCGTTTCGTCTTGCCGCCGAAGGTACCAAAGGCAATACCCCTATCGATTACTCTCTGCCTAACGGCGATCAGTACCCTTGGGATCCTTCCGAGCTCGAATCCTATAATGTCCGTGGTAAATTATTGTGGAAACCTCAAGGAAATGACAAGCTAACAGCCAAGCTAACGGTTGGTAGCCGTAATGAAGAGGGGCAATACACCAACTTCGTTACCAAGCCGGGCACACTTGAACTGCATAGCAAAAGTGGCACGCGTCGCCAAGAAACCAAAAGCTGGAATATCAACCTAGACGTCAATTATGTGATTAATGATGAACTGACAACGGATATTTTAGTCGCCCATCGTAACTACACCACCAAGTTCAAAGCTTATCCTGATACTAATTGGTATGGTGATGTGGATGAAGATAACTACACTGCAGAAGCAAAGCTTACATATCAATCACTTGATGAAAAGTACAATGCGATTCTAGGCCTAGCCAGCTTCTTCAAAGATCAATACACCGAAACAGATTCATTAAAACGTAAAGATGAAGTTTTAACCAACTCAATCTACTTTGACTCAAGAATTCGTTTGGATAATCGTTGGCAGCTATTATTAGGTGCACGTTATGAAAGAGATGAACTGAAGCGAGATTTCGATCACGCTACCCTACCACTCGATTTTAAAGCCGATGAAGATGACGGCATCCTATTGCCTAAGATTGGTCTATTACTTGATGTCTCAGATCACTCCACCCTCGGTCTTACGGCCCGTAAAGGCTACAATGCCGGTGGATTAGGCTATAACGAGTACAAAGAAGAAGTTTTTGTTTTTGAACAAGAAAAAGTCTGGAGCTACGAGCTAAGTTCTCGTTCAAGCTTCCTGGATGACAAGCTGGATCTGACCGCTAACCTGTTCTACAACGACTACAAAAATTATCAAACTTCGGTCTCAGGTGACAGCGGAAAACGCTTCGACACCTATATCACCAATATACCGAAAGGGAAAACTTACGGTACGGAAGTTGAAGCCTCTTACTGGTTTGATTCTGGGCTCGACCTGTTTGCGTTTGTCGGTCTTCTTAAAACGGACATCAGCGAAGGACCAACCGGTACTTCTACCAATCTCTCAGGCAATGAGTTCAGTTACGCTCCTAAACTGTCTGCAGGTGCGGGCTTTACTCAACACTTAGATTCCGGTCTATTTTTTGGTGCTCGTGTTAACCACGTTTCCGATTACTATACCGATTTAGCCAACACAGAGAGTAAAACGGCTGGCGATTACACCGTGTTCAATCTGAATGCAGGTTACACTCTCAACGATTTGACTATTCGCGCTTACGTGAAAAACGTCACTGATGAAGAGTACGTGATTCGCCAGAAAAGTGATCTCTACGAAGTCGGCGGTCCACGCACCTTTGGCATAGTCGCTGATTACCAGTTCTAGTTAATAACTCTGACTCACTCTCCTAGACATCAACACTTTGTTTTTGACTGGGGGAGTGATTTTTCACTCAATCTGAGATAAACGTCACCACGCAGGCGACGCATCGAACAAGTTCACTCACTCGATAGGTAAAATAGGCATGCTCATCATTCCAAACTGGCCATCTTTCATCCAATACCACCAGCTTGAAGTGAAGTACCTGCCTGAATACAAAAATAAACTTGAAGAGCAAGGGATCTCCCTGCCCTCTTCTTTAAACCAAGCCGTGCTAAAGCGCCATTGTGAATTTTTAGCTGGCAGGATGTGTGCAAAACACTGCCTAACCAAACTGGATCAATCACAGTCGCTAACGTTGGAGATTGGCAAGGGGAATCAAGCGGTTTGGCCGCAAAATATCGTAGGCTCAATATCCCATTGCCATGGCTACGCTATCGCAGCCGCCACTCACCAGACTCAAGCGTGTGCCGCTCTTGGTATTGATATTGAACAACTCATACGAGATGAATGGCTCAGTGGTATTCGCCAGCAAGTAATGACACCCGCAGAGCACATTTTTGCTCATCACTTTGCCCAATTAGCGAGCTTTATTACGTTGATTTTTTCCGCGAAGGAATCGATTTATAAAGCCATTTATCCATGGGTTGAACAGGTTCTTGATTTTCACGTGGTAGAACTGATCCATGTTGACAAACACGCCAAACGACTCATTTTTCAGATTCACACTGATCTTCATCCTTTTTTAAACCCGTCATGCACAATCAGCGTTGGTTACCACTGGCCTGACAGTGAGTATGTACTGACTTGGTGTTATTTAAGTCAAGCCCATTTTTCGACACATAAAAAATAGCCGGCTGACACTGCTTTATAACGCCCCATATCAACCTAATACTGGCGTAGCAGCGTACAAAATTCCGTCAAAGGTATAAAACCTTATCTTTCCTTGGTTGTTATTCGCTTGGCAAAGCACGATAATCACCAGATCGGAACTTAAGACTTATATAACTATGACCGAATATTTTTTGTTATTAATCGGCACTGTGCTGGTCAATAACTTTGTACTGGTAAAGTTTCTAGGGCTATGTCCTTTCATGGGCGTATCAAAAAAACTAGAAACCGCAATAGGGATGGGGTTAGCGACGACTTTCGTGCTAACTCTAGCGTCAGTGTGTGCGTATTTAGTAGAAAGCTATGTTCTTAAACCATTAGGTATTGAGTACTTACGCACCATGAGCTTTATTTTAGTGATCGCCGTGGTGGTGCAGTTCACCGAAATGGTGGTACACAAAACCAGCCCAACGTTATATCGCCTGCTCGGGATTTTCCTTCCTCTTATCACCACCAACTGTGCGGTACTTGGGGTTGCGCTTCTCAACATCAACGAAAATCATAACTTCATTCAATCCATTATTTATGGTTTTGGTGCCGCGGTTGGGTTCTCATTGGTATTGATTCTGTTTGCTTCCATGCGCGAACGCATCGGCGTAGCCGACGTACCAACGCCCTTCAAAGGCGCATCAATTGCTATGATAACCGCAGGTCTTATGTCACTCGCCTTCATGGGTTTTACAGGATTGGTGAAGTTGTAATATGAGCACAATACTCATCGCTATTCTTGCACTTGTCGCATTGGCCGCTGTGTTTGGCGCTATCTTAGGTTTTGCCTCTATCCGCTTTAAAGTAGAAGCCGATCCTATCGTCGATCAGATTGATGCGATTTTACCGCAGACACAATGCGGTCAATGTGGCTATCCGGGCTGTCGCCCTTATGCACAAGCCATTGCCAATGGCGATAAAATCAATAAATGCCCGCCCGGCGGCCAAGCAACCATTGAAAAATTGGCTGACTTAATGGGCGTTGAAGCTGAAGAGTCTGCGCATGATCTTGATAATAAGGTCAAAACCGTTGCCTTCATTCATGAAGATATGTGCATCGGTTGTACAAAATGCATTCAAGCTTGTCCCGTAGATGCCATTGTTGGTGGAACTAAGGCTCTGCATACCGTGATCAAGTCAGAATGTACTGGCTGTGATCTATGTGTTGCCCCCTGCCCAACGGACTGTATTGAAATGATCCCGGTAGAAACTACGACCGATACTTGGAAGTGGCAAATGAACGCGATTCCTGTTGTTGATGTTACCGACTCTGCCTCACGTGCGCAGAAAAGCGTGAATTAAGGATTGGTATGTTGTCATTAATAGAACAAATCAAAGCTGGCACTCTCTGGAACTTCCCGGGAGGCATTCACCCGCCAGAAAATAAACAGCAGTCAAATCAAACGACACTGACTCATGCCAGTATACCGCAAGAAATTGTATTGCCACTCAAACAGCATATTGGCCGAGCCGGTGATTTACTGGTCAGCGTTGGCGATAAAGTACTCAAAGGCCAACCACTGACACAATACACCTCAACCTTCATGTTGCCTGTACACGCTTCAACCTCTGGCATCATTACCGCCATTGAACCGCGCACCACGGCGCACCCTTCTGGGTTAAGTGAAATGTGTATTGTCATCACGCCTGATCAACAAGATGAGTGGGCAGTGTGCGCACCACTGGCTGATTATCGACAACACTCCCCAGAGCAATTGATTGAAATCATTCGTCAAGCTGGCATCTCTGGGTTGGGCGGCGCCGGTTTTCCTACTGCAAAAAAAATGCAATCAGGCCTCGCTCGCACTGATATTTTGATCATCAACGCCGCCGAATGTGAACCTTACATCACGGCCGATGATGTACTCATGCAGCACCATGCCGCAGAGATCATCGATGGGATCAGTATTGTAGAGCACATTCTTAAGCCCAAATTAACCATCATCGGTATTGAAGATAACAAACCTGAAGCAATTCAAGCGTTAGAAGCCGCCGCAATACATAAAGACATCTTGATCCGCGTGATCCCAACCAAATACCCTTCAGGTGGTGAAAAGCAGTTAATTAAATTGCTGACCAACCAAGAAGTGCCTGCGGGTAAAATTCCAGCCGATATTGGCTTGATGGTACAAAATGTTGGCTCTATCTACGCGATTAAACGCGCCGTCATGGATGGCGAACCCCTGATTAACCGCGTAGTCACCTTAACGGGCAATACGTTTAAACAGCCCCGGAATGTCTGGGTTTTATTAGGCACACCCGTACAATATTTACTCGAACAATTTGGCTATAAGGCAGATAAAAAATTACCGCGTCTTATCATGGGCGGCCCGATGATGGGGTTCACCCTGCCTCATTCGCAAGTTCCGATCACCAAAACCACCAACTGCATTCTGGCACCCACTCGTAAAGAGATTGCCTCTTCACAACATGAAATGGCCTGCATTCGCTGTGGTCAGTGCGCGGAAGCCTGCCCGGCCTCCTTATTACCTCAGCAACTGTTCTGGCACGCGAAAGCGGAAGAATATGATAAGTGTGAAGAACTGAACCTCAAAGATTGCATTGAGTGCGGGGCTTGTGCTTATGTTTGCCCCAGTGAAATTCCATTGGTGCAATACTATCGTCAAGCCAAGGCCGAGATAAAAACTCGCCAACAAGAATCAGAAGCCGCTGAACGTGCCAGAGTACGTTTCGAAGAGAAAAAAGCACGTTTAGAACGCGATAAAGCCGATCGCGAGAATCGTTTCAAAAAAGCAGCCGATGAACGTCGTCAAGAGATGAAACACACAGGCGGCGACGATGCGATTGCAGCGGCCATTGCTCGCGTTCAAGCGCAAAAAGCACAAACAGAAAACAACCCAAGCACCGTAAAACCCGCCGTTGCTGCGGCTATTGCTCGCGCTAAAGCCAAGCAAGCCGAAGCACTGCAAGCAGGTCAAGTCGAGCCAGATAACGCTGAAATGGTTAAATTGCGCGAAGAGCGCAAACGTCAAGCTCGCGAGAAAAAAGCGCAGCAAACCAGTGCTGATGCGCCACCAGCAGAAACTGGTGATGATAAAAAAGCGGCAGTCGCTGCTGCCATTGCCCGCGCGAAAGCACGCAAGGCAGAGCAGCAAACGGCGCCGAGTGAGCCTCAGCCAACACTTGAACCTGCACCTGCTCAACCTGAGGATGCAAAAAAAGCGGCAGTCGCTGC